>DASTCF010000173.1:0-41303 GCA_035711365.1 Gemmatimonadales bacterium
TGGTCAGTGCCGTGACCACCTCCTGTGAGCCACCCAGCAGGAGCGAACCGTGCTGCAGCAGTGCGGATCCCTGCCGCAGCTGCGCGCTTCCGACCACCTTGCGATCCCCGACCATCACCTCGCCGCCGGCGGGGCTCGCGAAGCAGGCGCCGGCATCGAGCGCGGCGACGCGTGCGGGCGCCGGGGCGATCCGGGCGGGCGCGCCGAGCGTCCGGACCGCGCCGGCAAGCATTTCGTGAATGGCATGGTAAGAGGCGGCCGGTGTTCCGAAGGCGGAGCAGGGGGTGGCCACCGAGTAGGTCAGTTCATCGGCGTGCCAGACCGCGCGTCCTCCGGTCGGCCGCCGAACTGCGTCCAGGCCCCGCTGCTCAAGCGCCTCGCGGTCATAGCGGCGGAGCGCCGGTTCGTTCCTTCCGAGCGACAGGCAGTGCGGCATCCACCGGTACAACCGCAGAAAACTGCGGCCCTCCGCGTCCGCGAGGTCGAGGAGGGCCTGATCGAGCGCCATGTTCTGCCAGCCGGGCCGGCCGGCCGGGTCGAGGAGCAGCGTCCAGCGCACCGGCGTTACGCCCCGTACGACTCCACCGGCGGGCAGGTGCATACGAGGTTGCGGTCGCCCCACGCGCCGTCCACGCGCGCCACGGTCGGCCAGGACTTGTGTTCCCGGGTCGCCGCCGTGGGGAACCCGGCCCGCTCCCGCGGATACGGGAGGTTCCACGCGTCGCTGATCACGCGTTGCAGGGTGTGCGGCGCGTTGGTGAGCAGGTTATTGGACCGGTCTGCCTTGCCTTCCTCGATTTCGCGAATCTCCCCGCGAATGGCGATCAGCGCATCGACAAACCGGTCGAGCTCCGCGCGCGGCTCGCTCTCCGTCGGCTCGATCATCAGGGTGCCGGGCACGGGGAACGAGACCGTCGGCGGATGGAAGCCGTAATCGATGATGCGCTTGGCGATGTCCTCCACCTCGATGCCCGCGGAGGCCTTGAACGGGCGCATGTCCACGATGCACTCGTGGGCGACGGTGCCGTTTTCGGCCGCGTACAGCACCTCGAAATGTCCCTCGAGGCGTTTTGCGATGTAGTTGGCGTTCAGGATCGCGATCCTGGTCGCCTCGGTGAGCCCTTCGTGTCCCATCAGCACGATATAGGCCCACGAAATGGGGAGCACCGCGGGGCTTCCCCAGGGTGCCGCCGACACCGTTCCGCAGCTCTGCGCGTGGCCGAGCGGCACGACCGGGTGATCGGGAAGAAACGGGGCCAGGTGCGCCGCCACGCAGATGGGGCCCATCCCCGGCCCGCCGCCGCCGTGCGGGATACAGAACGTCTTGTGCAGGTTGAGGTGGCAGACATCGGCCCCGATGTCGCCGGGGCGGCAGAGGCCCACCTGGGCGTTCATGTTGGCCCCATCCATATATACCTGGCCGCCGTGCGCGTGCACGATGCGGCAGATCTCCCGGATCGACGCCTCGAACACGCCGTGGGTGGACGGATAGGTCACCATCAGGGCGGCGAGCGTGTCCCGGTGCTGCTCCGCCTTCTGGCGGAGGTCTTCCACGTCGATGTTGCCGCGGGCGTCGCTCTTCACGGGCACGACGGTCATGCCGGCCATCACCGCGCTCGCCGGATTGGTGCCGTGGGCGGACATCGGAATGAGGCACGTCGTGCGGGCCTGGTCCCCCCGGGCCCGATGAAAGGCCCGGATCACCAGCAGCCCCGTGTATTCGCCCTGGGAGCCGGCGTTGGGCTGCAGGGACACAGCCGCGAAGCCGGTGATTTCCGCGAGGGCGGCGTCGAGATGCCGGAAGAGCATCTGATAGCCCTGGGCCTGCTCGCGCGGGGCGAACGGATGCAGCCGGTTGAACTCGCGCCACCCCACGGGCATCATCTCGGTCGTCGCGTTGAGCTTCATGGTGCACGACCCCAGCGGAATCATCGCCGAGGTGAGCGAGAGATCCTTGGCCTCCAGCTTCCGGAGGTAGCGCAGCATTTCCGTTTCCGACCGGTGCCGGTGGAACACGGGATGGGTAAGGAACGGCGACGTCCGCGCGAGGCCGGCGGGGATCGCCCGTTCGGCCTTCACGCCGATGTCGCTCAGCATGAACGGCAGCGCCTCGTTGAGGGAGAACGTGGCGATGAGATCCGCCAGGTCGTCCAGCGTGACGGTCTCGTCGAGCGCCACGCAGACCTGCGTCGGCCCCAGCGGCCGCAGGTTGATCCGCCGGGCGCGCGCGTGGTCCAGGAGCCGCGGCAGCGCCCAGCTCTCGACCTCGACGCACAGCGTGTCGAAGAACGCCTCGTGCACGATGCGGTAGCGCAGCCGGCGCAACGCGGCGGCGAGCAGCACGGTGAGGCTGTGGACGCGCTCGGCGATCCGGGTGATGCCTTCCGGCCCGTGGTACACGGCATACATGCTGGCCATCACGGCGAGGAGCACCTGCGCCGTGCAGATATTGCTCGTGGCCTTGTCCCTCCGGATGTGCTGCTCCCGGGTCTGCAGCGCCATGCGGAGCGCGGGCCGCCCCTCCGCGTCCCTGGAGACGCCGATGATGCGGCCCGGCAGGTGCCGCTTGTACGCCTCGCGCGTCGCGAAGAAGGCGGCATGCGGGCCACCGTAGCCCATCGGCACGCCGAACCGCTGGCTGTTGCCGATGGCGATGTCCGCGCCGAATTCTCCCGGCGGCGTGAGCAACGTGAGGGCCAGCAGGTCGGTCGCGACCGTCACGAGAGCGCCTGCCGCGTGGGCCCGCTCACAGAGCGCGCGGTGATCTCGGATGGCGCCGTCGGTGGCCGGGTACTGGACCAGGGCGCCGACGACTCCAGGACCGAAGGCGAACTGCTCCGGGTCCTGGACCACGATCTGCACTCCGCGCGCCTCGGCGCGGGTGCGGACGACGGCGATCGTCTGCGGGTGGCACCGATCATCGACGAGGAAGACCGGGGTGCCGGGGGCATTGGCCATCGCCACGGTGAGGTGAAGCGCCTCCGCGGCAGCCGTCGCCTCGTCCAGCAGCGACGCGTTGGCGATCTCGAGACCGGTGAGATCCGCCACCATGGTCTGGAAATTCAGCAGCGCCTCGAGCCGGCCCTGCGCAATTTCCGCCTGGTACGGGGTGTAGGCCGTGTACCAGCCAGGGTTCTCGAGGACGTTGCGCTGAATCACCTGTGGCGTGAAGCAGCCGTGATAGCCCATGCCGATGTAGGAGCGGAATACCGCGTTCTGGGCCGCCATGCGGCGGAGTTCCTGCAGCACCTCGCGTTCGGTGCGGCCGGGCGGCAGCGCGAGCGGGCGGCGCAGCCGGATGTCCTCCGGTACGACCGCATCGATGAACGCATCCAGCGAGCGGTATCCGACCACCTCGAGCATCGAGGCGATCTCTTCGGGGCGGGGGCCAATGTGGCGGGAGACGAAGCGGTCGGTGGCGATCACCCCCGCGAGCGTCGCGGCGGGCGCTTTTGCCTTGGCAGCCATCGGGTCAGGACCTCGGTATCGGCGTCACTCGCCGATGTGGGACTTGTAGGCCTCCGGCGTGAGCAGGGAGGACAGGGCCCCCGCGTCGGTCACGCGGAGCTTGATCATGAAGCCCTCGCCGTACGGATCGCGATTTACCACCGCGGGGTCCGCATCCAGGGCGGTGTTCACCTCGACGACAGCCCCGGGCACGGGGCAGTACAGCTCGGACACGGCCTTCACGGCCTCGATCGTGCCGAACACCGCGTGGGCAGTGAAGCTGTCGCCGACCTTGGGGAGGTTCACGAACACCACGTCACCGAGTTCGCCCTGGGCGTAATCGGTGATGCCGATCTGCACGACCGCCGCGTCGGCCGTCTTCTTCACATATTCGTGGTCGGCGGTGTAGAGGAGGTCGGCCGGCACTTTGGACACGCGGGCTCCTGGAAAGATGGGCGGTGGAGAGGATAGACGGACCGGCCGCCGAAATCAAGCGACGGCGCGGGCTTCCAGCGCGAGCCAGACGTCGCGCGTACGGCGCTCGAGCTGCATCCGGTCCCCGTCGTTGTCGATGACGAAATCGCTGCGGCGCCGCTTGCCCTCGCTCGGCAGCTGCGCCGCGATGAGGCGGTCCGCATCCTCGGGCGGAAGGCCTCGCATCGTCACCAGCCGCTGGCGGCGGAGCGATGCGGGCGCATCGACCAGCACGACGGCATCGTACTCGGCCGGATCGGACGCCTCGAACAGGAGCGGAATGTCGGCCACGATGATGCGGGCCCCGCCCGCGCGCGCGGCCGCGACCAGGCCCTCCCGCTGGGCGCGCACCGCCGGATGCACGATCGCGTTGAGGTCGGCGCGCGCGGCGGCGTCGGCCAGAATCAGACGCCGGAGGGCCGGCCGGTCGAGCTCGCCGTGCGCGTCCACGATGCCGGGCCCGAACCGCTCGACGATGCGGCGGTACACCGGGGTGCCGGACCGCTGGAGGTCGCGCACCACCTGGTCGGCGTCCAGCACGGCGGCGCCCCACTGGCGGAACAGCGCGGCGACGGTGGACTTGCCGGCTGCGACGTTGCCGGTCAGCGCGACGATCATAGCAGGGCGGTCTGGTCTTCGTCCGCGCGGGGCACGCGGTGGCAATGGCGGCAGCGGGCCTCGTAACTCTCGCGGCCCCCGATCATGATGGTGGGGGAATCGTACCTGGCGGGGCGGCCGTCGATCAGCCGCTGGTTGCGGCAGGCGAGATCGCCACAGACCACGCAGATGGCCCGGAGCTTGTCCACCAGCTCGGCGATCGCCATCAGGGCGCCCATCGGGCCGAAGGGCTCGCCCCGGAAGTCGGTGTCGGTGCCCGCGAGGACGACGCGCACCCCGCGCGCGGCAAGGGTGGACGTGACGTCCACGATTTCGGGATCCAGGAACTGCGCCTCGTCGATCGCGACCATCTCGGATTCCGGGCGGACGAGCCGGAAGATTTCGCCCGCGGTATCCACCGGGACCGCGTCGATCTCGAGCCCGTCGTGACTGCTGATGCGGTACAGGCCCGCGTAGCGCGCGTCGAGATGCGACTTGAACACCTGCACCTTGCGCCGCGCGATGATCGCGCGCCGCACCCGACGGATCAGCTCTTCGCTCTTGCCGCTGAACATGACGCCGGCGATCACTTCGATCGAGCCGGGTCGACTGCCATGGAACATCCACCGGTCTCCCATGCAGGGGCGGGTGAGGTTACTTCAGTCCCGGGAACGGGTCAAGCGTCGACGGCGCGCTCTTGCGGCACCGCGCACGGGCGGGCGATATTGTGCGCCTCGATTTCCCGCGCGCGTCGCCGGGACCCTGCCTGCGGTGCGAGGAGTCCGTCGTGAAGAAATCGGAGCTGGTCGGGGCGGCCGCGAAGCGACTCGATCTTTCGAAGGCGCGCGCGAGCGAGATTGTCGAAACGTTCTTCGGCCAGGACGGCATCCTGGCCGCGGAACTCCGCCGCGGCGGGACCGTGCAGATCTCCGGATTCGGCAGCTTCGAGACGCGGGCCCGGCGCGCCCGCACCGGCCGCGATCCCGTCACCGGCAAGACGATCAGCATCCGGGCGTGCACGGTGCCGGCGTTCCGGCCGGGCACCGCCCTCAAGGAGCTCGTGAACCGCCGGAAGTAGGCCGGCCCTTCGGCCGCACCGCGCCGCGGTCCGCGCGCGCCGTGACTTTCCGGCCCCGAATCATCCGGCCGTCGAGTCCGCTCGCAACCCGCTCCACCATTCCGGACGGCAGTTCCACGAGGCAGAAACCCTCGCGCAACTCGATACGCCCGATGACCGAGCGGTCCACGCGGACCTCTTTCGTCAGCACCGCCACCAGGTCGTTCGCGGACGCCCCCTCCTTCTTCCCGATCCCGACCCACACCTTGCCGGTCGCGGCCGTTTGCGCCGCTTCCTGCGGTGCGGTGTGCTCCACCGTCTGGGCTCCGCCGCGCCAGAGATCGTACAGGGCGGCGGCAACCATCGCCGGGTCGTACCGTTCGAGGAGCGGGGAGAGGGCGAGCAGCCCGGCGTCCGGCACGCCCCGATCCAGCACGGTGGCGATGGCAGCCCGGCGGGTCGCCGCGACGCTCTGCGCCGCGTCCGCGGCACCGGTCAGCCGGAGGGGCCGGTCCGGCGCGGCGATCTGGCGCAGGTAGGGCTCGGCCACCGGCGAGGCCAGCAACACCACGGAGCCCGCGGCGAGGAGCTCCCGCAGGCACGCCGGTGTCGGCGGATCATACGCAACGACCAGCTCCGCACCGCCCCGGACCGCAGTCCCGACGACGGCATTCGCTTCGCGGCCGGCGAGCGCGGCACGCGCCTCCGCGGCCCCGGCCTCGTCGAGACACCAGACCTCCATCGACGCGGGATCGAGCAGGTCTGCGACCTCGGCCAGGGCGGCGCTGCGGCGGCTCCACGGCACGATGACCGTACGGACAGGGCCGGCGGGCGCGAGCGCGGGCGCCCCTGCCGGCGGCGCCCCGACCGTCAGCGCCTTCCGCGCATACCGCTCGACCAGGCCCGTCACCGTCTCGGGCCGTGCGGTGCACACCAGGCGCTGGGCATCCTTCGGAGCATCCTGCATGATCGCGACCAGGGTGTCGTCTTCGGCCCACTGTTCCGGCCATGCGAGGATGAGCGCGTGCAGCGCCTCCGCCTTGAGCACCGATCGGCGCGTGAGTTCGACGGCGACCTCCGGAGGAGTGATCAGCAGGTCTACCGTCCCCGCGCGGAGCTGCCGGGCCGCCCGCGCCGCAGCGGTGCTGGCGAGGACGCGCACGTGATCACCGGCTGCGCGGGAACACACGGCGGCCCAGTCGGCGATCGTTTCCGATGGGGTGAGGAGCAGGGCCCGCGATCCGGGAGTGGCTGCCAGCCGGCGGCCGAGCGCCGCGATCGCGGGCCCGGCGTAGGCGGCGGCGGGTGGGATAACGGCCACCAGATTGTGGCCGCGCTCAACGGTGGCGGCCGCGTCGCCCATCTGGGCGAGCGCGGCGAATGATTCGGACTCGGACACGGGGCCCTCGGTTGTCAAAAAGCCGGACTGCAGGGCCCGGAAGCTATGCTGGCCGCGCCACGCGCGCCACTCGCACCGGTTGACATCGACATGCCTGCGAGGGAGTTTTCGACTCGCTCCCCGTGTCCCCCGCTCCGGAACCCACGATGCCCGATCCGCTCTCGCTGAACCTCGTTCATCTCACGCCCTCGGAAACCGTGGCGATCAGCGCCGAATGCCGGCGCCGCAAGGCGGCCGGCGAGGACGTGTTCGACTTGAGCATCGGCGAACCGGACTTCGACACACCGGCTGTCATCGCGCAGGCCGGCATCCAGGCGATTCAGCGGGGCATGACACGCTACCCGCCGAACCAGGGCGTTCCCGAACTCCGGATCGCCATCGCGCGGCACCTTTCGCTGCTCAGCGCGGGCCGCGCAGTCAATCCCGACAACATTCTCATCAGCTCCGGCTCGAAGCAATCGCTGTTCAACACGTGCTTCAGCCTCTTCGGACCG
Source organism: Gemmatimonadales bacterium (assembly GCA_035711365.1). Lineage (GTDB taxonomy): Bacteria > Gemmatimonadota > Gemmatimonadetes > Gemmatimonadales > GWC2-71-9 > DASTCF01. The sequence goes on from DASTCF010000173.1 coordinate 7,469, forward strand.
AAAGACCAGGTGCTGATTCCGGCCCCCGCGTGGGTATCGTACCCGCAGATCGTGCACCTCACGCGCGCGGAACCGGTCCTCGTCCCTGGCGATATCGAGTGGGGGCTCAAGGTGAGCGCCCGGGATCTCGACCGGCATTCCACCACGCGGACGCGTGGAGTGATCCTCTGTTCCCCGTGCAATCCGACCGGCGCGGTGTACACCCTCGCCGAGCTCCGCGCGATCGCCGAGTGGGCGCGCAAGCACGACGTCTGGGTGATCGCCGACGAGATCTACCGCCGGATCCACTTCGGCGCGGGGCCGGCGCCGAGTTTCCTCGACCTGCCCGACGAGCTGCTCGAGCGCACGGTGGTCATTTATGGCGCCAGCAAGGCCTACGCGATGACCGGATGGCGCATCGGCGCGGCGCTCGCGCCTGCTCACGTGACGAAGGCCATGGCCGCGCTCCAGTCCCACACGACCACGGGGGCGAATCATCCGGCGCAGTGGGCGGCCGCGGCCGCCTTCGGTGACGAGCGGGTGGAGCCCGACGTGGACCGGATGGTGACGGCATTCCGCCGCCGGCGCGACTATCTCGTCGGCCGATTCCGGGAGGAGGCGCCCGGGGTCGAATTCGTCGAGCCGCACGGGGCCTTCTACTTCTTCTTCCGGGTGGATGGGCTGACCGGCCCGGGCGGCGGCGGGGTGAGTTTCTGCGAGCACCTGATGCAGCAGGAGGGTGTGGCACTGGTGCCGGGTGCGGCCTTCGGGGACGACCGCTGGGTCCGGCTCAGCTACGCGACCTCCGACAAGGACCTACAGGCCGCCCTCGATCGGGTGCTCCGGCTGGTCCGCACGCTGACGGCGGCCCGGGCCGCCTGAGGCGACCGATGACGGTCGAAACCCGGATCGAGCCGCTCGCGGGACCCCTCCCAGGCATCGCCTGGCACTGGGATCCCGAGACCGACATCCTGTCGGGCGGCTTTCAAGTGGAGGAGGGAGCCGGCGGGCTCGACGGCAGCGTCGAGCTGGCGGACGACGAGGGCTCGGTGGCGGTCGTGGACGTCGCGCAGGGAGTAGTGTGCGGGCTCGACGTCGTGGTATGGCCCGAAGTGAGCGTGGTGCCCGAGCTGGCGCCGCCTGACGCGTCCAATGGGCGTGTGGTGGTCCCCGCGCGGCCGGCGCGTCCCGGGGTGGCCTCGCTCGAGGTGGACTCGACGTTGTCGCTCGCCACGAACCTCGACGAGAGTGTCTTCCACCTGCGGATCGGCACCCGGCGGGAGGTCGCGCCCGTGCGGGTGGCGGATCACCTGATCGTTGAACTCGATCACAAGCGGCGGCTTGCCGGGTTCTGGCTCACCGCGGTGCCCCCGTTCGTTCCCACCTGAGCGCTTCCGGACCGCCCGTCCTCCCCGTCCGTCTCCCGTTATCATTCAACCTCATGCAGCCCCCTCCGCCGATCGGCCGTATCGTCGCCACCGAGCTCCGGCCCTCCACTCCGCACCAGTTTCATTTCTGGACCGCCCGCGAATCCCCGGTTGGGATCGGATCGGTGGTGCGGACCGACGCGCCGGGCCGCACGGTGTACGGCGTGGTCACCGATGGCGTCGCGTACGCGGACCTCGCCCGCCCGCTCGACGCCGTCATTGGCGCGGCGGGTGATCCGGCCGGCGGGAACCAGGGGTCTGATCGCGTTGAAATCCGGCTCTACACCGCCTCGGTGCTGCGCCAGGTGCCGGAGGAACCGCTGCAGCCCGTCCCACTGGGTGAGGTTCATCTCGCGGAAGATGAGGACATCCGGGTCGCCCTCAGGATGTCCGCGTATGCCGACGGCACCCAGGCCACGGGGATCCCGATCGGCGTCTATACGGGCGGAGGCCTGACGGCCCCCATCCTCCTCGACGCGGAGTTCCTCCTCGGGCCGGAAGCGGCGCACCTGAATATTTCCGGTGTGTCAGGGCTGGCGACCAAGACCAGCGCGATCACGTTCCTCCTGTCGAGCATCTTCCAGACTTTCCCGGCCCACAAGGGATCGGTTGCCGCCGTCTGTTTCAACGTCAAGGGCCCCGATCTCTGCTTCCTGGACCAGCCAGCCGAGCTCGACGCGGCGGATCGCGCATTGTATCAACGGCTCGGCCTCGATCCAGTACCGTTCGAACGGATGCGCTGCTTCGCACCGTTCAAGCCCGACGGGGTGAATCTCAACACCCTGCGGAGCCATCCCGGCCTTTCCGACACCACGGAACCGCTCGCCTGGGGCCTCCGCGAGGTCCTCGAATTCGCGGAAGTCGTTCTCCAGCGGGACGATCTCGACGCGAAGGCGGACGCCTTCATCGATTTCCTCGCGGACCGGGTGGTCGGCAAGTCATTCAACGCACCGGAGCTCCGCAGCCGGCCGTTCGAGGTGCTGAGTTTCGCCGATCTCGACGAGCTCTTCGTTGCCGTGTTCGATCACCTGGAAGCGGCGGGCAGGGGAGAGATCTGGCGGACACATCACATCGCCACGATCCGGAAGGTCCGGAACCGGCTGGGGAACATCAGCACCCGCTCCAAGGGGCTGGTCACCGACGACGGCGAAGCCAGCGACCTGCCGTGGGGTCACTTCGACGATCGCGGCGTCTACGTGGTGGATGTCGCCGGGGTGGACCCGCTGGCCCAGGACCTCGTCTTCGCGCGGGTCGTGTCCAAGCTCCGGGAGCACCTTGAGCGGCGGGACCTCGGTGTGGACCATGTGGTGGTGTTCGTGGACGAGCTCAACAAGTACGCGCCTGCCGACGGGCCCGACACGTACGTGCGGAAGATGCTGCTCGACCTGTCGGAGCGCGGCCGCTATCTCGGTCTCGTGCTGTTCTCCGCGCAACAGTTCCGGTCGCAGGTGCTCCGGCGCGTCGTGGGCAACGCCGGGACGGCCCTCTACGGCCGCATGGATGCGGACGAGCTGGCGCTCCCGGCGTACGCGACTCTCTCGCCCGCCACCCGGATCAAGCTCGCCACCCTGCCGAAAGGCGAGATCATGATCCGGCACCCGCATTTCACGCAGCCCATCTTCGCCCGATTCCCCCGGCCCGCGGCCCTGTCGGGCCGGGAGGGCGTTGAACGGTTTCCGCCGGCGCCCGACTTGCCGTTCCCCGAGGCGGTCGTGCGGCAGCTACGCACGCTGGCGCCACGGCTCGCGACGGATGCGGTGCGGGAGCTCGTGGCCGGGCGCCGTGAAGCGGACGTGCGGCGGGCCCTCGCGGCCACCCGACGCGCCCGGCCCGAAGACCCCGTCCGATTCTTTGCCGCCGCACTTGGCCGGCGCGTCGAGCCGGAGCTCGTGTCGCGTCGCGCCGGCGTTCCGCCCCTCCGCACCGCCTCCGATCCCTACACCTCGTAGCGCCTTGCCTCGCCGCCCGGGGGCGGCCATTCTCAAAGCCGTGAAACTCGCCCACCTCGCGGATCTCCACCTCGGGTTCCGCCAGTATCATCGCCAGACCTCCGCCGGCATCAATCAGCGCGAGGCCGACGTGGCCCACGCGTTCCGGCAGGCCATCGATGACGTGATCACCACCCGGCCTGATGTGGTCGTGATCGCGGGGGATCTCTTCCATTCAGTGCGTCCGACCAACGCCGCTATCGTTTTCGCGTTCCAGCAGGTGCAGCGGCTTCGTGAGGCGCTGCCCGGCGCGCCGGTCGTGCTGATCGCCGGGAATCACGACACGCCCCGCTCGACGGAGACGGGCTCGATTCTGCGGCTGTTCGAGGAACTGGGCGTGGATGTCGCGGCCAATGAGGCGCGGCGCCTGGTCTATTCCCCGCTCGACCTCAGTGTGCTCGCGGTGCCCCACGAAGCGCTCGTGTCCGGCGAGCGGATCGCGCTCGAGCCCGCGGGTCCCCAGCGATTTCAGGTGCTGGTTGCGCACGGCGAGGTCGAGGGAGTGTTCCCGGCGGACCGGAGCGCGGTGGAGTACGGCGGCGCGGTCGTGCGCCCCGACGAGTTCGGGTCCGGTGGATGGAGCTACGTCGCATTCGGTCATTACCATGTGCGCACGCAGCTCGGCCCCCGCGCCTGGTACGCGGGTTCGCTCGACTACGTCAGCACCAATCCATGGGGCGAGTTGCGGGAAGAGGCCGGCCGCGGCGCCGCCGGCAAGGGCTGGCTGCTCGTGGATCTCGAAAGCGGACGCGCGGAGCCCCGCGCAGTCGAGCTCGCCCGGCGCGTGATCGATCTGCCGGCGCTCCACGGGGCCGGCCTCGGGCCGGAGGAGCTGCAGTCGCGGATTTCGGAGCGCGTCGCGGGAACGCCAGGTGGGATCACCGACCAGGTGGTGCGGCTCGTCGTGCACGACGTCCCGCGCCATGTCGCCCGGCAGCTGGATCACGCGGCCATCCGCGAGTGGAAGGCCGAGGCGCTCCACTTCCACCTCGACCTCCGCCGCCCGGAACCGGTACGGACCATCGGCGTTGGCGCCCCCGGCCGCAGGCAGACGCTCCCGGAGATCGTGGCGGACTACCTCGCCCGCCGTCCGCTCCCGGCCGAGGTGGATCGCGCCGCCTTCGTACGGGCAGGCACCGCACTCGTGGAGGCTGCAGCCACCGACGGGGTGGAGAGCTGATGCAGATTCATCGGCTCCGCCTCGTCAACTTCCGGCAGCACGAGGACACCGAGCTTTCCCTCGGCGCCGGGCTGACGGGCATCATCGGCCCCAACGGCGCGGGGAAAACCACCCTGCTGGAGGCGATCGCCTTCGCGATCTACGGCACGCCGGCCGCGCGAGGCACCCGGGAGTCGATTCGCCGTCGCGGAGCGCCGCCGCGCTCCCCGGTGCGGGTCGAGCTCGACTTCGCGCTGGGGGCCCATCACTACCGCGTCGTGCGCGGGCTCAATACCGCCGAGTTGTACCAGAACGGCGATCCTGAGCCGATCGCGAACAGCCTGGGGACCGTGACCGAGCGTCTGACACGCCTCCTCGGCATGAGCCGGGACGAGTTCTTCAACACTTACTTCACCGGCCAGAAGGAACTTGCGGTCATGGCCCAGCTCTCCGCGCCTGAGCGGGCCCAGTTTCTCTCGCGCGTGCTCGGGTATGAGCGCCTGCGGGTTGCCCAGGACCGGCTGAAGGTGACTCGCAGCGAGCTGCGCGCGCGCGTCCAGGCTCTGCAGTCGGGCTTGCCGGATGCGGCCCAGCTCGATGTGGAGGAGCAGGCAGCGGCGGCGCTCATCGCGGCCGCGGCCGCGCAGGAGGAGACGGCCCGCGCGGCCCGTGAGGCGGCGGAGCAACGCTGGTCCGAGGTAAGCCCGCGCTGGGAAGCGATGCTGCACCTGCGCGAGTCGGTACAGTCGCTCGACGGCGACATCCGCCTCGCGGAGCACCAGGTCGGCGCCGCACGCGAGCGTTTCCAGTCGCTCGACCGGCAGCTCGCGGAGGCGCTCACTGCCCGGAGTCGCCTGGCGGAGTTCGAGAAGGTGCTCGCGCCGCTGGCGGCGCTCCGGGCGGAGCGCCAGGCACTCGATCAGGGCGCGGAGGCCTCGACCCGCCGGGCGACCGGCGCCGCACAGCTCGAGGAAGTTCGGGCCAGCCTCCAGGAGCACGAACAGCGGATTGCCCGACTGCCGGGAGAGGAGGTCCTCCAGGCGGCCCGCGCCCGCGTGGCGGAGAGCCGCGAGGCGCTCGCGCGGATCGGCGACCAGGTGGAGGAGCGGCGCACGGCGTGGGTGCGCGACCTGCAGGACGCCCGGACCAAGCGGCAGACACTCCTGGATCAATACAAGGAGCTGAAGGAGCAGCAGGAGCGCATTGTCGCAGCAGGACACGAAGGCGCCTGCCCGACCTGCGCCCGGCCCCTCGGCGCCGACTTCGAGGTCGTGCTCGGCGTGCTGGACCGACAGCTCCAGGACGTGCTCTTCAACGGCAACTTCTACCGCCAGCGGATCGAGCAGCTGGAGGATGAGCCGGCCGAGCTCACGGAGTTGGACCGGCGCCGGGACCAGGCGGAACAGGAGGCGACCCAGGTCGCGGCGGAGCTGGGCCGGCTGGAACTCCAGCTCCAGGAGGCCGCGCGCCTCGTCGAGCGGCGGCAGCAACTGGCGCAGCGGGTCTCGGAGCTCGAGGCGGCGCTCGCCGGAAGCGGCGCGGCCTACGACCAGGCCCGCCACCAGGAAGTGCGACGGCTGCTCGGCGAACTGGAGCCCAAGGCGCTCCTGGCCGAGCGGTTGCGGGGCGCAGCGGAGCGCGCCGAACTGCTGATCCCGGAGGCCGAAGCCGCCGAGCGACACCTGTCCGAGCGCGAGGGAGCGCTCCAGGCGCTTCGCCGCCACCAGTCGGAGCTCGGATTCTCGTCGGCCGCGTTCGAAGCGGCGCGCGAGGCAGCCGAAGTCGCGAACGATGCCCGGCGCGTTTCGGAACTGCGGCTGGTCGAGGCCCGGGGCGAACGAGCGACCGCGGAGGAATCCGGTCGTGGGATTGCCCGGCGCCGCGCGGACCGCGCGTCGCGCGAGGCAGAAGCGAAGGTCGCGGAGCGGGAATTGCTTCTGGCGCAGGAGCTTGACCGCGCGCTGACCGATCTCCGCACGGACCTCAATGCCACGCTTCGGCCGGATCTCTCTGAGCTTGCCTCTGTGTTCCTGCTGGACCTCACCAATGGCCGGTACACCGATCTCGAGCTCGACGAGAGCTATGTGCCGGCCGTGCTCGAGGACGGTGAAATCAAGCCGGTGATCTCCGGCGGGGAGGAGGACGTAGCGAACCTCGCGCTGCGCCTGGCGATCAGCCAGATGATCGCCGAGCGGGCAGGGCAGCCGCTCTCGCTCCTGGTCCTCGACGAGATCTTCGGCTCACTCGACGAGGAGCGCCGTGCGTCGGTGCTCAACCTGCTGCGCAGCCTGGCGGACCGTTTCCCTCAAGTCATCCTGATCACGCACATCGAGGCGGTGCGCGAGGGCTTCGACCGGATCATCCGGGTGCGGCTGGACGAGGAACGCCGGGTCTCCGTGGTGCAGGAGGACGCACAGGAGGTCGGAGCCCACGATGTGGCGGCCTGACCGTCGCTTCATCGGACCCGAGACGCCGGGGCCCGAGGATATCGAGCCGCTGAACCGCGTGTTCGCGGAGGCCTTCACTGATCGATACCGCCGGGACGGGATGCCGGGGGTGCGCGTGCCCCACCTGAATCCGCTGGTCTGGCGCTACGCGATCGAGGGCGCCGGCGGCGGTGCGATGGTCTGGCGCGACGGCGCCGGTGAGATCATCGCCTTCAACATCGTCCATCGTTCCGGCCGGGAAGGCTGGATGGGACCCCTGGCGGTTCGCCCCGACCGGCAGAACCAGGGGCTTGGGAAGTCCATCGTGCTGGCCGGCGTGGATCGGCTCCGCGCCGAAGGCGCCACGACGATCGGGCTCGAGACGATGCCGCGCACCGTGGAGAACATCGGCTTCTACAGCCGCCTGGGCTTCGTGCCCGGGCACCTCACCGTGACGGTTACGCGCGAGCCCGGCCGGCGCGGCGCGCCGGACGCGGGTCGCCTCTCGCGGCTCCGGGGCCCGGTCGAGCCAGTGGTAGCGGCCTGCCGCGCTCTCTGCGATCGTCAGGTGCCGGGACTCGATTTCTCGCGCGAGATCCTGCTGACCCGCGACCTCGGCCTCGGCGACACGTCGCTGGTGTATGCCGGTGAGCGGCTTCGCGCGTTCGCGGTCTGGCACGCCGCCGCGCTGGCGGACGGGCGATCGCGCGAGGACGTGCGTGTGCTCAAGGTGGTGGCGGAGACGCTGGACGACTTCGATGCCGTATTGGAGGCGGTAAGCGCGGCGGCGGCGGCGGAGCGGGTGCAGCGGATCGCGATCCGCTGCCAGACTGCCTATGTGGCGGCGTACCGTCGGCTGGTGGATCGAGGCTACCAGGCGTTCTGGACGGACCTGCGGATGACGCTCGACGGATATCCGGAACCGGCGCCCGCTGACGGAGTGATCTTCTCGAACTGGGAGATCTGACGTCGCCGCGAACTGTTCCCCATTCGCCCTGCGTGAGCAGTCACGCCCGGGGCATGCGAAGTGCCCACCACCGGATGAGCAGGATAACCGCGACGGCCAGCAGGAGATGAATCGCGCCGACGCTCACCGGCAGCAGGAACCCGAACAGGAGCCAAAGCGCGAGTGATACGACAGCGATCAGCAGCGACAGTGTCGGCGACATGTTGCGGGCTCCGCAAGTCGTTGACGGGGTCGTGACGGCTTCCTATCTTAGCACCGTTGGATGGCAACGGGGAGACACGTTATTGAGCCAACAGGTCCGATGAAGGGTCCAGATACTGAGGCCGAAGTCACGCCCCCCGGGGGAAGACCGACGCCAGGGTGAGGACGCCGAGCATTCTCATTGGGCTTCAATAGACCCTTCCCGTTGCCGTCCATCTTCTACGCGCCGGCCTTGCGGCCGGCGCGCCGCGTTTCTGCCCGTCTCACCCGGGAGCTTGACGCCGTCCCCGAGGTGCCCAACTTCCTGACATCCTCGCGGGGAGACCGTTCATGCCCAGGAGCGCCGTCACGCGGCGGATCCATTTCAATGCCGCACACCGACTCCACAACGCTTCGAAGTCGGAGGAGTGGAACCGCGCCACCTTCGGACCCTGCAACAATCCGAACTATCACGGCCATAATTACGAGCTTGACGTGACCGTCGAGGGCGAAATCAATCCCGACACCGGCTACGTCGTGGACATCGCCGAGTTGAGCCGCCTGGCCGAAAAGCGGGTGGCCGGCGTTCTGGACCACCGCAACCTGAATCTCGACGTACCATGGTTCCGCGACCGGTTGCCCTCGGCCGAGAACATCGCGGTCTTCTGCTGGGAAGCGCTCGCCCCGGTGATTCCCGCCGGCCGGCTGCGTCGGATCCGACTCTGGGAGACTCCGAGGAATTATGTCGATTATGAAGGCGCGTGAGGCCCCGCTCGAACCCCATGTGCGGGCCATTCTCGAAGGGCTCGGGGAGGATCTCACCCGTCCCGGGCTTGCCCGGACGCCCATTCGCGTGGAGGCCGCGCTCCGCTGGCTCACGCGAGGTTATGAGATGTCCGTGGAGGATGCCGTGGGTGGCGCCGTGTACGACGAACCCCACGAGAACATGATTCTCGTGCGTGACATCGAACTGTACTCGCTCTGCGAGCATCATCTGCTGCCGTTTTACGGACGCGCGCACGTCGCGTACATCCCCGACGGGCGCATCCTCGGCCTCTCGAAGCTTCCTCGAGTCGTGGAGGTCTTCGCCCGGCGCCTCCAGGTGCAGGAGCGGCTCACCGACCAGATCGCGGAGGCTATCATGGACGTCCTGCGGCCCCGGGGTGTGGGCGTGGTGATCGAGGCCGCGCACCTCTGCATGATGATGCGCGGTGTCGAGAAGCAGAATTCGCGGACGGTGACGAGCTCCGTCCTCGGCGCCTTTCGGAGCGACCCCAAGACGCGGGACGAGTTCCTGCGCCTGGTGCACGGCGCGCCGGGGTCGATCTGAGCCGACTCGATGGGCAAGTGGCCGTGGTCACGGGCGCATCGAGAGGCATCGGCGCGGCCATCGCGGATGCGTTGCTTGGTGAGGGGGCGACCGTGGTGCGACTCGCGCGCTCCCTCGCGGACCGCACGGAGGGGCGGCGCCTCGACCTGCCTTGCGACGTCACCGACCAGGACCAGGTGGCGCGCGCGGCCGGTCGGGTGCAGGCCGCGGTCGGCACACCCGACCTGCTCGTCAATAATGCGGGCAGCTTCCTGCTCGCGCCGTTCGACGCCACCAAACTGGCCGACTTCGACAACCAGGTAAACATCGGGGTGCGGGGCCCGTTCCTCGTGCTCCGGGCTTTCCTCCCCGCGATGCGCGCCGCCCGCCGGGGCTTGATCGTGACGATCGGTTCCATCGCGGATCACGTGGGCCTTCCGGGGAACGCGGCCTACGGCGCGGCGAAGTTTGCGGTCCGGGGGCTTCATGAAGCGCTGGTCGCGGAATCGCAGGGCAGCGGTCTCCGGTTCACGCTGGTCTCACCAGGGCCGACCGATACGGCGGCGTGGGATCCTGTCGATCCCGACCGGCGGCCCGGCTTCACGCCACGGGCCCGGATGCTCCGCCCGGCCGATGTCGCCGAGGCGGTGACCTTCATCGCGACCAGGCCGCCGCACGTCCACGTAGACTGGCTTCGCCTCGGTCCTGCGTGAATTCCGCTCCGTCCCCCTCACCGCCGACGGTCCCGATGCCCCGTCTCCGACTGATCATGCTGCTCCTGCTGGCGCCCGCGGCACTTCGCGCGCAGTCGCCGCTGCCGCCCCTCCCCGATTCGGCCGGCTGGGGCGTCCACGTGCTCACCCTCGCGCGCGATGCCCGGGGCGCGGTATGGGCCGGCACCTACGGGCACGGCATCTTCGTCTTGCGGCCGGGCGCCACCGGATGGGAGCAGATCCGAAGCGACACGGGCGCGACCTCCCTGTCGTGGGACTTCGTCCACGCGATCGCCTTCGGTCCGCGCGGGCAGGTCTGGGCGGGCACCGTCGGCAACGGCTGGGGCCTGTCCCTCGATGACGGCCGGACCTGGCGCAACTGGACGCTGAAGGAACTGGGACCGGAGTGGCAGTACGTCGCACCCGCCGGGATCGTGACCCGGGGAGACACGACCTGGATCGCCACGGCCGACGGGATTCAGATGACGACCGACGACGGCGCGCACTGGCTCGCGCTGGTGGATTCGATCGGGCCGGCATCCAGGGGCCCGGCGGACAGCGCCATCCGCATCCTGCCCAGCGAATACATCCGGCGGATCACGCTGGCCCAGCGCGGCATCCTGGTCGCCACGCTTCGTGGCGCCGTGCTCATTCAGTTCTCGACGCTCGGCCCGTCGGCGCAGTCGCGGGGGTACGGTGCGTTTCCCCCACTCAATCGGCTCACCATCGGCACGGCACGCTGGCGCGGATCCCCATGCGGCATCCGTCCGGTCGCCGATTCCACCCCGTGCTTCACGCGCGCTTCCCGAAGTGCCGACCCGCCGGCGGACCTGAAGACGGCCTGGTTCGAGCGTCCGATCGATCTGGGGGACAATTCCTATATCGATCAGACGTACCGCTACGGATCGACGATGGGCGGCAACTTCCAGCCGCATCAGGGGGTCGAGTTCAACAACCCCGACGGAACCCGGGTGCTCGCGATCGGCGGGGGGACGGTGGTGTACGCGGGCGCGGCGGAGGCCGGGGCCCAGACCGTGGCGATCCGTCACGACCCCACGCTCTCCGCGGACGGCCGCCAGTATCGCATCTTCTCCGTGTACTACCACAACTCGAGTCTGGCGGTACGGGTGGGGCAGCAGGTTCAGGCCGGTCAACTCATCGCCCGGGTGGGCAATACCGGTCGCGCCACCAACGATCACCTGCACCTCGAGGTGCACGCGGCGCCGACCGAGGACGTGGACATGGTCGTCGACTCGCTTCAGCGATTCCCGCCGTTCACCACCAACCCCGAGCTCTGGATTGCGCCGCTGCCCGGCACCGGCGTGATCGCGGGGCAGGTATTCGACTCGGCGGGGCAGGCGATCCCGCAGACCAGGATCTACGGGTTGTCGAAGCCGGAGCCGCCCGAGACCCCGTTTTCGTTCGCAGAGACCTACGGAGAGAAGAATCACCCGCACCCGTTGTACGGAGAACACTTCGCGGTGGGTGATGTGCCGCCCGGGACCTACGTGCTCGGCGTGCAGATCGGCGCGGACCGCGTGTTCCGGCGGGTGGTCGTCGAGGAGGGGAAGCTCTCCTGGGTCGTGTTCCGCCCGTGAGTCGATGTTCATCGAGCTGACGGACATCCTGCGGTGCCCCGCCGATCACGAGGAGCACGTGCTCGTCCTCCTGCCGGATGGCGTCGCCAATCGGCAGGTCGAGAGCGGGCAGCTGGGGTGCATGGAGTGCGGGCGCATCTATTTGATCCGGGGCGGCGTCGCCGAATTCGGTGCCGGGCCGGCGGCGGGCGCCGCCACCAGACTCAATGCGGCTGCCATGGCCGCGTTTCTCGGGCTCGCGGGTGCCGGCGGCTACGTGGCGCTCGTCGGGGAGCCCGTCGCGTCGTGGGAGGCGCTGGCCGAGGAGCTCGGTGCGGTGCACATCGTGGGGGTCAACGCGCCGGAAGCGACGAAGCCAGGCCCGGGGCTCAGCCTCGTCCGGGGCGGTGCGATTCCGGTGAGGTCCCGACAATTGCGTGGCGTGGTCCTCGGGCCCACCGCCGCCGGCGATCCGCACTGGGTCCGGGAAGCGGCCAGGGTGACGCTTCCCGGCCTGCGTGTGGTCGGGGAAGGAGCGACCCCCTCGGCGCCTGACCTCGAGCTGCTGGCCGGTGCGGAGGGGGTCTGGGTGGCGCGTCGGCAATAGCGGCTAGTAAACGGTCTCGCCTCCGGGCGCGGCGTACAGTTCCTCGATGGCCGCCTGACGGTTCTTTTCCACCACCCGCCGCTTCACCTTCATCGTCGGGGTCATTTCGCCGCTCTCGATGGTGAAGTCCTGCTCCAGCAGCAGCAGCTTCTTCGGCATCTCGAATTGCGCCAGCTCCCGGAGCGACTTCTTGACTTCCCCGAAAAGCTTGTTGTAGGTCTCCGGCAGCGCGAGGAGTGCCTTCATATCCGGGGCCTGCAGGCCGGCCTCCGCGGCCCATTTCTGCACCGCCTCGGCGTTCGGCACGACCAACATGACCGGAAAGCGCCGTTTGTCGCCGATCATGACGGCGTTGAGGATGAACGGATTCGTCTTCGCCAGGTTCTCGATGGGCTGCGGGGCGATATTCTTGCCGCCCGCCGTGACGATGATGTCCTTCTTTCGGTCGGTGATGCGCAGGTATCCGTCGGCGTCCAGCTCCCCGATGTCCCCCGTGTGGAACCAGCCGGCCGCATCGATAACTTCCGCGGTCGCCTCCGGCTTGTTGAAGTACGCCTTCATGACATGGGGACCGCGCGTCAGGATCTCCCCATCCGCCGCGATCTTGACTTCGACTCCGCGGATCGCCTGTCCCACCGTGCCGAGCCGGGCGCGGCCGAAGCCGTTGACGGTGATCACCGGGGAGGTCTCCGTGAGACCGTATCCCTCCATGATCGGCAATCCCGCCGCATAGAAGAACCGGGCGATTTCGGCGGAGAGCGGCGCGCCACCCGACACGAAGAACCTGAGCCGGCCCCCGACCCGCGCGTGCAGCTTCGAGAAGACCAGCTTATGGGCCACGCGGTACTGGACCGCCAGGCCGGCGGGAATCGGCTTGCCGGCGATCGCCAGCTCGGCCCAGGTCTCGCCGACACGTTTGGCCCAGAAGAAGATCTTCTTTTTGAGCGGCGAGCCACTCGTCGCACCCTCGAGGACCCGCGCGTAGATCTTCTCGTAGAGACGCGGCACCGACAGCATGACGGTCGGACGCACCTCGCCCATCTCCAGCGCGACGGTCTCGATGCTGGTGGCGTAATTGATGATGGCCCCTGCCTGCATCATGCAATAATGGCCGGCCATCCGCTCGAAGATGTGGGAGAGCGGCAGAAAGGACAGGCACTCATCGGTGGCGTTGAGGTCCAGCACTTCGAGGCCGCCCACCACGTTCGAGGTGATGTTGCCGTGGGTCAGCATCACGCCCTTGGGATCGCCCGTCGTGCCGGAGGTGTAGATCAGCGTGGCGAGGTGCTCGGGCCGGGCCGTGAGCGCGTCCGCGCGCCAGTTGGGATACCGGCCCCGCGCCTCGCGGCCCCGGGTCAGCACCTGCTCGAACTGCAGCGCGCCGCCCGAGGCGGCGCCCTCGTCGAACACCACGACGTGGCGGACCGACGGCAGGTGCGGCAGGATCTCCTGCACCTTGCTGAGCTGGGCGGTGGATGAGCAGCAGACGACCACGGCGCCCGAGTCCCGCAGGATGTACTCCACCTGCTTGGCGGGCAGGGTGGGATACACCGGCACGTCGGCGCAGCGCGCGGCGAGGCAGGCGAAATCGGCGATCGCCCACTCGGGCCGGTTCTCGGACAGGATGGCCACGCGATCGCCCGGCTTGACGTCCAGCTCGAGGAGCCCCTTGCTGAAGGCCTCCACTCGCTCGGACAGGTCGCGATAACTGGTTTCGACCCAGACCCCGGCGCGCTTGACCCGCATGACGACCGGGCGATCCGCGCAGCGGTCCATCGAGCCAAAGAAGATCTCCGTCAGCGTGCGCGGGCTGGTCACCGGGGCCTCCAGGGAGGGATCACGGACTCAGGAACCGGACGCGAATGCGCTGGCCCGACCCGGGCACGGGCTCGGTGCCGCCATACCGGAACGCGCGCAATTCGACGATCGCGCTGTCCGGCGCGACCGCGCCCACCACAACACTCAACGCCACGGGCGAGGTCGGCGTGCCGTCGGATCCGGTAGTGAGAGTGTCGATCAGAACTCCTCCCGTCAACTCCACGGTGCGGTCGCCTGGGAGGGCGAAAACGGGATAGACGATCTCGTAAATGATGTCACGGCCGGCGAGCGGACCGGCCGGATCGTAGGACTCCAGACGGGACTCGAGAGCCGGCGTAGTCTGCCCGAGGAGGAGATCGACGGTCATTGTATCCGGGCTCACCAGGATCAGAGTGTCCGCCCGTGCCAGCACCGAGATGAGATTGAGGGGCGACAGGAGAGAGCCCGCGGAGGCCTGCACCCGCCCGACCGTCGCTCCCGCCTTGCCCACCACGATTCCGGTCAACGAGTCGACCGAAATGTTCGCCGTGTCCGGGGTGGCCCAGCGGATCTCGGCGGCCACTTCCTCTCCCTGGATATTCAGCGCGCGCGCAGTGTACTGCACCGTATCCCCGACTTCCACCGTGTTACCCGCCGGGGCGGTCACCTCCAGCGCCACCACCCCGCCCTCGCCTTCCGACAGATCGCTGCATCCGAGCAGCACCCCCGCTGCCAGGACGAGGGCACCGCGGCGGGTCATGGCGCCGTCTCGCCGGATGGCGTGGCCTCGATGTCTTGAAGCACCTCCTCCGCGTGCCGGATCCAGCGGTCAGCGTCCGGGCCCTTGGGTGGCTGGCCCAGGAACGCCCGGAGATGCTCCGCTGCCAGCTCGGGCTCGCCTCGCTTGAGCAGCAGAAACGCCACGCCGTAGTGCGCCCCGACGAGGGAGCCGTCGAGCTCGAGCGCACGGCGGTAGTGCCGGATCGCTTCGTCCGGCTGGCCGGTCTTGGTGAAGGCGATCGCCATGTTCTGCAGGATGCGGAGGTCGTGCGGATTGTCCCGAAGCGCCAGTCGGTAGGAAGTCAGCGCCGCCTCGAAATCCCCCTGGCGCTCGAGTGCGAGGGCCTCGTTGAGATAATCGAGTCGCTGCGGACGCAGGCCATCGGACTTGCCTTTCCCGAGCAGCCGTCGCCAGAAGCTCATACGATCGGCGAATCCTTGACGCGGGGGTGGAGGAGGCTCAAGTCGTGCTGCTCGCGCAAGATAGCCCGAATCGCGGGGGGTGGCAATGCGGTTGCTGCGCGCCGCGGCGCGAGGTAGCTTGGAGCCGTCCACCTCCCTTCCACCGAGAGCGCGCCAATGCCACGGCCACCGGACCCCGACGTCCGCGGCGTGATGGAAATCGACTGGTCATTCTTCGGCGAGATCTGCCGCGCGCTCGCCCTGAAGGTGGCCAGGGAGTACGACCCCGAGGTGGTGCTCGGCATCGCCAAGGCCGGCGTGATGCCGGGCGTGGTCGTCGCGTCGATCCTGCAGCGCGAGTTTGCCTCGATGATCGTAACGCGCCCCCGCGGCAGGACCCAACCCGTGCTGGTGGCGGGACCGCCCGCCACGATACGCGGCCGCCGCGTGCTGGTCGTGGATGAGACCTGCGAATCGGGGAGCACCATGAAGCTCGCGCTGAGCGAGGTACGCCTGCTCCAGCCCTCCGAAGTCCGGACGGCGGTGTCGTTCAAGACCGGACCCTACGCGCCGGACTATTTCGCCTTCGAAACCGACAAGTTCATCATCCTGCCGTGGGACCGTGAGGTCGTGCAGGACGGCGAACTCGTGCCCCGCCCGGACTACGCCGCCCGCCGTCGCACGTGAAGAACCGCCTGCGCGACGCGCTTCGCGCCACCCGCGCGGACTACACCGAAATCCGTCTCGAACGCTCCTGGACGACCAGCGTCAGCTACCGGGGGCGGCGGCTCGAAGGCGCCACGGCGAGCACGGATTCGGGCGGCTTCGTCCGCTGCCTCAATCACGGCTGTGGCTGGGGCATGGCGAGCTTCACCGCCCTCGAGCAGCTCCCGGCCATGGTCGCACGCGCCCATGAACTCTCCCTGGCCGTCCGGCTCGACGAACCGATCCGGCTGGCCGACGTTACCCCGCGCGAAACCGATACCGCCCTGCCGCTCGGTCGGGACGTGCGGGGCATCCCGCTCGAGACCAAGCAGCGGCACCTCGCGGCGTTGAATGCCCTGATGCTCGACCGGGACCGGCGGATCGTGGACACGCAGGCCTCCTACCACGACGAAGTCTGCGAGTACTGGTTCGCGAATTCCGAAGGCACCCTGCTGTACGAGGTCCGCCCCGAGGTCACGCTTTCGGCTGTCGCGATGGCACGAGATGACGGCACCATCGAGCGGGCACTGGAATCCCTGGGGCGGCGGGCGGGGTGGGACGCGGTCGAGGGGAGGGAGGAACAGTTCCTCGCCGCCGCCGACAGGGCCGTGAGCCTGCTCGCCGCGCCGCGCGTGCGCGGGGGCACCTACCCGGTCGTGCTCGATCCCAAGCTCGCAGGTGTGTTCGTCCATGAGGCCTTCGGCCATCTCAGTGAGGCGGATTTCGTCTACGAGAATCCGCAGGCGCGCGCCATGATGACGCTGGGCCGGCGGTTCGGCCATTCCGAGCTCGTGATCGGCGACGACGGGAGCGCCGCCGGCTTGCGGGGGACGCTGCCCTTCGATGATGAAGGCACACCCACCCGCAACACGATCCTGGTGCAGAACGGAGTCCTGGTCGGGCGGCTGCACTCCCGCGAGACCGCCGCCAGGATGGGCGAAGCGCCGACCGGCAACGCGCGCGCGCTCTCCTACCGCCATCCCCCGATCGTCCGGATGACGAATACCTACATCGCGAACGGCCGGGGCACTCGCGACGACCTCCTGCGCGACATCCCGCTGGGGGTCTACGCGTGCGACGCGATGGGCGGCCAGACCTATCTCGAGGATTTCTCCTTCACCGCCGGGCACGCCTACATGATCCGCGACGGGCGAATCGCCGAGCTGGTCAAGGATGTCGTCATCGCGGGCAACCTGTTCCAGACCCTCGACCGGATCGACCGCATCGGCGGTGACTTCCAGTGGAACGAACTCGGTGGGGGCTGCGGCAAGGGCGGGCAATCGCCGCTGCCGGTGACGGAAGGGTCGCCCCACATCCGCATCAGCGAGGCCCTCGTCGGCGGGACCCTCGCATGATCGGCCCGCTGTTGGAGCGGGCGATGCGGCGCGCCGAGGCCGCCGACGCCGCGCTGAAGTCGGACGAAACCCTCACTCTCGTGTTCGAGGCGGGACGCCTCAAGAGCACCGCATTCTCCCAGGAGCGCGGGCTCAACCTCCGCGTATCTGCCGAGGGACGCCTCGGCTTCGCAGGGACGACCAGCGACGACGTAGACGCGCTTCTCGAGGCGGCGCTGGCGTCGGCCCGGGTCGGCGATGCGGTGGACCTGCTGCTCCCGGCGCCCGCACCGCTCCCCTCCGTGACAACCTGGTACCCGCGCGCCGCCGCCGCGACACTGGAGAACCTGAGGGACCTCGGCCGCGAGCTCGTCGACCGCCTGACCCGCGACGGCTGTCAGGTCGCTGTTACGGTGGAACGGAGTATCGGCTCGGTGGCGGTCGCCAACACACGCGGGGTGGCGGCTTCCTACGACGTGAGTGTGCTGACCATTGCGGCCGAGGTGACCCGGGTCGCCGGCGACGACGTGTTGATGGTGGCCGATTACTGGGCCTCGGCAGACTTTCCCGACGACACCGTCACGGGTGCACTGGCGCAGTCGATTCTCAAGCGGCTCGATTGGGCCGCTCAACCGGCCGGGCCGCCGCACGGAGCACTCCCCGTGCTCTTCACGCCCCAGGGGGCCCATGCCATTCTCCTGCCCCTGCGCCAGGCCTGCCACGGGAAGGCTGTACTGCAGGGCATCTCACCGCTCGCCGGCCGCCAGGGGGAGCAGATGTTCGATTCGGCGCTGACGATCGCGGACGATCCCTTTCTCGAGGCCGCGCCCGGATCGCGCCCGATCGACGACGAGGCGGTTCCGACGCGGCGGTTGTCGCTGGTACAGCAAGGTGTTGTCGGCGAGTTCATCTACGACCTTGAAACGGCCTGCCGCGCCGGCGTCCCCGCCACCGGACACGCGCGGCGGAGCACGTTCGGCAAGCCGCAGGCGGCATATTCGAACCTCGCCATCGCGGCGGGTGCGGACGGATGGGACGACCTCCTGCAACGGATTCCCGACGGGCTGCTGGTCGATGAACTGATCGGCGTTGGGCAGGGAAACGTGATCGGCGGCGCCTTCTCGCATCCCGTCGCCCTTGCTTACCGCGTCATAAGTGGGGAGGTCGTCGGCCGGGTCAAGGACGCCGCCGTCGCCGGGAATGCCTATGAGCTGCTCGGACGGCTCGGCGGACTCGGAAGGGATGTGGAACGCCGCGGGAGCCTGCTGCTGCCCCCGATCCTCCTGGAAGGCGTGGCCGTCGCGCCTCGTTAGGCCGCTGCAACCTTTCGGGGCATCGACCCGTCCAAACTCCTGATTCCCACTTCAGGAGACCGCTCCGTGCCCGCCATTCCGATCCAGCGCGCCTGGTTAGGCGCCCTCCTTCTTGGCCTCGCCCTTCCCCTGCACGCCCAGCAGGCAGAACGGATCGACCTCGGTGCCGGCCGCGCCTCGATCCACAACCTGATCGGCAGATTGTCAATCGAAGCCGGCACCGGCTCATCCGTCGTGGCCGAGGTGTCCCGAGGCGGAAAGGATGGCGCGCAGCTCAAGTTGTCGCGCGATGGCGGCGGACTTCGGGTGCTCTTCCCGGGAGATCGCTTCGTCTACCCGGCGCTCGGGGCGCATTCCAACACGAACCTCGATGTCCGGGACGACGGCACATTCGACGGCGACCACTGGGGTGGTGGGGGCCGCCGGGTCCGGATCTCGGGCACCGGCAGCGGCCTCGAGGCGTGGGCCGACATCCGAGTGCTGGTTCCGCCCGGCCGGGATCTCGAGGTGCACCTGGCCGTGGGTGCGGTGAGCGTGCGGAACGTGGACGGAAATCTGTCCCTGTCGACGGCAAGTGGGGACATCCAGACCCAGAGCACGAAGGGCACCCTCTCGATCGGGACCGGATCGGGGGACATCACCGCGACCGGGCATGACGGGACGTTCGATGCCGAGACGGGTTCGGGTGAGGTGACGGCGAGCACGCTGGCGGGCGCCCTGGCGGAAGTCGAGACCGGCTCCGGAAACGTGACCCTCACCGGGGTCAATGTGAACCGGCTGCATGTCGAGGCGGGGTCGGGGGATGTCAGGATCTCGGAGGCCAAGGCCCCGGACGCCGACGTCGAGACCGGCAGCGGGAATATTTCAGTGACGCTCGTGGCCGGTTTCCAGTCGCTGACCGTCGAGGCCGGCTCCGGGGACGTCGAGGTCCTGGCGCCCTCCACCATCGGGGCGACCGTGGACATCTCGACCGGCAGTGGCGGTATCGAAACGGAGTTCCCGCTTCAGGTGACGCGCAAGACCTCGGACGGCCTGCGGGGCACCATCGGGGATGGGAAGGGAACGCTTACGGTGGAGACCGGTTCCGGCGACGTAACCCTCCGCCGGAGACAGTAGCGGTGAGTCAGGAGGCGTCGGCCTGCTTCCCGAGCGCCTCCACGTAACTCAGGCCACGGGCCATGCGGTCATAGAGCGAGGAGAGTGATTCGGGGGCGCCCACCAGAAAGCGGCACCGGGCGTCCCCGCGTGTGCGACACTCCACTTCCATGACCGCCACGGAACCCTGCCCCAGCCGGCCGAGGAAATCGGCCAGCAGTCCGCTCGTGAAATGACACGACGGATACTGGCTGCCCTGGTCGGGCGAGGCCTCGGCCCAGTCCTCGCTGTCGAGCGCCATCACGGCGGGCGACAGGTCGCTAATCGCAATATTCCCCCAGCCAAAATCGCTGAAGAACCCCCGGAGCGCATCGGGCAGGTACGTTGCGTCGAGGTCGCCGGGCTGCATCACGCCGTAGGCGGTCTGGAGCCACCCCGCGAAGGCAGAGAACAGCCCCTCGCCACCGGCCACGCCGGCCTCCTGCAGGGTGGAGGCGGCCTGAATTCCGCCATCGCGCTCCAGGCTGGCGCGAAGCTGGTGAAGCGCGCGGCTGCCCAGGCCGAGGCACTGGTATTCGGATAGGGAGGGGGGGCCGTTCATGGTCGGGAAGCTACGGTCACCCTCCGACCCGGCGCAAGAGTTCGCTTTCATCGATGATTTCCACTCCGAGTGACCGTGCCTTCTCCAGCTTGCTCCCGGGATCCGTCCCCGCCACGACGAAGGACGTCTTCTTGCTCACGCTCCCGGCGACGTGTCCTCCCGCGCGCTCAATCCGCGCGGCCGCGTCCGCGCGGGACAGCGTGGGAAGCGTACCGGTGATGACCACGGTCTTTCCGGCCAGCGGCCCGGAGCCGCCGGCCGCATGCGGTTCCTGGGTGTTGAGCCCGAGACCTTCGAGACGATCGAGCAGCACCTGATTGCGGGCCGTCGCGAAGAACTCCACGACCGCGTCTGCGATCGCAGGCCCCACCCCGGGCACGTCGTGGATCGCGCCGGCCGGCGCGGCACGCAGGGCGGCGAGGGTGCCGAACCGCCGGGCGAGCAGCAACGCGACGTTCTTCCCGACGTGGCGGATCCCGAGTCCGAAAAGAAGGGTGGAGAGCGGTTGTGATTTCGAGTCGGTGATGGCGCCGACGAGAGCACGGGCGGATTGCGCGCCGAACCGCTCGAGCGGCTCCAGCCGCTCCGCGGTGAGCTCGTAGATGTCCGCCACGTCTCTTATCAGCTTCTCGTCGAGGAGCTGCCGTACCCGCTCGTATCCCAGTCCGCGGATGTCCATCGCCTCCGTGGACGCGAAGTGCACGATACCCTCGAGGATCCGGCCGGCACAGGAGGCGTTCGGGCAGTAGCGCATTACCTCGTCCGCGGGCCGCTCCACCGCCGTGCCGCAGGCGGGGCAGTGCTCGGGCATGGTGAATGCACGCTCGGAGCCGTCCCGGCGCTCGCGGAGCGGGCCGACGACCTGGGGGATGACTTCGCCGGCGCGCACCACTTCGACCCAGTCCCCGATCCTGATGTCCTTCTGCGCGATAATCTCCTCGTTGTGGAGGGTGGCGGTGGTGACGGTCACCCCGCCCACCTCCACCGGCTCCAGCACCGCGTAGGGATTGAGGGCCCCGGTGCGGCCCACGTTCAGCCGGATGTCGACCAGCCGGGTGACGGCCACTTCCGGCGCGAACTTCCTGGCGATCGCCCACCGTGGTTCGCGGCCGCCCACCACGCCGAGATCCTCCTGCAGCGCCAGGCGATCGACCTTGACCACCACCCCATCGGCCTCGAACGGGAGGCCGCCGAGCAGCTGCTCATACTCCGCAATCTTGGTGTGCACGGCGGCGAGGTCGGGATGCCGGGCACGATGGGGCGCGACCTGGAACCCCCAGGCTTCCAGGAGTTCGAGCACATCCCATTGGGTCTGGAGACTCAGCGCGCCCTCGATCACGGCGATCTGGAATGCGAACATCCGGAGCCGGCGCCGCCGTGTGATGTCCGAGTCGAGCTGGCGAAGGCTCCCCGCGGCGGCATTCCTGGGGTTTGCGAAGGGAGGATCGCCGGCGCGCTCCCTGGAGGCGTTCAGGCGCTGGAAGCTGGCAAGCGGGAAATAGACCTCCCCGCGAATCTCGACCACCGCCGGGTGGTCGCGGCCCCGGAGCACGAGGGGGACGTCGGGAATGGTCCGGAGGTTAGCCGTGACATCCTCGCCGACGGCCCCGTTCCCGCGCGTTGCCCCCATCGTGAGGCGGCCGCCGGCGTACGTCAGGTTGACCGCGGCCCCGTCGATCTTGATTTCCGTGGTGTAGCCGCCCGACCGGACTTCCGGGGTCAGGCGGGCGTTGCGAGCCTCCCACGCGTCGAGCTCCTCGGGTCCGAATGCGTTGGCGAGGGAGAGCATCGGCCGCAGGTGCGTGTGCTTCCGCAGCACAGAGGCAGGCTCGGCGCCGAGGCGCTGGGTAGGGCTGTCGGGGGTAAGGAGCTTCGGGTGGGCCGTCTCCAGGGCCTGCAGCTCACGGAAGAGGCGGTCGTATTCGACGTCCGAGATCTCGGGCGCATCCTCGACGTAGTAGGCGTGGTTGGCGCGATCGATCTGCCGGCGCAGCTCGGCGACCCGTTCCGCCGGCGTCACCGCCCGGAGGCCTCCTGGGAGAGCACGGTCATTGCGACGCCCACGAGCCGGTCCAGTTCATCCGCAGTGGCGCGGCTGAGCTGGCCCTCGTCCCAGGGGCCCTCCTTGGCCGCGAAGGCCTCGATGAGTCGCCGGATGAAGCCGACGAGCGCAACGCGCTCGCGGTCGAGCAGGCGCCCGGCGTCGTCTCCGCGGCGGGCCTGCAGGCGCTCGAACCGGTGCGCATTCCGGAGCGCCTTGGCGGTGAGGCTCGCCACGACCTGGCAGAATTTCACGTCGGCATCCGCGAAACTCGGGCCGTCCCGGAAGGTGCGGAGGAAAATCGCGCCGATGGCGGCCCCGCGCCACGTGATGGGAACGACGGTAATGGACTTGACCCGCCGATTGGTGAGGGCACCGCGCACATGGCGGAGCGCCGGGTCGGTCACGGCGTCGGGGATGAATACGGTTTCGCCGGACTGGATCGCGCGCTTCAGCTCCGGATACCGGTCGAGGTCCACGACATAGTTGCGGATGCTCGGATCCTCGAAGCTGGCGACCAGGCGCACGGTCTGGCCGCCGCGCTCGGCCAGGTAAATTGCGCATCGGTCCAGTCCGAAGGCCTCGCCCAGTTTCCGGGTGATCGACTGTACGATGTCGCCGAAGTGCAGCGAGCCGCCGATCTCCTCGAGGATCTCGATGACGGCGAGCAGCTGCCGGCGCTCGTGTTCGAGCGTCTGGACGCGGGCGGCGAGACGCTCAACTTCCTCGTGCGTGGCGGCGGAGCTGGTCATGTGTGAGTCCGGGTCACTTGCCCTGGATGGACCGGAGCTTCCGCGCGGCGTCCTGCTTCCACACGGGGTCCATCACGTCGATGAGGGGGAGGGACGGGATGACCTGCAGCTGTTCCCGCGCCTCCGCATAGCGCTTCTGGTCGATGTAGATCTCCGCGAGCTCGAACCGGTGATACAGAAACTCCGGCCGCAGCTCGACGGCCTTTCTCATGTTGGCGATCGCGTCCTTCCACGAGGCCTTGCTGAAGTAATCCCCGCCGAGAAAGTTCTTCGCGAAGAACCGCTCCATGCCCGAGAGCCGCATAATCTCGGCGTTCCACTGTCCCAGCACATTGTACGCGCCGTCGTGTTTCGGGGCCAGCTCGATCGCCTTGAGGGCCTCGGTGCGGATTTCCCGCGCCCGCTTCACCCGATCCGTCTTGCTCATGGTGAGCGAGGTGCGCCCGATCGCGGCCGCGAGCGCGAAGTGCCCGTCCGCGCCCATGACGTTCGCGGCGACGGCCCGCTTGGCGTATGTTTCCGCGAGCGCATAGAGCGAATCCCGCGAACGGCTCTTCACCGAATCCGGCGTCTGCTTGCCGATGTCCACGGCGGCGATTGCGGCGCGCCAGTTGGCCTCGTACTGCGTCGAATCCCCCCGCAATGCGGCCTGGAACTCCCGCAGTGCAGCCGCGGGATCGCGGGCATCGGCGAGGGCCCGCCCGTTCGCCACGTGATCGACAGCCGATTGCGCCGCCGCCGGCACGGCGAGCAGCAGCAAGGCGAGAACGCATCGGGTCGCGCGCATCTGAACTCCAGCCGGCGGCCGCTCAGGTCGGGAGGAACTGCTTAATGGTGGTCCCGTCCCTCATCGAACGCAAGCGAGATGGAAGTCCTTTCGCTTCTGGCGAATGGACATCCCTCGTGCGCGCCTATGCCGCGGGCGAGGTCCCGGATTATCAGATGTCCGCCCTCATGATGGCGGTGTTGTGGCGCGGGCTCGACAGCGCGGAACTGGCCGAGCTTACCGAGGCGATGATCAACTCCGGCGACCGCCTGCGGTTCGACGGATGGGACGTTCCCCGCATCGACAAGCACTCCACCGGCGGAGTCGGCGACAAGACATCGCTGCTGGTCGCGCCGATAGTCGCCTGCTGCGGCGTCGCGGTGCCGATGATGTCGGGCCGGGGACTGGGGCACACCGGCGGTACGCTCGACAAACTCGAATCCATCCCGGGCTTCACGACCCAGATGCCGCTGCGCCAGGCCGAAGCGGAGGTGCGCCGGCTGGGCTGCGCGCTGTTCGGCCAGACTCCCGAGATTGCGCCGGTCGACCAGCGGTTGTACGCGCTTCGGGACGTGACCGGCACGGTGCCCTCGATTCCGCTCATCGCCGCCAGCATCATGTCGAAGAAGCTGGCCGAAGGGCTGACCGGGCTCGTCCTCGACGTCAAGACAGGAAGCGGGTCCTTCCTCCCCGGGGAGGAGCAGGCGCTTGAACTCGCACGGACCATGATCGGCCTCGGCGAATCGCACGACGTCCCCACGATCGCGCTCCTGACGGCGATGGACCGGCCGCTCGGGCGGGCCTGCGGGAATGCGCTCGAGGTGGAAGAATGCCTGATGGCGCTCCAGGGACAGGGGCCCGCGGACCTGATGTCCGTGACCTACGCGCTCGGGATCGAGATGCTTCTCCTGGCCGGCGTGGAAACCGACGCGGGCGCCGCGCGGACGCGCCTGGAGCGCGTCATCAGGTCGGGGGCAGCGCTCGAGAAGTTCACGGCCATCATCGAGGCCCAGGGCGGGAACCCGGCCGTGGCGGAGGACCCGTCCCTCCTGCCCCAGGCGGGGGAGGTCGAAGTCTACGAGACGCCGAAGGCTGGGTGGGTCCGCCAGGTGGAGCCGCGGGTGATCGGTCAGGCGATCGTGGCGATGGGCGGCGGGCGCCAACGGGTCGAGGATGCGGTGGACCCGACCGTGGGTTTCGTGATCACGGTCAAGCCCGGCGACCGGGTCGAGGCCGGCGAGCCCATCGCCTCGATCTTCGCGCGGGACGGGGCCGGAGTGGAAATCGGTGGGGCGGCGCTTCGGGCGGCCATCCAGATCGGCGAGCGCGTGGCGGCCCCGCCGCTAGTGTCGCATCGGGTGACGAAAGAGGGTGTGAGTCGGTTGTAAGCTTGGAAACAGTGGGTGCTGTCCGCGGTCCGGAGTCGGCCCCCCCCGTCGGACGCCCAGACCACCCCCATCAACCACCCTGTCGGGCGCCGACGCTCGGGGCCGGCTTCCGTCCCGCTGACCTGCTTCGCCGCCTTCAGACGTCCAAATTGCTCACGTACTTCGCATTCCGTTCGATGAACAGCCGGCGGGGCTCGACCTCGTCGCCCATGAGCTCATCGAACAGCTTGGAGGCCTCGACGGCGTCCTCCATCGTGACCCGGAGAATAGTCCGTTTCTCGGGATCCATCGTGGTGGCCCAGAGCTGCCCGGGATTCATCTCGCCGAGGCCCTTGTACCGCTGGATGTTGACCGTCGTCTTGCCGTCGCCGGCGCCGAGCCGCTTGGCGTACTCGTCCCGCTCCACTTCTGTGTACGCGTAGAACTCATCCTTGCCCCGGGCCACCCGGTAGAGCGGGGGCTGGGCGATGTAGATGTAGCCCGCCTCGAGCAGTTCGTGCATCTGCCGGAAGAAGAACGTGAGCAGGAGCGTGCGGATGTGTGCGCCGTCGACATCGGCGTCGGTCATCAGAATGATCTTGTTGTAGCGCACGTCCTCGAGCGTGAAATCCTCGCGAACGCCGGCCCCGATCGCCGTGATCATGGCCCGGATCTCTTCGTTGCTCAGGATCTTGTCGATCCGGGCCTTCTCGACGTTGAGGATCTTGCCGCGGAGCGGCAGGATGGCCTGGAACGCGCGATCCCGCCCCTGCTTCGCGCTGCCCCCGGCCGAGTCGCCCTCGACCAGGTAGAGTTCACAGAGCGCGGGATCGCTGAGGGAGCAGTCCGCCAGCTTGCCCGGCAGGACCGCACCCTCCAGGCCGGACTTCTTGCGCACCAGGTCCCGGGCCTTCCGGGCTGCCTCGCGGGCCCGCGCCGCGCTCACGGCCTTCTCGACGATGGCGCGCACGACGGGCGGATGCTCCTCCAGGTAGTTCCCGAGGTGCTCGTTGACCACCTGGCGAACGATGCCCTCCACTTCCGAGTTCCCCAGCTTGGTCTTGGTCTGTCCCTCGAACTGCGGCTCCTTCACCTTCACGTGCAGCACGCAGGTGAGCCCCTCCCGGACGTCCTCACCGGACAGGGTAAAGTCGGCCTTCTTGAGCGCCCCGGCGCGCTTGGCCGTCTCGTTGATGGTGCGGGTCAGGGCCGACTTGAAGCCGGTGAGATGGGTGCCGCCCTCGTGGGTATTGATGTTGTTCACGAAGGTGAACGTGTTCTCGTTGTAGCCGTCCTCGTATTGCAGGGCGACATCCACCTCGACGTCATCCTTGACGGCAGTGAACGCGACCGGCTTCGGGTGGAGCGGCTTCTTGTTGCGGTTGAGCCACTCGACGAACTGAACCAGCCCGCCCTTGGCGAAGAACGTCTCCTCGAGCGGGGTCTCGGGGCGCTCGTCGTGCAGGGTGATCGTGACGCCCTTGTTCAGGAACGCCAGCTGGCGCAGCCGGTCGGCGAGCGTCGTGTAGTTGAAGTCGAGAACGGAAAAGATTTCCGGATCGGGCCGGAAGGTGACGATCGTGCCGGTTCCCTTGGACTTGCCGAGGATGCTGAGCGGCTTGGTGGTGCGGCCCCGGCTGAACGCCATGTGGTGCCGCTTGCCGTCGCGGTCCACCACCACTTCGAGCCGCTCCGAGAGGGCGTTCACCACCGAGACGCCGACGCCGTGGAGGCCGCCCGACACCTTGTACGTGGACTTGTCGAACTTGCCGCCGGCGTGGAGCACCGTCAGGGCGAGTTCCACCCCGGGCATCTTCTCGGTCGGGTGGATGTCGACCGGAATCCCGCGCCCGTTGTCGGCAACGGAGATCACGTTGTCCTTGCGAATATGGACCGTGATCGTGTCGCAGAAGCCGGCGAGTGCCTCATCGATCGAGTTGTCCACCACCTCGTACACGAGATGGTGCAGGCCATTTTCCGCGGTGGACCCGATGTACATCCCGGGCCGTTTCCGCACCGCCTCCAGGCCCTTCAGGACCTGAATCGAGCCTGCCCCGTACTCACGTTCCTGTGATTCCAGCGTGGTGTTGTTCGCCATGTCTCCGGCTTCGGCTGCAGGTTGGCCCGGCCCAGGGGACCGGGATACCCCTTAAGATAAGCGGTAAACCTTTGCCGGTAAAGCCATTAGGCCGATTTCAGACGTTCTCGTAAACGCAGGGAATCGAGTCCTCGAAAGGCAGGATCAGCGACCCCCGGGCCGGGGTCCTGGCGGACCCCGGCTGGGGCGAATTTCACAGCGTGCCGGGGATCCACCGGATGGCCCGGATCCGCCCCCGGCGCCCGGCGTTTATCCGGGCCAGGATGCGCGGGGTCATGAGGCTCAGCTCGCTGGCCCATGGCGCCGTGGCCACCCGGACCCGGAGGATGCCGTCCTCGGAGACCGATTCCGCTTCGGTCACCGCCGCGATCTGGGGTCCGACCAGGTCGGCCCAGCGCTGGATGACCTCGGCACGCTCGACGCCCTTGTCGAGTCCCGATGATTTCAGGTACGCATCCAGCGCCTGAGACAGCGGCGTCAGGGGACGCTTATCGGCCACGGTGACAATCCTCCGATCAAATGCCGGGGGTTGCGACGCCGGCCCGGACCGTCCAGATCGGCAGGTCAAGTTGGCCCGGTAGCTCGTCCGTTCTGGGCGCTGTCACCAGGACTTGCCGTGACACACCCTCGAGCAACCGGGCCGCGAGTCGCTGCTGGCGCCGGGAGTCCAGCTCGGCAAAGACATCATCCAGCAGCAGCGCCGGAGGGACGCGGCGTGCCCGTTCGAGACTGCCGAGCTCGAGGAGCTTCAGTGCGACCGCCGCGCTCCGTTGCTGGCCCGTCGAGCCGAATTCCCTGAGCGGCCGGCCGCCGATCTCGAGCACCAGGTCGTCGCGGTGGGGCCCGAGCGTCGTCATCCTCCGCGCGAGATCGCGCCCGTGGGCTGCATCGAGCAGCGCAGGCCATTCACCTGCCTCGGCGAGGGCCTCGTTGCCCCGGTAGCGAAGCTGCGCGGGGGAATCCTCGCCCAGAGCGCTGAATTCCGCCGCGAAGAGACCGGCGGCCTCAGCACTCCAGGCTCGCCGCCTCGCGACTACGGCCGCGCCGGCCTCCGCGAGTGGAACATCGAATGCCCGCGCGACGTCCACTCGTCCCTGCCGAAGCGCTGCATTCCGCTGGGCCAGCGCGGCCCTGTACCGGGTGAGCGCTTTCAAGTAGGCGCGCGAGGCGAGCGAGAGCAGGCGATCCAGATACCGCCGCCGCTCCGCCGCCGCCCCGGCAGCCAGCGCCACGTCCCGGGGCAGGAAGGCAACCGCCAGCCACTCGCCGACTGCGTCTGCCAGACGCCGGACTTCCGCGCCATCGAGGAACAGGGTCTTTCGTTTCGCCGAGGTGAGGACCGTGGCGGTGACGGTGCGGGGCCTGTCCCCGTCATGGAATCCGGCCTCGACGCGGAACCCCTCGCCGCCGAAGGAGGCCACCTCCGCATCGGCAGCCCCCCTGAGGGACCGGAACAGCGTCGGATACCCAATTGCCTCGAGGAGATTTGTCTTGCCCTGCGCATTGGCGCCGAGCAGGATGGCGCCCCTCGCGGGAAAGGTGTAATCCTGGTCGCGGAGATTACGAAACCCCCGGACCTTCAGATGGTCTAGGCGCATCACCGCCCCTGGAAGGCGGCCTTTCGCTTCTCCAGGAACGCGCCCATCCCCTCCTTCATGTCGGAGGTGGAAGCGAGCAGCCCGAAGTGGTTGGCCTCGAGCAGAAGCGCCTCCTCGAGACCCATTTCGAACCCCGAATCGACGGCCTCGAGGCAGAGCCGAACCGCCAGCGGGCCGTTCTCGAGAATGCCCCGCAGCAGCTTCTCGGCTTCCGGCATCAGTTGCTCGGCCGGGACCACCCGATTGGCCAGCCCCATCTGGACCGCCTCCTCGGCCCCGACCTGCCGGGCGGTCAGGAGCAGATCCAACGCCCGACCCTTGCCCACCAGCCGCGGCAACCGGACCGTCCCGCCGTACCCGGGCCCGATGCCGAGCTTCACCTCGGGCTGGCCGAAGCGGGCGGTTTCACTTGCCACGCGGAGATGGCAGGCCATGGCCAGCTCACAACCTCCCCCGAGGGCAAAGCCATTCACGGCGGCCACCACCGGTTTTCCGCATCGCTCGAGGCGCCGGAATACCGCCTGGCCGCGCATCGCGCGGGCTTTGCCGGACAGCGAATCCTGAGTCGCGAGCTCACCGATGTCGGCCCCCGCGACGAAGGCCTTCGGGCCGGCCCCGGTGAGGAGGACCCCCTTGATGGCGTCGTCGGACTCGACCCGGGCAACCGCGCGATCGAGATCTTCGATGACCGCATCGTTGAGCGCATTGAGCTTGTCGGGCCGGTTGATCGTGACGAACGCGATCCCGTCGCGGACTTCGAACAGCAGCGTGGAGTAGGTCATCTGAGGGCGGGCCGATTGGTGGTTGATGGGGTGGTGGCGTTCGCAATTCTCCCAGCGCCGCTTCATTTTACACCGATGACGGTTCCCGCGCCCCTCGCCTGGAATTCCGGCTCCATCCGCATCCTCGATCAGACCCTGCTCCCATCGGAAGAGCGCTACGTGCAGCTGACTTCCCTTGAGGAGGTGGCCCGGGCGATCGAGACGCTGGCTGTCCGCGGCGCGCCGCTGATCGGGATCGCGGCGGCGTATGGAGTCGCGCTTGCAGTCGCGAGGCGGGGAAGCGGGGATGCGGGGAAGGTGCTTGCTGAAGCTGTCGCCAGGCTCCAGCGGACGCGGCCGACCGCGGTAAATCTGCAGCACGCACTCGGTTGCATGGAGCAAGTCGGTTTTCGGACCGGCGGCGATGCCGACGCGCTGCTTGCGGAGGCCCAGCGGATTCACGAGGAGGATGCCGCGATGTGCCGCCGGATTGGCGAGGTCGGATTGCCCCTCGTTCCCGATGGCGCCATCGTCATGACGATCTGCAATGCAGGCGTCCTCGCCACCGGCGGGATCGGGACGGCGCTCGCGCCGGTGTACCTCGCCCATGAGGCCGGCCGGCGGGTGGAGGTGATCGTCCCGGAGACCCGTCCGCTGCTTCAGGGCGCCCGGCTGACCGCCTGGGAACTCTCACGAAGCGGGATCGCCTGCACGCTCATCGCGGACGGCATGGTGGCCCCGCGGCTGCGCCGGGCCGATGTCACCTGCGTGCTGACGGGCGCGGACCGGATCGCCGCAAATGGAGACTTCGCGAACAAGGTCGGCACCTACGGTCTCGCGCTCGCGGCACGTGCGCATGCGGTGCCGTTCTTCGTCGCGGCACCCGGCACGACCGTCGACCTGGAGACCCCGACGGGGGATGCCATCCCGATCGAAGCGCGAGACACGTCGGAGGTCACCGGGTTCGGTGGCTACCGGACGGCGCCGGACGTCCCTGTCTGGAATCCGGCGTTCGACGTGACGCCCGCCTCCCTGGTCAGCGCGTTTCTCACCGACCGGGGCCGGATGGACCCGGCGCAGCTCGCCTGGCGGTTCGCCGCGTGACGCGAACCCCTCCCACGGGCAGGGACCTGGCCCGCGCCGAAATCGGAATGGTCGTGGTCGTCCTCATCTGGGGCGCCAACTTCAGCTTCATGAAGATGGCGCTGGAGGAAATCCCCGGCCTCGCCTTCGCCGGATTCCGGTTCACGCTCGCGGGGGCCATCCTCCTCGCGATACTCCAGTGGCGCGAGGGCTCGGTGGGGGCGCCGCGCGAGGCGTGGTGGCCGCTGGTATGGCTCGGCGTGATGGGGAACACGATCTACCAGGTGTTCTTCATGTACGGCCTCACCCACACCTCGGTCGCGAACGCGTCACTGATCGTGGCCACGACGCCACTGGTGGTGGCCTTCCTCGGTGCAGCGACTGGCGTCGAGGCACTCAGGCGGCCGGTCCTGACGGGCGGGCTCCTGGGATTCGCCGGGGTGACCCTGATCCTGATCGGGAAGGGAGTCAGCCTTGGCGTCGGCGGACTGACCGGCGACCTTGCGATCTTCGGCGCCGTGCTGTGCTGGGCGATCTTCACGCTCGGCGTGCGGGCCCTCAAGGTGCCCATTTCAACCCTCCGGCTGACGACACTCACGATGGTGACCGGCGCGCCCGGGCTGCTGATTCTCGGATCTTCCGGACTCGCCGGGCTGGACTGGGGCGGCCTCAGCACACGCGCGTGGACCGGAACTGCCTACGCGACGCTGCTTGCCATCGTGACGGCCTACCTCCTCTGGAATAACGGCGTCCGCGTCGTCGGCAGCGGCCGGACCGCGATCTTCAACTCCGTGATCCCGCTCGTGGCGATGCTTGTCGCCTGGCCCCTGCTGCACGAGACGCCGCGGACCCTCCAGCTGGTCGGGGCGGGGTTGATCGTGTCGGGGGTGCTCTTGTCGCGGTGGGACCGACTCGCTGTCCCGCCGACCCGCTGACCCGCATCCTATGTCCTCCATCCTCGCCATCGACCAGGGGACGACCGGCTCGACCGCCCTCGTCATTCACCAGGACGGGACGGTGCTGGGCCGGGGATACCGGGAGGTGCCGCAGCACTTTCCGCGGCCGGGCTGGGTGGAACACGATCCGGAGGATCTGCTCACCGGAGCCATCGCCGCGGCGCGAGAGGCGGTAGCCCAGGCCGGAGAGCGCCCGGCCGGTATCGGGATCACCAACCAGCGCGAGACGATCGTGCTGTGGGACCGCCGGACGCTCGCCCCGCTCGGCCGGGCGATCGTCTGGCAGGACCGGCGAACCGCGGCCCGCTGCGCCGAACTCCGATCCCAGGGTCTTACCGACCTGATCCGCGAACGCACCGGCCTGGTGCCCGATCCGTACTTCTCGGCGACCAAGCTGGAGCTGCTGCTGCAGGACCGTGACGTCCGGCGCCGCGCGGAACGTGGGGAACTGGCGGCAGGCACGGTGGACAGCTGGCTCGTCGCCCGGCTGACCGGTGGCGCCGCCCACGTGACCGACCACTCGAACGCGTCCCGCACGATGCTGTATGCTCTCGGGGCGCGCGACTGGGATCCCGAGCTGCTGGCCATTTTCGGCATCGCGCCGCAGCTGCTGCCCGGCATCGTTTCGTCGAGCGGAACGGTCGGCGAGACGGCGACCGAATACTTCGGAACGCCGCTCCCGATCTCAGGCATGGCGGGTGATCAGCAGGCCGCCCTGTTCGGGCAGGGGTGCGTTTCCCCCGGCCAGGCGAAGAACACCTATGGCACCGGTGCCTTCCTCCTGATGCACACCGGCGAGCGTCGCGCTCATTCCGGGCACGGCCTCCTTGCCACGGCGGCCTGCGGGCCCCGGGGTGAACCCGCGTATGCGCTGGAGGGGAGTGTTTTTGTGGCGGGAGCCGCGGTACAATGGCTCCGGGACGGTCTGGGACTGATCGGCCGGGCGGATGAAACGGAGGCGCTTGCGCGGAGCGTGCCCGACACAGGCGGGGTGCATTTCGTTCCCGCGTTCGTGGGGCTGGGATCGCCGCACTGGGAAGCCGAAGCCCGCGGTACCCTCACGGGCCTCACCCGGGGGACGACGCGGGCCCACGTCGTGCGAGCGGCGCTCGAAGCAATGGCGTTCAGCAGCGCGGAGCTGGTCGAGACCATGGCGGGCGACGCCGGGCTGGACCTTTCTGCGCTCAGGGTGGACGGGGGAGCGAGCGCCAACGACTGGTTGATGCAATTCCAGGCCGACGTGATCGGAACGCCCGTGGAGCGGCCGGACATTATCGAGACCACGGCACTCGGAGCCGCCGGCCTGGCGGGGCTCGCCCTGGGTGTCTGGCGCACGGCCGACGACTTCCTGACCGGCCGGCAATTCACCCGGTTCGAGCCCCGCTCCGCGCCGTCGGAGCGGGATGCAGCGGTGGCCGGCTGGCGCCGAGCAGTCCACGCGACCCTCGCGTGGGCGCGCCATAACGGATAGGCCCCGGGCACTCTCGCCCGGGGCCCTCTGCCGGTTCAGGCAGATCGCGATCCGCGCTACTTGATGGCGATCTTGCTCTTCACTACCGGCGTGGCCTTCGGCAGGTTCACCTCCAGCACGCCGTTCGTGTACGCGGCCTCGATCTTGTCACCCATCACGGCCGCGGGCAGCCTGAGGGTGCGGCAGAACTGACCGGCCTCGCGCTCCCGATACAGGTAGTTCTCGCCCGGAATCTCCTTCGCGGCCTCGCGATGGCCGGAAATGGCCAGCACGTCTCCGGTCAGTTTGACGTCCAGGTTCTCCTTGGGGAGTCCCGGGACTTCCAGCCGGACCATGAACGCCTTGTCGGTCTCCGAGAAGTCGAGGCTCGGAACCCAGGCGCCCTCGAAGGGCTTGAACGCGAGCTCGGGAAACAGCGGACCAGTCATGAACGGATCGAACAGCCGGTCGATCTTCTCGCCGACCGTGCCGAGGATCGGTGTGCTCTTCGTGATTTTCATATTGTCCCCTTGCAAAGGTGCGGCGACAATATGTCATGGAGGGTGTGAAGCGGGGCTGAACTGGGATTGAAAAGTTCCGGCGG
>DASTCF010000174.1:0-10907 GCA_035711365.1 Gemmatimonadales bacterium
ATGTGCTGCAATGACTTACGAATCTTCAACGGGCTTCGGTCGTCCCCAGACACGGACGGGAATCAGACTTCCCGTCCTCCCACCCATCGATGCCAGTACATTCGCATTTCCGAGATCCGGTCCCCGGAGGTTTCGCAGAAGATGGCGCCCCGGGCCTCGACCGGGTCCCCGGTCCGCCGGCGTCGGAACGTCACCTTGAATTCCGTCGAAAACCAGGGTCCTGCAGCGTAGATCTCTCCGCTGGTGAAGACGATCTCCGCCTGGTGGACCGGCACATCGCGCCAATATACGAGGATCGCGTCCCTGCCACGCCGAGGCTCGCTGAACGGGGTCTCGACGAACACCGCGTCCTCCGCGAAGACCGACATCAGGAGCGGAATGTCGGCCTTCGCCCATCCCTTGCCAAAAGTGTCCATCAGCGTCCGGCCCAAAGCACGGGTTCCGGCCTGCACGCTTGGCTCAGCCCCCGGCCGCTCCGATATTCCGGGAATCTCCATGCCTTTCAACTTACACTGCTTTCAACTCAGGCGAGCGTTGACCGCCTTCGCGGTTTGCGCCTGGCCAGGGGCCCTGGCGGCGCAGCAACCCTGTTCCGCGGAGTCAGTGGCCGCGATCGAAACCGCCTGGGCGGCCTATCGACGCGATTCTCTGGACCTGGCCGAGGGACAGTTCCTGCGCGGCGAGGCGGGCTGCGCCGGGCGGGTTGACGCGGTCGTCGGGCTGGGATTCGTTGCGCTCCGGCGGGGCGCGCTCGATCGCGCCGATTCGCTCTTCTCAGTGGCGCTGGAGCGTGATCCGAAGCAGGTGGATGCGTGGGAGGGGCGGGCCCGCACTGCATGGCGGCGCGGGAATGCCGCTGCGACCACCCGCGCCGCACGCGAAGCGCTGGCCCTGGCACCAGACCGGACCGACCTCCGCGAGCTCCTCGACAGGTCCTCGCCCGGCTGGGAACGGCCGCCGCTCCCACCACGCCGTCGTCCCGACACGCTCGGTGTTCCTGCGCGGACAGCCGGCGAACGATTCGAGGTGCTGGGCGCGGAAGGCAACTGGCACCCGTTCTACATCAAGGGCGTGAACTTCGGCGTTGCGCTGCCGGGGAAGTTTCCCTCGGAGTTCCCCACCGATTCCTCCCTGTATGCCGGCTGGCTCGACACCCTCGGCGCGATGCACGCCAACACGATCCGGACCTACACCATCCTGCCGCCGCAGTTCTATCGCGCGCTCAGGGCCTGGAACCTCGCGCACCCCGTGAATCCGCTCTGGCTGGTGCACGGCGTCTGGACCGAACTTCCCCCCGAACACGATTTTGATGATATGAGCTGGAAGGGGGGATTCCGCGACGAAATGCGGCACGTAGTGGACCTGGTCCACGGCTCGGCCGAAATCCCTCCCCGACCCGGGCACGCCGCGGGGCGCTATGACGCGGATGTCTCGCGGTGGACGCTTGCCTACATCATCGGCCGGGAATGGGAGCCGTTTGCCGTCAAGGAATTCGATCAACAGCATCCCGACGCGCGATCCTATCGGGGCCGGTACCTCGAGGTAGCGAGCGGACCCGCCATGGACGTGTGGATGGCGGAGCAGTGCGACTACCTGCTGGCATACGAGGTCGATACCTGGAACAGCTTGCGGCCGATCGCCTACACGAACTGGCCAACGCTCGATCCGCTGACCCATTCCACGGAAGCGAACACCGACCAGGAGCGGCAATGGCGGCGACAGGCGGGGAGGGAGGCGCCGGGCAGGCGACTCGAATACGAAAATGACGCCATCGGGCTCGACGCCAATCTCGTGCGGCCGACCGCGCAGAATCCCGCAGGTTGGTTTGCGAGCTACCACGCCTACCCATACTACCCGGATTTCCTCCTCTTCGACCCGGATTACAGCCGAGCATCCTCCAGTGAGGGGAGGTCGAACTACTTCGGCTACCTGACCGCGCTCCACTACCACCATCGGGGGCTCCCCTTCATCGTCTCGGAGTATGGCGTGCCGTCGAGCCGGGGGCTGGCCCACCTCCAGCCGCAGGGCTGGCACCACGGAGGACTGGATGAGCGGCAAATGGCGGAGGTCGATGCCAGGCTTACGCGGGAGATCAGGGAGAGCGGGGCGGCCGGCGCGATCATCTTTGCCTGGATGGATGAGTGGTTCAAGAAAAACTGGATCGTCATTGACCTCGAGATCCCGGGCGAGCACACGCGGCGCTGGCACAACGTCATGGACGCGGAGCAGCACTACGGAATCCTCGGACAGTACGCCGGCGAGGAATCGGAGAGGCCGGTGCTCGGCGGTGAACCCTGGCCGTGGCGCCGCCTGGATTCGCTCGCGGGCGGCGGCCAGGAGCTCCGCGTGCTCCGGGCCGGAAGCGACGCGAGCTACCTGTACCTCTCCCTCCAACTACCGACGGGTCCCCTCGACTGGAACACCGTCGGTATCCAGCTCGCCCTCGACACATATCGGGCCGACCTCGGCCAGCGCGCGCTGCCCGATGCACTCGTGCGCGGGAGTATCGGCTGGGAATTCCTGATCGACCTCCGCTCACCTGACAGCGCCACCATCCGGGTCACGCCGTCATACAACCCGTATGTCGGCCGGGGCGGAATCGTGGGGGGTGACGACTTCGGCCGGTTCTACCGGCGCCCGGTCACCCCGGGCTCTGCGGGTGACGGACGATTCGATTCGCTGTTCGTGATCACGAACCGGGCGCGGTTCGGCCGCGACGGCACATTCTTTCCTGCCCAAGGATACGATCGCGGTGTGTTGCGACATGCCACGGAAGCCACGACCACGCTCGCGGACTGGTACCACGATGCGGCCGCAGGGCTGATCGAGATTCGCGTTCCCTGGGGGCTCCTCAACGTGACGGACCCCTCCACCCGCACAGTGCTGTTCGACGATCCTGCCCGGGCTCGTGAGGATCCCGATGCAGGAGATTTCGGGACCGCCACGACAGACGGCGTACGGGTCGGAGCCGTCCTGTACCGCAAGGGCAACCGCCCGCGAGCCATAGCAACCCTGCCGGCGCGGAGCGGGAATGCCTGGAGCCGGGCCGCGTTCCGGACCTACACCTGGACGCCCTGGGAGGAGCCCCGCTCCCACTCGCGCCTCAAGCCGGTGTACGATTCCCTCCGAACCCTCTGGCGCGAGCCGTGACCTTGCGCCGTCCATCACCTGTCAGAGGACCCGGCGCGATGGGCCGACCGCTCATGATGGGATTCCTCGCGCTGTGCGCGCTGGCAGCGAACGCCGGCGCGCAGGTAGCCGCCGGCGATGCCGCCTGGAACCAGGGCCGGTACGCCGAGGCCCGGGAGGCCTATCTCCGCGCGCTGGCGCAGGACCCGGCATCGGTCCGTGCCAACTATCGCCTGGCGGTCCTTGCCTCATGGGAGGACAACCTCGACTCGGCGCTCGCGCTCCTCGGCCGCGCCCGCGCCAGCGACCCCGCCGATCCGGATCTCCGTGCCACCGAGGCGCAGATTCTCGGATGGGCCGGCCGGTACGACGAGTCCCTCGTTCGCTGGGACAGCCTGATCGCGCTGTACCCTGATCGACGCGAGGGGCTCGTGGGGAAGGCTCGCACGCTCTCCTGGGACGATCGCCTGCGGGAAGCGGATTCTGTCTATTCGCTTGTTCTCGATCGCGACCCTACCGATCCCGATGGGCTGAACGGCCGGGCGCAGGTGGCGTTCTGGCAGGGCAAGCTCAAGACCGCGATCGCGGGGTACGAGCGCACGCTGGGCTACCATCCGGGCAACGTGGATGCGATGGTCGGCCTGGGGCAGGTCTATCACGCACAGGGGCGTGATTTCTCCGCGCTGGCACAGGCCGACCGCGCGGTGACGGCCGCACCCTCGCATCGGGAGGCTCGACTGCTCCGCGAGGATGCGTTGCGCAACTCGCGCCCGATCGTAGAGGTTGGCGTCACCTGGACCGACGATTCCGACCATAACACTTCCTGGTGGGAGAGCATCGGGGCCTCGACCCTGCTCGTCGACGGCCTCCGGGGCTTCGCCTCGATCCACGCGCTCCAGGCCACCGATCCAACCCGCGAAGCGGGACGAGGAGGCGGCGAAGTCGGCATCACGTACGGCCAGGGCACGTGGCAGTTCACCGTCGCCGCCGGAGCGCAGGCGCTGTGGCCGGATTCGGGGCTCTCCCGCACAACACCGACCGCCCGACTCGGCGCGGTCTATCGGGTGATTCCAGCCATTGGTGTAGGAGCGAGCTACGCGCACTTTCCATTCGCAGAAACGGCCTTCCTGATCGGCGCAGATCTCGACGTGGATGCCGTGGACGGCACGCTGGACGTGACGCTTGGGCCCGGCCTGTCTCTGGGAGCTGGGGGAGGGACCGCCTGGTTCTCGGATGGAAACCAGCGCGCCTCGGCCGTGATCGCACTCAGCAAGGACCTTCCGCAACACTTTTTCATCGGAGCGGTCGGAAGGATGGTCTGGTTCGACGAGCCGGGGACCGGGTATTTCTCGCCGGACCAGTTCACGACGGTCGAGTTACGCGGCGGGTACGCGCGCCCCGGACGCATCTGGGAGACCAGGTTGAGTGGCGGGCTCGGTGGGCAGCAGATCGGGACGACGGGCGATTGGCAGGTTGCGTGGCACGCCGAAGGCCGGGCAGCGAAGCGGTTCGCGGCCCGGCATCAGCTCGAGCTGTTTGCCGGAGTCTCCAACAGTGCACTCAGCTCCACCACGGGAGCCTACCGGTGGGGGACGGTGGGCGCGGTGGTGCGGCTCGGGCTGTAGCAGGTGACAGACTCACACCGACAGGCACTCATCCACGAGCACATGAATTCAAGGCGAGTTTACGCTCAATACGGATGCTCGAAGCTCAGGTAGAGTAAGACCGCATCGGTTTCCTCGCGCCCAGTCAGGTCGATCGGGAATGAGATGCCCGGCACGACTTGTAAGGTGCCGGCATTGATGCCGAATCTCGCACCTGGATTCAGGACGTAGACGGGCCGTGTCCCGTCCTGCGCCGCCCACACTCCCTCGACCAGCACATTAGCGGTCGGCGAGAGCAGCCAAACGGCACTCGCGCCGGCATTCGCAATCGGCCGGAGAGGACCGACGGTCAACCCGGCATTCCAGTGAGTCACGAGCCAGGGAGCAAGCACGAATGTGACCGGCAGGCCGACACTACCGCCGATCCCCTCCCGGTGTCCGTCGGGCCCGTCCTCAGCCTGGAGCCAGAGCACCGACACCCGAGGGGCGGCGAGCACCGTTGATCCCGACTCGCCAACGAGCTGCCGGCGATATCCGAGCTCGAAGTCCCCGAAACGCGTGTCATTCCCCGTGTCGACCAGGCCGAGGCCAATGCTCAGCTGGTCGCGCATGCCGCCGAGGGGCCACTCCTGGTTGAATCCGAGTGCCCAGCCGTCTACCCGCCCGACGGCGAACGTGCCCACGTGCTGCACGATGCCCGGTTCCTGGTTATAGGCCTCCTCGATCAGGAAACTGTTGTCCCGGAGCGGCGGTGGAGACTCGGGCGCCTGGCCGGGTGCCTCGGCGGCTACCGCCAACAGCAGTAGTGCGACACGGGCCGGCGTCCGAGCTGCCCCGAGCCGCATCGAACCCACTAGGCGAACCACTGACGGAACGTGCCAAAGAGCAACCACGCATTCAGCACGATGATGGCGGCCGCCACGAACCATGCGAGTCCTCCCAGCCACCTCGAGTTGGTGAACTCACCCATCTTCCGGCGCTCGCTCGTAAAGAGCACCAGCGGCACCACCGCGAAGGAGAGCTGAAGGCTCAGGATGACCTGGCTCAGGATGAGCAATTGACCCGTCCCGCGCTCGCCGTACAGCGCCGTGACGATGATCGCCGGGATGATCGCAATCAGCCGGGTGATGAGCCGGCGAAGCCAGGCCGGCAACCGGATGTTGAGAAACCCCTCCATCACGATCTGTCCTGCGAGGGTGCCGGTGATGGTGGAGTTCTGGCCCGACGCGAGGAGCGCGATGGCAAAGAGGCCACTCGCCAGGGTGGTGCCGAGGAGCGGCGAAAGCAGCTGGTGGGCATCCCCGATGTCGGCGACGTTCTGATGTCCGGTCTGGTGGAAGGTCGCGGCTGCCAGCACGAGGATCGCGCCGTTGATGAAGAAGGCGAACAGGAGCGCCAGCGTCGAGTCGATTGTGGCGTACTTGATCGCCTCGCGCTTGCCGGCGCTGTCCTGTCCGAAATTCCGGGTCTGCACGATCGACGAGTGCAGGTAGAGATTGTGCGGCATGACGGTGGCGCCGAGAATGCCGATCGCGATGTAGAGCCTGGCGGGATCGGTCACAATCTGCGCGGTCGGAATGAGGCCGCGGGCCATCTCGGCGACCGCGGGCTGCGCGAGCACCAGCTCGATCCCGAAACAGACTCCGATCGTCAGGACAAGCGTGACGACAAAGGCCTCGAGCCACCGGAAGCCGCGGTGCTGCAGGAGGAGGATGATCAGGACGTCGGCCGCTGTGATGCACACGCCTGCCAGCAGCGGGATGCCGAACAGGAGGTTGAGCGCGATGGCCGAGCCGATCACCTCGGCAAGGTCGCACGCGGCGATCGCGATCTCGCACAGCACCCAGAGGACGAGGCTCACGGGCTTCGAGAAGTGATCCCGGCAGGCCTGTGCCAGGTCCCGCCCCGTCGCGATGCCCAGCCGTACCGCGAGGGCCTGAAGCAGAATCGCCATGAGATTCGAGAGCAGGATCACGCTGAGCAGCGTATAGCCGAACCGCGCCCCACCGGCGAGGTCGGTCGCCCAATTGCCGGGATCCATATACCCCACGGCGACGAGGTATCCGGGCCCGGCGAACGCCAGCATCTTCCGCCACCAAGTGGCGCCGGAGGGGACCGAGACCGTGCGGAAGGATTCTGGCAGGCTCGGCATCGGCCGGTGGTGCCGCCAGCCCGGCGGCGCCTCGCCGACCGGAGTCGCGATCGGTTTGGCGACCGGCGAAGTCCCCGCGCTCATCGCGCCTCCGGTCGGGCGCAGAGCAGGAGCGCCGCAAGCTCGTAGCCCAGCACCTGGCCGGTACCGTCAACATCGAGCGAAAGCGGTCCGTGAAATGGCTCTCGCCCCGCGACGGTCACCCGCGCGCCCGGGCGCAGGCCGTGCTCGGCGAGGTAGCGGAGCCGGTCCGCGTGGGACGTGTCCACCCTCCGGAGTTCGACGGACTCGCCCTCGGGCACCTCGGTCAGGGGCGTGTACAGCAATTCGGCGATCGAGCCGTCGGCGTCGGGTATCGGGTCGCCGTGCGGGTCCACCCGCGGGTTTCCCAGCGCCAGCGCCATCCGCTCGATCAGCGTGTCCGAGACCGCATGCTCGAGTCGCTCCGCCTCCTCGTGAACCGTGTCCCAGGTGAAATGGAGGTAGGCCACGAGGTAGGTCTCGAGAATCCGGTGGCGCCGGACCATGCGCAACGCCGCACGACGTCCCTGCGTCGTGAGCTGCACACCCTTGTACGGGACGTGCTCCAGGAGTCCCTGCTCCGAGAGCCGCTTTACCATCCCGGTCACTGACGGGGGGGCCAACTCGAGGAAATTCGCAATCTCCGTCGTGCCCGCAGAGTGGCCATCCAGCGACAGGTGATAGATCGCCTTGAGGTAGTCCTCAACCGAACGGGTGAGCGTCTCGGCGTGCGTAGCCGTCATGACGAATCCAAAGGAATTAGGGCCAGCTAATTTTAGAATACTCACACACAAAATGCAATACCTTCGACAGACAAAACCTCCAAATTATCGGATGCTCGCTTGTAAGATTTTGTTATGAAAGGAGTTGGAGCAGCGGCGTCAGAATGCGTTCGGTCATGCCCCAGATCGGAATCGGACCGATGTGATAGGCGGGGAATTCGCGGGACAGGCCAGGGATCTCGATTCGCGTGCTGCGGTAGGTGTCGGGATGCAGCAGTTGCTCGACGGATACCCACGAGTGGTCGGCAACTTCGTAGTTCACGGCAACGGTCGGACGCTCCGGCAGGACAAAGACATACGGTCGCACCATGAGTTGTGGCAGGTGTGGCGAACGTGGGGCGACGTCGTCGAGCGCCCCGACGAGTTGGTGGCGCTCCAGACGGATTCCCACCTCTTCAGTCGCCTCACGAATCGCCGTCACCAGCAGATCCAAATCGCCCACGCCAAACCGCCCGCCGGGCAGGCCCATCTGCCCGGACCACGGGTCGCCGGTACGCTCCGCGCGGCGGATGAGTAGGATGGCATCGGGATCGGGCGCGAAGATGACCGCGACGGCGGCACGGGACAGAGCGGGATCGTCTTCGGTGCGTGCCGGCCGTGAAGCAAGGGCCCGGGCCAGCCGCTGCTGCAGGGGGTTCAGTGGTTGTGACACGCCCCGTCACCGCAACAGCCGCCGGGCGGCGGGCCGAGCTGGCTGAAATCACCCCTGGATCCGCCGGCGGCCGGGCGTGCGGTGAGCGAGAGTTTCCGATCGAGCCGCGTGCCCTGACACGCCGGACAGGCAAGCACAGTATCGGAACGGACCAACAGGTCAAACTCGGCCCCACACGAGCCACAGCGGAATTCGTAAATCGGCATGCCCGCAGGATGCCGACACCCTGCCATGAGGTCAAGGGGAGGCGTCGGGATTGCCGCCGTCGAACACGACTTTCCACCTGCCATCGGACTGCTTTCGCCAGATCGTGACGTATTTCCCTGTTCCGGAGCGTTCCTGGCCGGTCGAATCGCGCCGCAGGCTCCGATATGTCCCAAGTGTGTA
Organism: Gemmatimonadales bacterium; assembly: GCA_035711365.1. GTDB lineage: Bacteria > Gemmatimonadota > Gemmatimonadetes > Gemmatimonadales > GWC2-71-9 > DASTCF01. The sequence goes on from DASTCF010000174.1 coordinate 8,728, forward strand.
GCCGAGGTCGGCGGAGGCACTGACGAATGCCAGCCGCGGCTCCCACGACAGGTGCCAGCTCGTGTCAGCGAAGGCCGGTGTCATCAGGCGGCGGATTTCATCGTGACCCGGCGTGAATGGCAGGTTGGGCCGCATCTGGATGCCAGTCGTGTCGAAGGCCTCGACCCAGGCCTCGAGCCGGCGCTCGGCGACCGCCCGCGCGAACGCGCGATCCGCCTCCATCAGCGAGAGCCGAGCCGCCTCGAGATCCGGCGCCGGCTGGCAGGAAATCACGAGCAGGAGCAACGACGGGGCGGCGAACCTGATCCTGCGGAGTTGCACGGGGCCTCCAGTGAATTGCGTGTCCTTCCGGTACGGCGGACGTGGTGCCGGAGATTCGAGTCAGGCGAGAGTTCGGCGGAACCAAGCGAGCGTCAGCCGCGCGGCCTCATCGAACTCGGGAGTCGGGCCGCGCCAGGGATGCACCGCCCCGAAGGTGTGCCCGCCTCCGGTGATGGACGCAAACTGCGCGCGACCGCCGCTCGCGCGGGCCAGGGACCGGCCTTCTGTTTCGGAGACGGATTCGTCCGTCGATCCGTGAATGATGAGCCACGGGCACTGGACTGCCGCCGCGGCGCCCCGGATGTCGAGCAACGTGCCACCGTGTTGCTCGATGTCATCCAGCACATCGGTGGCGATCGGCAGCACCTGTCCCGTCCGGGCATTCAGGATCTCGTGCTCGCCCCGAGCCCGCCATCCCGCAATTTCCTCCGGAGTCCACCGAAAGACGTGACTGATCGGCGCCCAGGTCACGAGGGCCCGAAGCCGGGCGTCCCTCGCCGCGGCGAGCACGCCGAGTCCGCCCCCACGGGAATGACCCAGCAGCCCGATCGTGGCCGGGACGGGGAACCCGAGCCGGCCGCCCGCAACGGCCTCGATCACCCGGAAGAGGTCTTCGAGGTCCCCCGTGAATGTTGCACGGGCGAACCGGTCGAGGTGGGAAAAATCACCTGCCTCGTCCACGCCGCTGCCGCTCAGGTTGAAGCTCACCGCCGTGAAGCCCGCGCGCGCCAGCCGCTCGGTGAGCGGAGGGAACATCCCCCAGTCCTTGAAGCCCTTGAAGCCGTGCACCACGAGCACGGCAGGGCGCGCCGCCCCGGCATCGGCGGTGCGGACGTCAATCAGAATGTCGCCGAGGTAGCCCGGGAGGCGATGTCTGGTAAGCCGGGGTGTGGCCATTCGGCTATCGCACGGAAGGCTCGAGAAGTTCGACCTCCCCCGCGCCGGCATCAAGTCGCGCCCGGATGCCGATCGGCAGGGTCCATTGGTCGTCGACGTGGCCGATCGGTAAGCCATACGCCACCGGAATCCGGAGCGGCGCAAGGTAGGTCCCGAGCACCTCGTCGAATCCGAGCGCCCCGTCCTCTGTGCTCCGCTTCATCTCGGTGAACTGTCCGATGATCACCCCGGCCAGTTTCCTGAGGGCGCCCGTCATCCGGAGGTGGGCGAGCATTCGGTCGATCGCGTAGAGATCCTCGTCCACGTCCTCGAGGAAAAGGATGGCTCCGTCGAGGTCCGGGAAGTAGCGGGTCCCGATGAGGCATTGCAGCAGGGTCAGGTTGCCGCCGAATAGCCGCCCCTCTGCGGTACCGGGGACCAGGCCCACGATCCGGCCCTGTTTCGGAACCAGCACATCCGCCGGAGGGGCAATGCGTCCGAGTCTGCCAGGCGGATTCACCGCCGTCAGGACCCGGTCGAAGTGGTACCGGCTGAAAGGCGTCAGCGGGGAGCGGGCCATCGGCCCGTGGAAGGTGACGACTCCGCTCTCCCGGTGCAGTGCGAGCAGGAGGGCCGTCACATCCGAGAATCCGATGACGGCCTTTGGTCGCTGCCGGAGGGCGCCGAAATCCACCCGGTCGAGGATGCGGGTGAGTCCGTAGCCACCGCGAAGGCACCACACCGCGTCGATTCCCGGGTCGGCGAGCGCGGCGTTCAGGTCCGCCAGGCGCTCCTCATCGGTGCCGGCGAGATAACCGTAGCGGCGGCCCGCATTGGCCCCGAGGACGGGCTCGAATCCGAGCGCTCGGCAGAGCTCCTGCCCGCGCGAAAGGTCATCGCGCTCGAGCAGCGGCCCCGCGGGTGCCACGAGTGCAACATGGTGACCGGGTTTCAGGGCGGGTGGCAGCGTTCCGTTCTTTGAC
>DASTCF010000175.1:0-28536 GCA_035711365.1 Gemmatimonadales bacterium
TGCCTCCTGGACCAGCGCAACGAGCGGGAGCCCGGCGGGAAAGCCGGCCCCGGCGTACGCGCCGCCGCGGATGGCGCGGATGAGCCCGGCGAGGTTGCCGCGGCCGATCCAGACATTCCAAGAGAGCACGAGAAGGGAGCGTACCTCGGGGTCCGCCGGCGGCGCCAGCTGGAAAGCGAGCGGTTTGCCAACGTTGGCCCGCCAACCGGGGAGAGGGATGTCGGTGCCGATCGGTTTTCGAAGTATGACGGGAAGCTCTGCCATCTTCTAATGGTATGTCTGAACCGGCTTGCTGGCAGAGACGTGGGTCACGCCCGGGCGCTGGGGGGGCATGCCGCTGCAGCCAGGCGACGTGCCCGGCGAGCGATGCCTCGTCGAAGGAGCCTCCCGGGGAAAACGCGGTGGTGGCCGTTCGTTGTTGCAGGTGGCTAAAGCCATGGCTCGGCTGGTATCCCTGAAGGGACGGACTCGGGAATGCTGTCCGAACCGGCGCCCGCGAGGGCGCCGACGGCAGTTGGCCAGACCGGGATCCGAACCGTGTCGGGCGCGGCGCCGAAGAGGGCCTCGAGAATCGGGCCGCACACTCTGCCCTGACACGGCCCCATCCCGATCCGCGTCGCAAGTTTCGCCTCGCGCGCGGACCAGCCGGCCCGGAGCGCGCCAAGCGGGATATCCTCACATCGGCAGACGATCGTTTCAGCATCGGCGAGCCGGAACAGCTCCGGGCGGGGCGCGAAGGCGGTGCCGACGGCCCGGGCAAAGGCGCGATGCCGATCGCGCGCTGGAAAGTGCCGTTCCGCGCGGACGGCGGCGCCGGCGGCCGTCAGGCCTGCGATGGTGCCCTCGACCAGTGCCGCGTCGGCTCCCGAATTGCCGGTCGGCTCTCCGGCCGCGAAGACGCGCGGCACACTGGTCTGCTGATATCGATCCACCCGCACGACCCGGCCGTCGAGCTCGCAGCCCAGCAGCCGGGCCAGCTCAGTCGAGGGCACGAGGCCGGCGCCAGTGCAGAGAAAGTCGCAGGCGACCGACCACTCGCGACGGTCGTTGCTGAGCGTCACGCGAAGGCCATGATCTCCAGCGGCCGCGTGCGTGACCCACGTTCCCGTCAGGTAACGCGCCCGGAAGAACGCGCGCCGGTACGCCGCCGCTTGCAGAAGGCGTCCGGGCCATCGCCACAATCCGGCGGCGAACGCCGCGACCCGATTGAATGGCGCCTGTTCCGCGACCATCGCGAGCCGGGCGCCGCTTCGGGCGAGGGTGGCCGCAACGGGAAGCAGCAGCGGCCCCGTGCCGGCAACGATGACCCGCTTGCCGGTCAGGTCTGCGCCGGACTTGATCAGCGCCTGAATGCCACCGACGCCGACGACTCCGGGGAGCGTCCATCCGGGAAACGGCAGCCACCGCTCCATCGCGCCCGTGGCCAGGATCAGCGCCTTCGCGTCGATACGCAAGTGCGCGCCCTCGAACTCGGCATCGAGGTGTTTCGGCGAGAGCGAGAACACGGATGCGCCCGGGAGCATCCTCGCCCCGGAGGCATCGAGACGCCCGAGCCAGCGTCGCGCCGTTCGAGAGAGCTCGTCAACCGATCGGTGCCGCCAGATCTGCCCTCCGGGCCCGGGGGCGGCGTCGAGGAGCGCGACGCGGCGGCCCGACTCCGCCGCGGCCACCGCGGCCGCGATCCCGGCCGGCCCGGCACCGACGATGGCGACATCGGCATCGAGTCGGTCACTCATCCGTCCGGACCTCCATCCCATCCCGCACCCGCTCGAGGCATGCACGGCGGTGAGGGTCACCGTCCACGATCACCTGACATTCGAAGCAGATTCCCATTCCGCACACGGGGCCCCGCGGCATACCACTCACGGAGCGGTGCATCACCCCGAAGCCCATCGAAAGCAGCGCAGCCGCCAGCGACACATCGGCGGGCACACGATGCGACACACCGTTGATCCGGATTTCGACCGGGGCCGCCATCTCAATCGGCTCCGGCGGGCATCTCGCGCCCCGGAACGAACGGGGCGGGATCGATGGCCGGCTGGCGGCCAAGCATCAGGTCGGAGAGCAATCGCCCCGTGCCGAGCGCGGTCGTGATGCCAAGGCCTTCGTGTCCGGCGGCGATCCAGAGCCCGCTCCCGGGAGACCACGGTCCGATCAGCGGGAGCTTGTCGGGCGTCGCGGGCCGGAAGCCGGTCCAGGTCCGGATGGCGCGGAGCCTTGCCAGTGCGGGGATGAAGTCCGTCGCGCGCCGCAGCATCCTGGCGAGGATCTCCTGGTTGACGGCGGGTTCCCAACCGACCAGCTCGCGTGAGGATCCAATGAGGAGCTGCCCTGTAGCCCGCGGCTGAACGTTGAACGCGACAGACGATGTGGTCATCGTATGCGCGCTCCGCAGGTAGCCGAGCTCGACGATCTGGTGGCGACACAGGCCAGGGTACCGGTCTGTGATGACCAGGTGCCCCTTGCGCGGCACGATCGGGAGGCCGGGCGTCAGGCGCGGCGCGGCGGCTCCGGCCGCGTTCACCACGAGGCCGCACGCGATCCGGCCACCGGAGGCGTCGACGGCGCCGGGCGTGATGCGCTCGACCGTGACGTTCTGGCGCACCTCCGCACCGGCGCGGCATGCGCCATCGAGCAGCCACCGGGTCAGCGCAGGCGGATAGACCACCCCGTCGCCGGGAACGCGGAGCCCGCCTGCGAGCCCGCTCCGCAGTGCCGGCTCCTCCGTGGCGAGGTCCCGTGGGCCGAGAACCTCGGCGGCCACTCCGCGCGACGAGTAGTAGCCGGCCCTGGCGCGGGCCGCCGCGAGTTGCGACTCGTCTTCCGCCACCCAGAGGGTGCCTCGCCACTCGCATTCCACTTCCCGCGGCAGCTCCTCCCGCAGTTCGGCGAGGAGTCGGACGGACCAACTGGTCAGCGCGAACTGGGCCTCCGAATCGTCCAGCACGACGATGTGGCCCATTCCCGCAGCGGTCGCCGAACCGCCCGCGAATCCTCCTTCCAGCACGAGCACGGATTGCCCCGCACGCGCCAGGTACCAGGCGCACGCGGCGCCGACGATCCCGGCGCCGATGACGACAACATCCGGGTTTCGGGGCATCAGGCGGAGGTAAATCCGGCGCGGAAGGGATCCTTCGGATCGAATCGCAGGCGGGCTTCGCTGGTCACGTGCGCGTTCCCCCGGATGAAGGGGACCAGCGCCCCACCCCGATCCTCGAGCCAGCCCGTGAAGAGGCTGCCGGTGATGCTTTCCTGACGCCAGCGTTGCCCGGGATTCAGGGTCTTCCGCGCGTGAAGCACGGCCATCCGGGCGGAGGTGCCGGTGCCGCACGGAGAGCGGTCGTATGCGCCACCGGGACAGAGCACGAAGTTCCGTGAGTCGGCGTCCGTCCGCGCGGGAAGGGCCGACAATTCAACGTGGTCGATTTCATCGCCGTCCGAGCCGGTGATGCCCTGCGCGCGAAGGGCCGACATGATGGCGCCCGTGAGCCGCAGCAGCTCCGGCGCGTTGGCAAGATCGAGGGCCGGCCGCTCGAGATGGGTAATGAAAAACCAGTTTCCGCCGTAGGCGACGTCCCCTGTGACGCTTCCCAACCCCGGCACCTCGACCACCACATCCAGCGCGTGACATCGGGCAGGCACATTCTGGATGGTGACCGAACCGTCGGAATGCAGTTCCGCGGCGACGGTGCCGACGGGCGTGTCGATTCGAACGGTGCCTGGGGCGAGGCGGCCGAGGTATTCGAGTGTGCGGACGACACCGATCATCCCGTGGCCGCACATTCCGAGGCAACTGACGTTGTTGAAGAAGATCACGCCGCAGAGCGAACCCGGCTCCACCGGCGGCGTCAGCAGGGCCCCGACCAGGGCGTCGTGCCCTCGCGGCTCACAGACGACACCGCTCCGCAGGTGATCGTAGTCGGCGAGAACCTCCTCTCTGCGCTCGGCCATCGTCGGGCCGGTCAGTGCAGGCCAGCCTTCCACCACGACGCGAGTCGGCTCACCCTCGGTGTGCGAATCGACGACGCGGATCGCGGCGGGGAACTCGGGCAACGTCATCCGGGGTTCACCTGCACCGTCTTCGTCTCCGTATAGAACTCGCGGGCGGCCACACCCTGTTCGCGGCTGCCGGAGCTCGAGCCCTTCATTCCCCCGAATGGCGCGTGGGGGTCCACGCCGGTGGTATCACCGTTGATCCGGACCAGGCCGACCTCGATCTGATTGATGTACCGGAGCGCCGCCCCGATGTCCCGGGTAAAGAGTGAGGCGCTGAGCCCGTAGCGGGAGCGGTTGGCAATCGCCAGCGCGTCTTCGAGGCCATCCGCCGTGAGCACCGACAGGACGGGGCCAAACAGCTCCTCCTGCGCCAGCGGAGCGCCCGGGTCCACGCCGCGAACGACTGTGGGTGTGACGAAGAAGCCCTGCTGAAAGGCATCGTCTCGCGGCTCACCTCCGCCGCACACGATTTCTCCTTCCGCGCTTCGCAGCGCCAGCCGTATGCGTTCGCGGGAGGCCGCGCTTATCACGGGCCCCACGGCGGCCCCGGAATCCGTCACAGGCCCAAGGCTGAGTGCTTCCACCTGCGCCCGCAACTTGACCAGGAACGCGCCCTCGATCTGGCGCGACACGACGGCTCGGCTCGTGGCGGTGCACTTCTGCCCCGCGTAGCGCATGGCGCCGGCCGCGGTGAGCTTCGCCGCGAGATCAAGGTCGGCATCCGGCAGCACAAGTACGACGTTCTTCCCGCCCATCTCAGTCTGGTAGCGAATGTTCCGCTCCGCCGCGATCGCCGCGACCCTGGCCCCGACCGCTGCGGAGCCGGTGAAGCTCACGCCCCGAACGTCCGGCGTGCGGAGCAGTGCCTCGCCGACTTCGGTGCCACTCCCGAACAGGACATTGAACACCCCCGGCAACACTCCGGCCGTCTGGGCGGTTTCCGCGAGCAGCAACGCCATTACTGGAGATTGTTCTGAAGGTTTCAGGACGACAGTATTTCCGAACGCCAGTGCCGGTGCCGCTTTCCAGAGCGGAATGGCCAGCGGAAAATTCCATGGCGTGATCAAGGCGACGACGCCGAGCGGTTCGCGCAGCGTGAACTGGAGGGCTCCCGTCGCCTGCGCCGGGACCACGTCGCCCATCGATCTCACGGCCTCCCCGGCGTAGTACCGGAGGATCACGACGCACCGGCCCACCTCACCCCGCGCCTCGACGATCGGCTTGCCGACTTCGCGCGCCATCGCCTGCGCCATTTCCTCCGCGCGGGCCTCGATGGCTGCCGCCCACCGGTGCAGCTGCTCGGCCCGCGCCGGCCCGGTCAGTCGCCGCCAGGCGGGGAGGGCCTCGGAGGCGGCCGCGACCGCGACCCCGGCATCCGCCGCGGTTCCGAGCGGCAGTTCGGCTATCACGTCACGCGCATCGGAGGGATTGATGTCGATCAGCGTGGCCCCTCCGGTCGAGGGGCGGGCGGCTCCATTGATGAAGTGGGAGAGCGTCCTGATCATCGGCGTAACTTCGCTCGATTCGCCATGACCGCAAGGCGGAAGTGCAAGCAGAAGCCGCTGGCGAGCCCTTCCCGCGGACGGTAAGCTGAAGCCGATTCCGTACGTGCTCCGTACGCCAGCCCCGAGGGTTCCGACCATGACCAATCGACGCGCCTTCCTGGGTAGCGCCGCTGCCGCGGCCGCCGGCCTCGCGATCGGCCGCCCGACTATGGCCCGGGCGGCATGCAGCGCGCCGGTGCCTTCCTTCCCGCACGTTCCAGCTCCGGAGTTGGAGGAAGCAACCATCGCGGCGCTTCAGACTGCCATGGCCCGCGGTGATCAGACGGCGCGTTCCATCGCCGAGGCGTACCTTGGACGCATCACTGCACTGGACAAGGGCGGTCCGCAACTGAACAGCGTCATCGAGCTCAATCCGGAGGCCCTACAGATTGCTGACGCGCTGGACCGGGAACGGAAATCGGGGAGTGTGCGTGGGGCGCTTCACGGAATTCCGGTCCTGCTCAAGGACAACATCGACACCGGGGACTCGATGCAGACGACTGCCGGTTCGCTGGCCCTGGTCGGCGCACCGGCACCGCGGGACGCATTCGTGGTCGACCGCCTTCGCCGGGCGGGAGTGCTCATCCTCGGCAAGACAAACCTGAGCGAATGGGCCAATTTCCGGTCCACACATTCGACGAGCGGGTGGAGCGGCCGGGGTGGCCAGACCCGCTGTCCATATGTCCTCGAGCGGAACCCGTGCGGATCGAGCTCCGGCTCGGGCGCCGCAATCGCCGCGAATCTTGCAATGGTCGCGGTCGGGACGGAGACCGATGGATCGGTGGTCTGTCCTGCCAGCGCCAATGGACTCGTCGGAGTGAAGCCGACGCTGGGGCTTGTGAGCCGGGCAGGCATCATCCCCCTGGCGCACAGTCAGGACACGGCAGGCCCGATGGCGCGCACGGTCCGCGACGCCGCGATCCTGCTCAACGCGATGACAGGTGCCGACCCCCGCGATCCCCAGACGGCCACCTCCGCCGGGCACGTCTCCCTCGACTACACCACCACGCTCGACCCATCCGCGCTCCGGGGAAAGCGACTGGGCGTGGTCCGGTCCTACTTCGGATTTGATCCCTCGGTGGACCGCGTAATGGAGGCGTCGCTGGCCGCGCTGCGGGCAGGGGGTGCCACTCTGGTCGATCCGGTCGTGCTGCCCCATGCAGGTGAGTACGACGACTCCGAGGGTGTGGTGCTGCGCTACGAGTTCAAGGCCGACATCGCGGCCTATCTGGCGACACGAACCGGCACCCCACGCACGCTCGATGCGCTCATCGCCTACAATGCCCAGCACTCCGACGTTGAAATGCCATGGTTTGGCCAGGAACTGTTCGAGCAGTCGGCGGCCAAGGGGCCCCTCACGGACAAGGCGTATCAGAATGCCCTGAAGCGGAATCAGCGCCTGTCCCGCAGCGAGGGGATCGATGCCGCGCTCCGCGCCCATCGGCTCGACGCCCTGGTGGCGCCGACCGGCGGGCCGGCGTGGATGACCGACCTGGTCGCCGGCGATCATTTCACGGGTGGGTACTCGACGGCGAGTGCCGTGGCCGGCTACCCACACATCACCGTACCGGCCGGCTTCGTACACGGACTGCCCGTGGGAATCTCGTTTTTCGCCGGGGCCTGGGCAGAGCCCGCGCTCTTCGGTATCGCCTACGCCTTCGAGCAGTCCACCCTGGCGCGCCGCCCGCCGCGATACCTGGAACACGCCGTGCCCATGTGAGGAATCCCGATTGACCCGCTCGGGCATGGGGCATAGATTTGGATTCAAACGATTTGAGACTCATTCTCAACGGAGGTTTCGAGCTGTGCCGCTGTCCCCCCTGTCCCGCGCCCTGGTCCGGCTTCCACTCTTAATCCTCTGCTTCTGCGCCACCGCCAATATCGATCCGCTCCTGCCTCAGGCGTCGGCCGGTCCCGATGCGTCGGTCGGCGTGCTCATCATGGCGCACGGGGGTGGTGCCGAATGGAATGCGCAGGTCGAGGCGGTGGCCCGCGAGGTCCACCTGCCTGGGCCCATCGGCGTGAGCTTCCTCATGGGCCCGGGCGCGGCCGCGGGCCGGTTCCAGGACGTGACGCAAGATCTTGTGCGCAGGGGCGCGCACGAGATTGTCGTCATACCGATGCTGGTGTCGAGCCACAGCGGACACTACGAGCAGGTGCGCTACCTGGTCGGCGGGACCGATTCCCTGGACGCTGAAATGCGACAGCACCTTGAGATGTCGGGCATCACCCGCGCGCCGACCGACGTCCCCATTCGCCTGGCCCATGCCATGGACGATGCGCCGGAGGTGGCGGAGGCGCTGGCGGCGCGCGCGCTCGCGCTCGCCAGGGAGCCCGCGGCGGAGGCCCTGTTCATCGTCGGCCACGGCCCCAGCTCGAGCGAGGCGTACGCCGCCTGGATGGACAACCTGCGGCGGGTGGCCGATACCGTGCGCGCCCGAAGTGGATTCCGCACGGTGCTCGTGGATCTCGTGAAGGACGATGCGTCCGCGCCGGTGCGGGCCGAAGCGGTGCAACGCATCCGCGAGCTCATCCAGCTCCAGCACGACCTCACCGGGCGTGATGTGATCGTCGTTCCGCTGCTCGTCGCATCGGGATCGCTAAATCGGCAAAAGCTGCCGGCTGATCTCGCCGGGCTCCCGATTCGCTATTCGGGCGAGGCGATGCTCCCCCATCCGGCGATGGCACGCTGGGTCGAGGCGAGGGTGCGGGAAGCAATCAAAGAGCCACCGTCGCCATTGCCGTAAGGATAAGGGCTCCCGCCCAGATCAGGTCCAGATTTACCCAGGCCGTTCGGAGCAGCCTGAGCCCCAGCTTGTGGTACACCACCAGCGCCAGCAGGCCGGTCACCAGCAGGTATCCCACCGTATGCAGCACCGTGGCCTGGAGCGGTGCGGCGAGGGCCTCCGGCACGACACCGGCGTGGTGCAGCGGCGTCGGGGCTTGCACATGCGCCGCATGTTCATGGCCCGTCTGGCCCTGGACGAGCGGCACTACCATCAGGCCCGCGCCGTGTGCGGAGGCCATCAACAGCGACCAGAGCACGAGGTCCCGCGCGCCGGCGCGCATGCCCCCGAAACGGGGGTGCCGGTGCGTGACTATCCGGCGGACTCCGAAGGTGAACAGCAGCGCCGCCACGACCCACTTAAGCACCGCGAGCGGCAGGAGCATCCCTGCGAGTGACGCCAGGATGAGCGCCAGCCCGATCGCGAGCCCATGCCCGAGCGCGAGCGGCCCAAGCGCGCGCCACACGACGGCCGCACGCCGCTCCTGCAGTCCGAGTGCGACCGCGAAGAGCCACCCCATACCGGGGTTGAGCCCGTGGACCGCCCCGAGGAGGAGCAGAACGGCCCACGGGCCCGGCAACATCTCGCTCACGAGTAGCAGAAGGAGTCGGAGGAGGCGTCACCCCCCTGCAGGCGCACCTGATGCGGACGCATACCGTGCTCGAGCCGGACCATGAAGCGAGGGTCGAGCGCCATCCCGCCATCGGGATCGATATCGAGCTTCACCATCCACCCCTCGATGCCGTCCGGATAGAACTGTGCGTCCCACGGCGAGTAGAGCGCGTTGGTCAGGTACACGCGCCGGCCGTCGCGGCTCACTTCGACCATTTGCGGTCCGCCATTCAGGGGGCGGGAAGGGTCCGAGGGGTGCGGGGCCCGGCTGACGATCCCGCCGATCTTGGTCACGGCCGTCATGCGCGGGTTGAACGGGTCGCTCACGTCATACTGGCGCAGCTCGCCCGTTCCCCAGCACGACACGTACAGAAACCGGTCGTCCACGGAGAGGTTGATGTCGGTGACCAGGGGCGGGACCGCGCCGAAGCCGCTGATGATTGGCGGCAGGACGGCAGGATCCGCGGGCTGGGCCGGGATCGTGATCACCTTCTTCGCCTTCCACTCCCCGTCGGCCTGATCCAGGTACCACAGGAAGATCGAGGAGGACAGGTCGGTCAACGACAGCACCACGCCGACGAAGCCGTATGGGCGGGTCGGGTTGTGGGCGGGCCGCAGCTCGAGCACCATCTGCTGCTCCGCGCCGAGGTCGATGGCCTTCTTGTGCCGCCGGGTGCGCAGGTCCCAGACGTGCAGCGAGTGGCCGTACTTCCCCGCCAGCAGGAGCTCGGGGTCCACGCCCCGGCTCACCATGTTGGGGGTGCCCCACTCGCTGGTGATCATCGTGTCCTGCCCCAGGTGCCAGAAGAAGTCGTAGGCGAGCCGCTGGGGCCCGCGGTCCTTCTCCCACGGCCCGAGGATCTCGAAGGTCTCGTGATCGAGCATGAAGATGCCCCCGGGACCGTTGCCGTCCGGCGTGCCCAGCGCATTCAGGTAGATGCCGTCGGGCCCGCAGTGGACGGTATGCGGAGCGGCATACCCGGTCTTCGCGTTCACTTCCTCTCCCTCGATCACCTTGACGAGCCGGGGGCGGCGCGCGTCCGGCTTCGTGTCCACGATGTGGATCCGGGAAGAGTGCGTCCCGGGCACGATCAGGTACCGGCGCTCGGTGTGGGGATTCGGCGCATAGGGGCAGAGGTGCGAGCTGCACGCATTCCACCCGAAGTGATGGAGCTCGTTGTCGCCGTTGGGGAAATCCACCTGCCCCACGAACCGCCCGTAGCTCGGGGACTGCGGATTGACGTCCACGACCCCGAGCCCGTCGGGGCGGCCGTTGGGCACGGGGTTGATCATCGTGACGTACGCGAGCTGCTCGACCGGCGCCTCCATCGCAAGCGAAGGCGAGGGGTAGAAGGTCGGGTCGGGCTTCCACTGTGCCATGGTCGTGTCCTCCTAATTCGGGTCAAGGTTCCGGCCGCCTCGGGCCGGGCTCGTTTTCAGTCAGGGAAGGCGCGGAAAGACGTCGGATGGGCTCACGGCTGCCGCGAGTTCACCGTTGCCGTTGGAGGCGAACTGGTCCTTTCCCGAGTTGCGACGGGCGACCGTAACGCGTAAGAAGGCTGCCGAAATCGACGTCGCACTCTGGCCTGGATTCTGGCTCGTGAACAGCGCTTCGAGCTCAGCCTGCAATTCGGCGGCTCGACCGTTCTTTTCCGCGGCCTCGAATGCATTCATCGTTGGCCCGTAATACTTCCTGAATTCGTTCACGAACCCTGACGGGGTGCCGCGGTAATTGAAGGTGAACCTGTCTCGCACAAAAGAGATCTCGTCTGCGGGCACGCCTGCCGCCGCAAACCGCTCGATCACCTGACTCTCGACGCCCCACGTCATCGGGCTGACAAAACCCTGAGGCGGCGGCGGCGTGAACCTCGAGCTGATCTTCAGTATCTGCGCCACCAGTGTGGGATCGTCAGGAATCCAGTTGCCCATCACGATTCGACCTCCTGGCCGTGTGACGCGCACCATTTCTCTGGCGACTTCCAACGGCTTCGAAGCGAACATCGCGCCGAAGATGCTCATCACGAGGTCGAATGATCGATCCGGCAGGTGCTGCAATTCGGAGGCGTCTCCCTCCTGGAACGTGCAATTCGTCACGCCAAGCTTCGCGGCCCTCCTGCGCCCGGCCTCGACCAGGTTCCGCGCGATGTCGACGCCCAGCACCTCCGCCCCCAACTGCGCCGCCGGCAAGGCGGTGGTACCGTCGCCACATCCGAGGTCCAGGACCTTGAGTCCCTTGGTGATGCCGATCCGGCGAACGAGCGCTTCACCGCTTTCGCGCATGGTATCGGCGATACGCGTGAAGTCACCCTTTTCCCAGAGTGCCTTGTTGGGATTCACAGATACAGTAGTCATCAGCCGACTGCTTCCTTTCTCAGGAAAGGTGTGGGAAGACATCGGAGGGGCTCACGGTCACCAGCGCCGCCGCGCCTTCGGCGCGCGCGGCCCGCAGCTGGCGCGAGCTCCTGAACCGGCGGTTGCCTCCGTCCAACGGGATTTCGAATACGACGTCGCGGCGCTCCAACCAGCCCCGGCTCACGCCAAACCGGCGAAGCAGCCGGAGTCCGGCCGCGTTGGAGGGCAGGACGCGGACGACGAACCGGCTGATGCCGTTCTCGAGCGCCGTCAGGGCGAGCGTCTGCACGAGGGTGCGGCCGAGTCCCGCGCCCTGGAAGTCATCCACAACGGTGACCGACACCTCGGCGCGCGCGGGTTCCTCCAAACTGCGTACGTAGCGGGCCACCCCGACGCCCGGCATTCCGGGTTCGTCCATGGCGATCGCACCCCACGCCACGTGATTGCTTCCGTCCGTCGCGGTGAGCTGCCGGAGTTCCTCCGGGGACAGTTGGTCCACGGGGCGGTGGAACCGGTAAAAGCGCGAGCGAGGGCTGAGACGGGCCACTCCCGCAGCCATCAGGGCCTCGTCCCCGGGCACGACCGGCCGGATCCGCACCCGGCGTCCATCCCGCAGGTTGAAATCGAATGGTTGCACCGCTTGACCTCCTGGTCTGGCGTGTTCAGGAGAAGGCGCAGGAAGCCCGGGAACCGGCTCACCGGCCCGGCTGGCGGGGCTTTCATCCGGGGGATTTATTACGGAGGAGGGAGGCCGGCATTGCCCAATTCCGCGGTCACACAGGCGTTGCTTGATCTGTCGGGAGGTGAGCGGGGTGCGCTCGACCGCCTGCTTCCGGTCGTCTATGAACACCTGCGCGACATCGCCGAACGGGCGCTGCGGCGCGAGCGGCCCGATCACACCCTGACCCCGACGGCCCTCGTGCACGAGGCCTGGCTCCGGCTCATCGAGCTCGATCGCATCACCTGGCGCGATCGGGCTCATTTCTTCGGCGCCTCGGCCCAGATCATGCGCCGCGTACTTATCAGCTACGCCAGGATGCGGCAGGCGGACCGGCGCGGTGGCGCCGCCAAGATGGTCATTCCGCTCGACAGCGTGGTCGTGGCCGCCCAGACCCGGCCAGGCGATCTCCTCGCGCTCGATGAGGCGCTCAGCCGCCTGGAACGCCTGAATGAGCGTCAGGCCAGGGTCGTGGAGTGCCGATTCTTCGCGGGCATGGGGATCGAGGAGACCGGGACGGCCCTGGGGATCTCCGCCGCAACCGTCAAGCGCGAGTGGACTGTCGCCCGCGCGTGGCTCAACCGGGAGCTCACTGCGTGACCCGACCCCCCCTCGATGCGCCTCGCTGGACCCGGGTGGCGGAGTTCTTCGCCGAGCTGACCGAGGCCGACGCCGGGACCCGGCTGAGCCGGCTCGAGGCGATCGGACGCGAGGACCCAGTGCTTCGCGAAGAGGTCGAGTCGCTGCTCGCCGCCCACGTCAACCCGGGGTTACTGGGCTCGCTCGATGACCGGGTCGAGATTCCGCCTCCCGGTCGCATCGGGCCCTTCCGGCTGCTTGAGATCCTGGGCACGGGGGGAATGGGCGTGGTGTATCTCGCGGAACGGGAAGGAGGAGACTTCACCCAGCGTGTCGCACTGAAGCTGGTCCGGGCCGGATTCGCGGATCCGCGGCTCGAGGAGCGGCTCCGGCGCGAGCGCCGGATCCTCGCCACGCTCGAGCACCCGGGGATCGCCCGCTTCATCGATGGCGGCACGACCGCCACAGGGCAGTCCTATTTTGCGATGGAGTTTATCGAGGGGACGTCCCTGATCGACTTCTGCACGAGTGGCGCCCTCCCAATCGCCGATCGACTTCGACTCTTCATCGAGGTATGCGAGGCCCTCAACTACGCGCACCAGCAGCTCGTGGTGCACGGCGACCTCAAGCCGGGGAACATCCTCGTCACACGCGAAGGACGTCCCAAGCTGCTTGACTTCGGGATCGCCGAGTTGCTCGATCCTTCAACCGGAGAAGGTCTCCACCCGCGGACACAACCGTGGATGACCCCCGCGTATGCCAGCCCCGAGCAGATCTGTGGCGACCGCATTACCGCGCCGACCGACGTCTACGCGCTGGGGGTCATGCTGTTCGAGCTCCTGACCGGACAGCTGCCTTATGAAGTGGACGGGCTGACGCCAGCCCAGATGGGGCGCGTTATCTGCGACCAGCCGCCGTCGCGGCCAAGCTCGATGGCTGCGGACAAGACGATCCGACACCGGCTGGAGGGTGACCTTGACACCATCATCCTCAAGGCGCTCGCCAAGGAGCCGAACCGGCGCTATGACTCGGCCGCGCGGCTGGCGGCCGACCTCAGACGATATCTGGACGGCCGTCCGGTGCTGGCCCAGCCGGACAGCCTGGGGTACCGGATGGGCAAGTTCGTGCGGCGCCACCGGCTGTCCGTGGCGGCGGGAGTGCTTCTCTTCCTCTCGCTCGTGGGTGGGCTCGCGGCGGTGAGCTGGCAGGCGGCCGTGGCCGGCCGCCAGCGGGACCGGGCGGAGGAATCGCGGCGGCAATCCGAGGAGCTGAGCGCGTTCCTCATCTCGCTCTTCCAGGCGGCGGACCCCAGCCAGTCGGGAAGCGACACGCTGGCGGCCCGGGCGCTGCTGCGGCGTGGGATTGCGCGGGTGGAGGAGCTCGGTTCGGAACCGGCCATCCAAGCGAGAATGCTGGATGCCCTCGGCCAGATCCAGCTCCGGCTCGGGCGGTACCGCGATGCGGAGCAGATGATTGACCGTGCCTACCAGCTGCGGCGGCGGGTCTTCGGCGAGCACCACCCGGAAACCGCCCAGAGCTATCGCAGCCTGGCGCTGGTGGCCAGAACGGACTCCCGGGCTCGCGAGGCGGATTCGCTTTACCGGCTCGCCCTCGCCATTCAGCGCGAAGTGCTGGGGGAGGAGGCGCCGGCCGTGGCCGAGACGCTGCTCGACCTGGCGTACACGGATGTCGCGCTGGCCCGGCTGGACAGCGCGCAGATCCACAGCGAACAGGCGGTGCAGATCCGGAAGGCGTCGCTGGGGCCCAACGATCCCCTCGTCGCGGATGCGCAGCTCATTCTGGCGCGGACCCAGTGGCGAAACCTGGATTACATGGGGGCAGAGGCGAATACCAAGGCAGCGATCGCCCTCCGGACGTCGGTGTCCGGCCCGCGCCACCCGCAGACGGCCGCAGCAATCGTGCAACTCGGCGACCTGTATCAGGAGTTCCTCGGACGGCCGGTGGAGGCCGAGTCGCTCTATCGCGCGGCCCTCGCGATCGAGGAAGCCGCCATGGGCCCGGACAATATGTTCCTGGTGCATGTCCTCGGAAGCCTCGCCACGCAGCGGTCGGAGCAGGGTGATCACGTCGAGGCGGAGAGGCTCTGGCGGAGGTATTTCAGGATCACTCGGACGGTTTTGGGCGACCATCACCCCAGCGTCGCGGTGGCGATGGAGAACCTGGCATCGGAGCTGCTGGCGCAGGGGCGGCTGGATGAGGCCGCCGCGATGGCGACCGATGCGCTGGTGCTGCATCGCCGGCTGCGGGGCGCCGGGCATGTGGCGACGGCGGGGCCGCTCAGTACCCTGGCCAATATCCGCCGGGCACAGGGCCGCTACGACGAGGCGACTGCACTGGGCGAGGAGGCGCTGGAGCTCCGGCTGCGGGCGCTGGGCGACCGGCATGGCCTCGTGGCGATCATGTACCAGTTCCTGGGCCAGGTGTCGCTGGAGGCTGGGCGGCCGCGGGAAGCCGACTCGCTGTTCGCACAGGCCATCGAAGTCTACCGGGCGTCGGTCCCGGACAATCACCCGAGGATCCTGGAGCTGGAGTCCTTGAGGGTGGTCGCGGGGAAGCGACTCGGCGGGGAAGTCGGGAAGCGAGGAACTGACTAAGGCGGCCCCGGCTTCCCGAGTTCGCGACGGCGGGCACGGTGGTGCCCTACCCGCGCTGCCAGAGGCGGGTCAGCCGGCCAGGGGCACCGCGGCGCTCCTCGCGGATTGCCGTTTCGGCCGCGCGCGCCGGGCCCGCCGCAGCACAGGCGCGATCAGGAGCGGGAGCGCGCACTTCCGCACGACCTTGTCCGCGACGCTCCCGAGCATGAGCCGCTCGAGGCCGCGGGCACCGTGTGTGCCCAGGACGATGAGGTCGGCCGACATCTCGGAGGCCGCTTCGAGAATCTGATCGTGCACCGGGCGCCCGACGAGAACCCTGGTCGACACCGCGCGGCCCTCGGCGCGAAGCCGATCCGCCAGCCGGGCGAGGTACTTCCGAGCCTCGACTTCGCGCCGACGGGCCCAATCGGAGCCGAGATGGGCTGGTTGCACAGCGAGCCGAGTGAGGCCAGGTAGCGGAGGTTCGACCACGCGAAGCAGCGTCAGCGCAGGCGGCTCCGGCATGAGTCCCGCAACGGCCTCGGCGGCGTCAAGAACTTCCTTGTCCAGCTCTCCATCCAACGCCACCAGGATCCGCGGGTACGCCGTCGCCTGCGTCGTCTCGCGGGGGCGCAGAAGCAGTACCGGCACCGACACCGTCCGGAGCAGCCGGTCTGCCACGCTGCCAAGCCAGAAGCGGCTGATGCCGGTCCGTCCGTGGGTGGTCATCACCACCAGGCCGATCCTGCTGCCGGTGATCTGCTCGGCGAGAGCGACCGACGCTCCACCGTGGAGCAGAGTGGTGTCCACCACCGGCGCCCCAGCTGCCTCCGCCGCGGCACGCGCGTGCTCCAGGTATTCTGTCAACCGCGCCTTGTCTTCTTCGAGCAACCCGCTGGTCTGTCCGCCATACTCCGCAGCCGCAACCAACGGCGAGAGGGGTTCCTCGACCGTTACGAGGTGCAAGGCCACACCGGCTTGCCGGGCCAGATAAGCCGCGACTGGCAGCGCCTGCTCGGCTACCTCCGATCCATCGAGCGGCAGCAGGATCGGACGAATCTGGGTTGTGTGAGTCATTGGACCCTCCAGGGGAGACGCAGGGATTCCGCCGCAAGCTGGGGGGGTAGTGGTGGAGAATCCGTGAAGCTGGGATGAGGCTTTGTCCAGGCGGTGGAGCATGGCCGGAGGTGCGCTGCATGGGCACGCGCTTCGGGGCCACGAGTGGTGCAAGTTATAGGAGGCTGAACACCACTTCCACCGCGATGAGCAGAATGACAATCCACTCCAGCACTTCAAGCCGTCGGGCGGTGACCCGGTCCGAGAGCTTCTGGTAGATCCCTTCCATCACGGCGAGCTTGCGTGAGATGGCCCGATCCCAGTCGGCGAAGTGGAAGCGCTGCGAGGCGGCCACGTAAACCCGGCCGAGGAACCGATCGCCGACCAATTTCACCGCGCTCGAGACCCGTTCGAAGAGGACGGCGCTGTCCATCTGCAGCTCTCCCAGGTGCCGGAGAGTCGACACGGGTGGTCTGAGGGTGCGCCACCAGCCCCGCTCGGTGCGGGCGAGGGATTCCCAGGCGCGGTCGATCACCTTGTCCAGCTCGCCATCGAGGTGCCGGAGCTCAAGCAGCTGCACGTTGGCGAACTCGAGGAGCACACGGGTTTCCTCGGGCTCCGGGTCGCAGACCAGGGAAGCGTTCCAGTCCACCATGGTGAGATCATCAGGCCCGAAGGAAAGGCGGAGATTCAGGGCGTCATCGACTTCTTCTTGAGACAGGGGTTCGTCGGCGCCGCGCAGAATCTGAGCTGCCCGCACACGTGACGCGCCCTGCCACAGGTCGCTCGGCCGAACGCCGTCGGCCAGGCGGTCGATCTGGAAGATGAGGTAGTCTTCGACCAATTCCGCGACGCGGGGGCGGTCGATGGCCGGGCCCAGCATCTCCACGAGCTGCTCGAGCCGGGCGCGCGCATCGGCGGCGAGTGCGGCGGTCTCCTGCAGCGCCGCGCTGACCCGCGCGAGTCCCTCCAGGCCGCCGCGGTACGGCAACGCGTAGTTCACGGCCGCAGCTCCGAAGTCAAAGAGCACCACGTCCACCCGCGCGATGGCCAGGCCGGCGCTGCCGAAGGCCGGCGGCTCCTGGGGGAGCCGAAGCGGTGCGGGGTGGTACTCGAAGTAGTGGGGGACGCGGCGGCGGCTCCGCACCCGCTGGCGCTCCGCTGGAGGGAGGAGCCGCTCGCACCGCTCGAGGTCGATGTTCTGGCCGATCTCGAACGCAAGAGTGGCGTAGCAGGTGCCGATCAGCTCGGACGGCGCGAGCGGCGATTCTTCCATGAAGCCTCCCTGACATGCCTTGGCACTTTCACGCTTCCCTGCCCTCTCCTTTATCCCCGGCGGCCTCTTCCGCCTCCCATCCGGGGCCAGGCGTCTTCGGTCTGGGCCGGGAGCGCCGGGGCAAGCATGAATCCGGCGATCAGGGCGAGCGCGAATCGGAGAAGCGACTTCATGGGAACCCAGGGAGCGGGTGCTGAAAGGTAGCAGGGGTGGGTTGTCCCGTTCTTCACCATTGCTTCACACAGGGAGCCTCACCTTTCCGGCTGGCCCTGGTCTCACCCCTGCCCTGCAAGCCAGCGGAGTCCCATGCCCTTTCACACGATCATCGAGCCATTCCGGATCCACGCGACCCAGGCCATCCGGCACACGACACTGGAGGAGCGCGAGGCCGCGCTCCTCCGATCCGGGTACAACTTGTTCGGGCTGCACGGCGACGAGGTGCTGATCGACCTGCTGACCGATTCGGGCACCGGAGCCATGTCGTCGGCGCAGTGGGCCGCGATGATGGACGGAGACGAGTCCTACGCCGGGAGCCGGTCCTATTACCGCTTCCGGGACGTCGTGAGCGCGCTCACCGGGTATCGCGAGGTGATTCCCACCCACCAGGGTCGCGCGGCGGAGCATATCCTTTTCTCCGTGATGGTGAAGCGGGGCCAGGTCGTGCTCAACAACACCCACTTCGACACCACCCGTGCCAACATCGAATACCTCGGCGGCGAGGCCCGCGACCTGGTGATCGCCGAAGGGCGCGTGCCGGCGTCCGAGCATCCATTCAAGGGGAATATGGACATCGCTCTGCTCGAGGCGACGATCCGCGAGGTGGGACCGGCCAACATCCCGCTCGTGATGATGACGGTCACCAACAACTCAGGCGGCGGTCAGCCCGTCTCACTGCAGAATCTGCGCGAGGTGCGCGGGGTGTGCGACCGCCACGGACTTCCGTTCTTCCTCGACGCCTGCCGTTTCGCGGAGAACGCCTACTTCATCAAGCTCCGGGAACCCGGATACGGCGACCGGTCGCCCCGGGACATCGCCCACCAGATGTTCGCCCTCGCCGATGGTTGCACGATGTCGGCCAAGAAGGACGGGCTCGCGAACATCGGCGGCTTCCTGGCGCTCAACGACACGCGGGTGGCGCGCGAGGCCCGCAATCTCCTCATTCTCACCGAGGGTTTCACGACGTACGGCGGGCTTGCTGGGTACGACATGGAGGCCATCGCCGTGGGGCTGGAGGAGGTGCTCGACGAGGCGTACCTGCAATACCGAATCCGGTCCACGGCGTACCTGGCCGAACGCGCCGCGGAGGCGGGCGTACCCACGGTGCGGCCGCCGGGCGGCCATGCGGTTTACCTGGACGCGAAGGCACTGCTGCCGCACATCCCGGCATCGAAGTACCCAGCGCAGGCGCTGGCGGTGGAGCTGTATCGAAGCGGCGGCGTGCGCGGGGTCGAGATCGGATCCGTGATGTTCGGCCGGCGCAATCCGGATGGGACCGAGTCGCCCGCCGCAATGGAGCTGGTGCGGCTCGCGATCCCGCGGCGGACCTACACCCAGAGCCACGTGGATTACGTCGGCGAGGTGATCGCGGAGGTGGCCGCGCGGCGCAAGGCGATTCACGGCTACCGTATCGTCGAGCAGGCTCCGTGGCTCCGGCACTTCACGGCGCGCTTCGAACCGGTTGCCCCTTCGCGCTGATCTCAGGGGGTGGCTCGCCCGGGACTGCCGGTTTGCCCGTCCTCGCGGGGCAGATTAACCTCAGATCGTCCCCTTCACATCGCGCTTGGGACTGCAACACCGCCTGAATGCCTCCCGGATTCGGGGCCGAACAGCCATTCCCCCTCAAGGAGCAGACCCCCAATGCTTCCGACCCGACCCATGAGGCCGAAAATCGTGTGGCCCGCGCTCATCGTGGGCGCCCTGCTTGCTTGCCAGGGTCCATCGACGCCGCCGACGGGCACCGGCGCAACCGTGGACCGCACCGTCCTGCCGATTGCCGAGCCCAAGTACCCGCCGATCACCGAGCTCGACGCGCGGAACGCCAAGGCACCTCCGCGCTTCGAGGTGAGGGCACCGGACGGTGCGCCCAATGTGGTCATCGTGCTGATCGATGACATGGGCTTCGGCCAGTCGTCCACGTTCGGCGGGCCCGTGAACATGCCGAACCTGGCGCAGCTCGCCGAGGGTGGGCTGCGTTACAACAACTTCCACACCACGGCGCTCTGCTCCCCGACCCGCATGGCGTTGCTCACCGGACGGAATCACCACTCGACCAACACCGGCGCCATCATGGAGCTGGCCACGGCGTTCCCGGGCAACACGGGCGTGCGACCGCAGGACATCACGCCACTCGCCGAGATTCTCCGGCTCAACGGATACAACACCGCGGCCTTCGGCAAGTATCACGAGACGGCACCGTGGGAGGTCAGCACGGCCGGACCCTTCGACCGCTGGCCGACCCGATCAGGGTTCGAGGAGTTCTACGGGTTCATCGGCGGCGAGACCGATCAGTGGACGCCGGAGCTCTGGCACGGCACCGCGAAGATCGAACCGCCGGAGGATCCGAACTACTACTTCACCACGGACCTGGCGAACCAGGCCACCGCATGGATGCGCTCCCAGCACGCCATGGCACCGGACAAGCCGTTCTTCCTGTACTTTGCCACGGGCGCGACCCATGCGCCCCACCAGGTGCCCCGCGAGTGGATCGAACGCTACCGCGGCCGGTTCGATTCGGGATGGGACAGCCTGCGCGCGCAGACGTACCGCCGCCAGCTCGAGCTGGGCGTCATCCCGCCGGGGACCCGGCTCGCGTCCAAGCCAGCTGCTATCGCCGACTGGGACACCCTCCCCGCCGATGCTCGGCGGCTCTTCGCTCGCCAAATGGAAGTGTTCGCTGGCTTCGGCGAGGAGGCGGACCACGAAGTGGGCCGGCTGATTCAGACGATCGAGGAGCTCGGCGAGCTCGACAACACGCTGATCTTTTACATCGTGGGAGACAACGGAGCCAGCGCCGAGGGCAGCATGAACGGTTTGTTCAACGAGTTCAGCATCTTCAACGGCATGGAAGAGCTCGTGGAAGACGTCCTCCCGCACCTCGACGAGCTGGGCGGCCCGCTGGCGAGCAACCACTACGCGGCCGGCTGGGCTGTGGCGGGCGACGCCCCGTTCACCTGGACGAAGCAGGTCGCGTCGAACTTCGGCGGGACGCGCAACGGGATGGTGATCTCCTGGCCGAAGCACATCAAGGGCGGAGGCGGACTCAGAAGCCAGTTCGGGCACGTCATTGATATCGCGCCCACGGTGCTCGAAGCTGCCGGCCTTCCCCAGCCGCGCGAGGTGAACGGGATCACACAGCACCCGATCGAGGGGATCAGCCTGCTGTACAGCCTTGCGGATTCGGCGGCACCCTCGCGCCGCACGACGCAGTATTTCGAGATGTTCGGCAATCGCGCGATCTACCATGAAGGATGGTTCGCCGGCACGATCCACAGCGAGCCTTGGGCCTTCAAGCCTCGTCATCCGCTCGCCGAGGACGTGTGGGAGCTCTACAACGTGCAGGAGGACTTCAGTCTTTCCCACGACCTGGCCACGGAGAACCCCGCCAAACTCAAGGAGCTCCAGGACGTGTTCCTCCGTGAGGCCAAGAAATACAACGTCCTGCCCATCGACGACCGGAAGGTCGAGCGATTCGACGCCGCCGTGGCTGGCCGGCCGGACCTCATGGGTGAACGGACGACCCTCACGCTGGGCGAGGGAATGACGGGAATGATGGAGAACGCATTCATCAACGTGAAGAACCGGTCTCACGTCATCACCGCGGACGTCGAGCTGCCGGCGAACGGCCAGGGCGTGATCATCGCGCAGGGCGGCCGGTTCGGGGGCTGGAGCCTCTACATGACGGGTGGCCGAGTCCTCTACCAGCACAACCTGGTCGGCCGCTTCCGCTACGCGGTAAGCTCCGCGCAGCGTTTTCCAGCGGGCCGTACGACGATCCGCTACGAGTTCACGTATGACGGCGGAGGCCCAGGCAAGGGTGGCACCGGCGCCATCTTCGTGAACGACAGGAAGGTCGCGGAGGGCCGCATCGACCGGACCACTCCGAACACCTTCGCGATGGAGGGTGCGGACGTAGGCATGGACCTCGGCACGCCGGTATCGGAGGATTACACGTCGCACCTGAGCCGGTTCAACGGCCGGATTCACGGGGTGACGATCGAGTTGAAGTAGTGAACCCTGTGCGCTCCCTGGTGTCCTGGCTGCCTCTCCTCCTGTTCACGGGGGGCAGTCTCGCCGCCCAGCAACCTGCCTCGGCCGATTCCGCCCCCGTCGATAACAAGGGGCTGCTGATCACGCCGTTTATCGCCCCGGGCTACACGCCGGAGATGGGCGGACTGCTGACGCTCGGAGCCCTGATGAGCTTCCGGCCGGCTCCCATTCTAAAGCGAGGCTCGCAGGAGCCGGTCCAGCGCTCCACGCTCACCGTCAACGGGAGCTATTCCACGACCGGGGCCATCAACGCCAATGCCAAGCTGAGCACCTACCTGCGCGGGGACGAACTCCGCCTGTTCGTGGACTTCGCGTACAAGGACATGCCCGATGAGTACTGGGGTGTCGGGTACGAGGCGGGGCAGGCTCCCGAGGGCGACTCGACCACCTCATATCAGCGATCCTCCTGGGCGCTGTTCCCCAAGGTCCTCTTCCGGTTCACGCCGACGATCATGGTCGGCGGGGCGCTCGACTTCAACTCGACGACCGCGACGGACGTGAGTCCGGGCATGGCCGAGGACCCCTATTACCAGAAGTTCGGGGCGACCAATCTCAACTCGGGCACCGGTGTGGTGTTCCAGTTCGACAGCCGGGACATCGCCGCGAACGCCTGGAAGGGTCTGTACCTGAACGCCCAGGCCCTCTTTTATGGCACGACCCTCGGCGGGAACAACACCTACCAGGTGTACGACATAGACTATCGGCAGTACCGCCCCTTGGGCCGCCCCGGGCGGACGCTCGGCTGGACCGTCCGCACGCGGAGTTCACGCGGCGACGTCCCCTGGGCCGAACTCTCCCAGCTCGGCAGCTCAACAGACCTGCGCGGATACCGGCAGGGCCGCTATCGGGACAAGGCAATGGTGTATGCGATCGTCGAATACCGCCACCAGTTCACGAGCGCGAAGCGCCCCGGCGGCCTGAGCCGGCACGGGGTCGTCGGGTGGGTGGGTGGAGGGTCCGTCGGCGAGGATCTGGGGGGCTTCGATCACATCCTCCCCAACTGGGGCGTGGGGTACCGCTTCGAAGTGCAGCCGAGGATGAGCGTCCGGATGGACATCGGCTTCGGCAAGGAGTTCTACTCCGATGGGGACGTATTCGAGCCGGCGGTGTATTTCAATTTCACGGAGGCGTTTTGAGAAGATGGGCAGATGGGCGGAAGAGGCGGAAGGACGCGGCCACGCCACCGGGGGCTGGTGACGTGGCCGCACTGCGTTGTGTCCACCCTACCGCACGACGTCGATCTCGAAGGGAATTCCGCCGAACTGGGCGTTCGCAGTCAGCTTGCTCCCGCTGAGCGTGCCCGTCGAGAGGCGCGGCGTGGACTTCTGCGAGTTGAAGTCGATGCTGTTCCCCGCGGCCGAATAGGTGCCGTAGTCCGTCATCGTCACCGCACCGCCGTTGTACGTCGCCTGCACGTCGAGGTCGAACGACCCATCCGCACCCATCACCAGCGTCCCGCTCACGAACTTGAGCTCGTTTCCTGCGCCATCGGTGAAGGTCACTGGGAGGCTGGAGCCGCCGCCTCCGAGGTTGCCGTTGGTTCGAACCTGCGTCAGGCTGTAGGTGCCGCTCACCTCCCCGCTCGGGGGCGGGGTCGAGGGCCCGGTGCTGCCACCGTCGTCCCCGCTGCATGCGGCGGCGGCGGTCAGGACGAGGCTCAAGAGGAGACGGCTCGCGATCTTCAGGGGGCTCTGCATTGGTTCCTCCGTGGCTCGGCGGCCCGGCCGCCGTTGCCGATCTTGGGGTTGTGAGGCCGATTGTTCGGCTCATCAAGTGGTGCGCAGGCGGACCCGAAATCCGGACATTGGCCCCGCCCGACCGCCAGGAACCCCGCGGCCGGGTGATTGCGGAGCCCCCGGGTGGCACGTACCTTGGGGCCGGAGCCCCCGTCCCCAATGCGGCAATCCGAATCTCCCCCTTCCTCCGACACCCAGCCGGTCACCCTGCTGCTGCTCGAGTTGCGTGACGGCCAGTCAGGGGCCATGGATCGGCTGTTCCCATTGGTCTACGAAGAACTGCGACGCATCGCCCGGCGGGCCCTCCGCCGCGAGCGGACCGGCCACACCCTTGCCACCACCGGCCTCGTCCACGAGGCCTATCTCCGCCTCGTCGATCAGACCCGCGTCGAATACCAGGATCGCGCTCACTTCTTCGGCATCGCTGCCCGGGCGATGCGGCAGATTCTCGTGGACTACGCCCGGCGCCACCGCGCCGCCAAGCGCGGGGGAGCCCAGCGCGTCGTGACCCTGGAAGAGGGTGCACTCGCGCTCGAGGACCGCGCCGAGGCGCTCCTCGCCCTGGATGAAGCGCTGACCGATCTCGAGAGCGTCGATGCGCGTCTCGGGCAGATTGTGCAGTGCCGCTTCTTTGGCGGGCTGACCGAGGATGAGACGGCGGAAGTGGTCGGGGTCACGGCCCGGACCGTGAGGCGGGATTGGCTCAAGGCGAAGGGGTGGCTGCACCAGCAACTGACGGCGTGAGCAACGAGTACTGCGGGCCGACGTCCGAGGGCAAGGCGGCGAACCGGCGGAGGGTGCCACGAGGTTTGATCTCGAGCGGTGGCGGCGGGTGGAGGCGATCCTCGATGTGGCGCTCGAGATGGAGCCTGCCGCGCGTGCGGCTTATGTGCGCGAGGCCGCCGGTGGGGACGCCGGATTGCTGGCCGATGTCGAGGCGATGCTGGCCGGCGCCGAAGCCGACCTGTTCCTGGAGCTGCCGGCCGCCGTCTTCGCCGCCGAGCTGATCGACGAGGCGGCGGAGGCCGACGGGCAGGATCTCGAGGGCACCCAGATCGGGCCCTACCGTCTGGCGCGGAAACTGGGGCACGGCGGAATGGGGGTCGTGTACCTGGCCGAACGGGCCGACGGGCAGTTCGAGCAGCGGGTCGCCCTGAAGCTGATTAAGCGCGGAATGGACAGTGACGACATTCAGCGCCGCTTCCGCGCCGAGCGACAGGTCCTCGCCCATCTGAATCACCCGCACATTGCCCGGTTATTCGACGGCGGCGTCTCCACGGATGGCCAGCCCTGGTTCGCCATGGAATACGTGGACGGCCTGGCGCTCAACCGCTACTGCGAATCCCTGCATCTCGACATCGATGGGCGCCTGGGGCTGTTCCGAGACGTGTGCGAGGCGGTGCAGTATGCGCACCAGAACCTCGTCGTCCATCGCGACCTCAAACCCTCGAACATTCTGGTGACCGCTGATGGCAACGTAAAACTGGTGGATTTCGGCATCGCAAAGCTGCTGCACGAGGAACCCGAGGAGGAGGCCCTGACGCACACGGAGCTTCGGCGAATGACGCCGGAGTATGCGGCCCCCGAACAGGTGCGTGGCGAGACCGTCACCACCGCCACCGATGTCTACGCGCTGGGTGCGGTGCTGTACGAGCTGCTCACGGGGCGCCAGGCCCACCGATTCACCGCCCGGACCCCGGCGGAGACCGAGCGGGTGATCTGCGAGGTCGAGCCCGAGTTGCCGAGCGCCGTGGTCCGCGGATCACCGCAGGCGCGCCGCCTGCAGGGGGACCTCGACCTCATCGTGCTCAAGGCCCTGCGGAAGGATCCGGCACGGCGTTATCACTCCGTCGAGGCACTGCTCGAAGACCTCGACAGCCACCGGACAGGCCGGCCGGTCCGCGCCCGCCCCGATTCCGCCGCCTATCGGACGCGCAAGTTTCTCGGACGCCATCGGTACGTCGTCGCCGGCGTCGCGGTCCTCTTCCTGGCACTCGCCGCCGGGCTCGGCGGGACGCTCTGGCAGGCCCGCGCGACGGCGCGGGAGGCCGCCAAGGCTCGCGAAGTGAAGGACTTTGTCGTGAGCCTGTTCCGGGTGTCGAAGCCCGAAGAGGCGCGCGGCCGGGAGATCACCGCGCGCGAGCTGTTGGCACGCGGTGCGTCCCGGATCAACACCGGCCTCGCGCGGCAGCCGGAGCTCCAGGTCGAGCTGCTCGGAGTGCTCGGCGTCATCCACCGGGACCTCGGGCTGTACCCCGAGGCCGACAGCCTGCTCCGGCGTGCCGTGCAGGTCGCCCGCGCCACGTACGGCGAGGCGAATCCAGTCGTGGCGGCGCGGCTCATGGACTGGTCCTCGGTGCTTGCGGCCCGCGGCGACTACGACCGGGCCGATTCGATGCTCGTCCGGGCGCACCGGATCGTCGCATGGAAGCGCGGCCCGGGGGACACCGCGGTGGCGACCGCCCTGGGTGCGCTCGCGTCGGTCCGACGGCTGAGAGGGGAGTACGTCCAGGCGGAATCTCTGTATCGGGACGCCCTGCGGATCGATCGCGACCAGTGGGGTGCCGACCCGCTGCGGATCGCGGAGGACCTGGATAATCTCGGCCTGGTCCGGGAGGACGCCGGGAACTTCCCCGCTGCCGATTCCAGCTTTCAGGAGTCGCTCGCCCTACGGCGCTCGGTTCTCGATCCCGATCATCCCCAGGTCATCACCTCGCTGCTCCACCTGGCCACCCTGCGCGAGAAGCAGGGGGTATTCGAGGAAGCGATCCGGCTCGAACGGGAAGTCGTCGACCGTCGGAGGCGGGTCTACCCTGCCGGGCATCCGGAAGTGGCTCACGCGCTCCAGACCCTGGCCACTACCCTTCAGATCCAGGGAGAGTATGCCGAGGCCGAATCGCTCACCCTCGAGGCGATCGAGATTCTCCGGACCCGGCTCGGCCCCGATCATCCCGAGACGATCCAGTTGGTGAGCGATCTGGCGACGCTCAAGTACGGGCGGGGCGACCTGCGGGGCGCGGAGGCGGAATTCCGCGTCGTGCTCGCAGGATGGCAGCGCTCACTTGGCAACGATCACCCGACCACACTGCAAGCGCTGAATGATCTGGCTGCCGTGCTCAAGTATCAGCGCAGGTACGCAGAAGCGGAGCCACTCCACCGCGAGGCGCTCGCATTGCGCCGGCGGCGGCTCGGAGAAACGCATCCGAGCGTCGCCGAGAGCTGGGGCAACCTGGCGGAGTTGCTGCTGGACAAGGGGGATCCGGTCGGGGCGGAGCAGGCATATAAGGAGGCGCTCGCGATCTATCGGGCCACTCTTCCCCCCGGTCACGTCTTCATTGCGGGCTCCCTCATGGGCGTGGGCAGCGCCCTGACCGATCAGGGCCGGGCGGCGGAGGCTGAGCCGCTGCTGCGCGAGGCCCTGGACATCCGGATCGCAAGCGTGGGTGTCGAGGACCGCAGAACCGCGAGGGCACAGCGGTTACTGGGGCATTGCCTCCTCAAGATGGGGCGCCGGGCCGAAGCGGAACCGTTGCTCGTCAGGAGCTATGGCACACTCAGCGAGGCCGAGGGCTGGTATTACGGGCTCGTGAGGCAGCAGGCGCTGCAGGACCTGGTGGAGCTCTACCGGTCCTGGGGCAAGCCGGCCGAGGCAGCGAGGTATCGGGCGCTTCTGGGAACCTAGGCGCCGGGAGGCAGGAGTCTCAGCCAGGACTCGACCTTGGCCAGCAGTTCGAGCTGGTCCAACGGCTTGGTGAGGCAGTCACTGCACCCGCTGCTGTACCCTGCCGCCACGTCCCATTCATCGGCCGGAGAACTCACGAGGATGAGGGGGATGTGACAGGTCGCCGGATGCCTGCGGAGCGCGCGGCACGCGGAGAGGCCATCGAACCGGGGCATCATGACATCCATCAGAATGAGATCCGGCTGCACGGTGTGTGCCGCACTCACGCCGGTGTCGCCATCGTCCGCCATGTGCACTTCGTACCGATCCTGCAGCATCATGCCGAGCCAGAGCCGATAGGTCGATGAGTCGTCGACGATGAGGACTCGCGGCCTCCCTCCCGGGTGGGTCACGCCATCCCCCCGTTGCACCCAATACTGTTCCATCGCTCCGCCGAACCCCTGGGGCACAGCCGCCAGGCCGCTGCATCCGCTGCCAACGGACGGTGGAGAAAGTGTCCTTGCGCGAGATCAATGCCAAGGCGGGACGCGAGGAGGAGATCCGCCTCCCCGTCAACGCGTTCGACGATCACCTGAATTCCGTCCTGCCGAGCCTCCTCGACAAGGGAGGTCAGGCGATGGTGCTCAATGGTCCCCTCTTCGGCCCCCCGGAACAGGCGCTCATCGAACTTCACGACGTCGGGGCGGCAGGCGCCCGCCAGGGCATCGGCCGGCGCGGCCCCGAAGTCGTCCAGCGCCACCCGCACGCCGAGTCGCCTCAGCGCCTGCACGCCGACCGCAAGCGACCGCGCATCCCAGTCCCGACCGTGCTCGATCACCTCGACCGTCAGGCGTGTCGGCGGGATCGAGTATTCTGCCGCGATGGCTACGAGCCGGACGGGAAAGATGGGGTCCGACATGAGGGTGAACGGGTGCACGTTGATGAACAGTGCCGACGAGATCGAATAGTCCGCGACCGTCCGCAGGGCCGTGACCACGCAGGCCCGATCCAGTTCGGCCTCGAGGTGCCACTGGCGCGCAGTGCCGAACAGTGCCGGGGCTTCCACGTACGGTGTGCCGGCGGGCCCCCGAGTCAGGCACTCGAATGCGTGGAGGGTCCGGCCACTGGTGCCACACCGGAGGATCGGCTGGAACACGGTATGGAGTGCGCCCGGCACGAGAACCAGTTCGGCAAATGCCGCCGAGGTGGCCGGCGCCGAATCGACTCCACCTGTTGGCCTGGTTCGGCGGCCCCTAGCGGGTTCAGCCTGCGACATCGTATCCTGACTCCTGATCCTGAGGCCATGGGCTCAAGTCATCCGCTGCCCACTCATGGCCGCCGGACGCCCTCAACACGGACG
>DASTCF010000176.1:0-50624 GCA_035711365.1 Gemmatimonadales bacterium
ATGTCCACGGTGCCCGAGGTCATCGTGGCGCGGCATGAAGGTCTGCGCGTTGTCGGGATCTCCGTGGTTACTGATATGTGCCTCCCAGATTCCCTGGAGCCGGTCGCCCTCGAACGCATCCTCGCGGTCGCGCGGGGGGCCGAGCCGGCGCTGGGCCGGCTCGTGACCGGGCTCGTGGAGCGGTGCGCCTGATGGGGTTCCCCCCGCTTCCGGACCTGAGCGCCGACAAGCTCGAGCAGGAGTTGCTCGAAACCTGGCGGGCCGAGGAGCTCTTCCACCGCACGATCGCGGCCCGTGAGGGTGGGCAGCCCTTCGTGTTCTTCGAGGGACCACCGACCGCGAACGGGCGCCCCGGGATCCACCATGTGATGTCGCGCACGATCAAGGACCTCATCTGCCGCTACCAGGCGATGCAGGGCCGGTCGGTCACGCGGATCGCGGGCTGGGACACCCACGGGTTGCCGGTCGAAATCGAAATAGAGAAGCAACTCAAGCTGAGCGGCAAGAAGGACATCGAAGCCTACGGTGTGGAGCGGTTCAATGCCCTCTGCCGCGAGAGCGTCTTCACATACCAGTCCGAGTGGGAGCGCCTGTCGGATCGGATCGGGTACTGGCTCGACTACGAGCATCCGTACATCACCTGCAGCAGGGAATACATCGAGAGCGTCTGGTGGATCCTCCACCGCCTCCATGAGCGCCAGCTCCTGTACCGGGGCCACCGCGTGCTGCCGTACTGCCCACGCTGCGGCACGGTGCTTTCGAGCCACGAACTCGCGCTGGGGTATGAGGAAGTTCGCGACAAGGCGATTTACATCACCCTTCCGCTGGAAGACGGTTCAGGCCGCGAGCTGGTGGTGTGGACCACGACTCCCTGGACGCTGCCCTCGAATGTCGCGGTGGCGGTGCATCCGAATCTCGACTATGGGGTGTACGCCTACACAGGTGCCGAGACGGGGACGGCGCGGAAACTCGTCGCCGCGGTTCCGCGCGCTGCGGCCATCCCCACGCGAGGCGGCGGGCACCTCGATCAGGGCGAGCTGCTGGCAACGGTGAAGGGATCTGCGCTCGTCGGAATCCACTACCGCCGGCCGCTGGACGTCGTCCCGCTTCCGTCCGACCGGGTCCACAGCGTGATCGTTCCGGGCGATTTCGTCCGGGCCGACGAGGGGTCAGGCCTGGTGCACATGGCGCCGGCGTTCGGGGCGGATGACTATGCCGCGGGCCAGGCGAACGGTCTCGCCATGCTGCGGCCGGTCGCGGCCGACGGCACCTTCCAGGGCACGACCTGGCCGGAGCTCGAGGGCCGGCTGGTGACTGCTGATGAGACGAACGAGCTCATCACCAGGAGGCTCAAGGCCGAGGGCAGGCACCTCCATACAGAGCAGTACATCCACAGCTATCCCCACTGCTGGCGCTGCCAGAGCAAGTTGATCTATTACGCGCGCGATTCGTGGTTCATCCGTACGTCGGCGCTCAAGGATCAAATGCTGGCCCACAACGCGGGCGTGCACTGGCATCCTCCCGAGGTGGGCTCGGGCCGGTTCGGTGAATGGCTGGAGAACAATGTCGATTGGGCGCTCTCGCGGGACCGCTACTGGGGCACACCGCTCCCCGTGTGGTCCTGCGACCGTGACGCCTCGCATATCGAGGTGATCGGGAGCTATCGCCGGCTCGCCGAACGCTGGGGACGGCCGCTGCCGGAGGCGTTCGACCCGCACAAGCCGTTCATCGACCGGTATGAGTGGAGTTGTGCCTGCGGCGGGCAGATGCGACGGGCACCCGAGGTCATCGACACCTGGTTCGACTCCGGATCGATGCCCTACGCGCAGTGGCATTACCCGTTCGAGCACGAGGCCGAGTTCAAGGCACACTTCCCGGCCGACTACATCTGTGAGGGCGTGGACCAGACCCGTGGCTGGTTCTATTCGCTCCTTGCGATTGCGACGACTGCTTTCGACGCGCCGGCATACCGGAATGTCATCGTCAACGAGCTGATACTCGATGCCGACGGCCAGAAGATGTCGAAGAGCAAGGGCAATGTCGTCAATCCCTGGGAGATGCTGGAGGAATTCGGGGCCGATGTCGTGCGGCTCTACCTGATCGTCTCGAGCCAGGTATGGCTGCCCAAGCGATTCGACAGGCGGACGATTCCGGAGGTCGCCGGCGGCTTTCTCAACACCTTCCGCAACACGTACCGGTTCTTCGCACAATATGCCGGGGACCAGCAGCCCGGCGGGCCGGCGGCCGAGCCGACGCTCGCCGACCGGTGGATCCTCAGTCGCCTGGCTGCGACCGTGGACGCGGTGCACGCCGCCTGGTCTGAATACGATGTGACCGCAGGGACCCGCGCGATTATGGATTTCGTGGTGGACGATCTTTCCAACTGGTACGTCCGTCTCAATCGTTCCCGCTTCTGGGCGCCGGACCGCGAAGCGGATCCGGCGGCGGTGTCGACGCTGCGCCAGTGCCTGGTCACGAGCTGCCGGCTGCTGGCGCCGGCCGCTCCGTTTCTGGCCGACTGGATGCACCGCGCCCTGACGGCGGAGACCGTGCACCTGGCCCGCTTTCCCGAGAGCGGGGCACCGCGCGACGAAGGGCTGGAACGGGGGATGGACGCCGTGCGCCGGCTCGCGTCCCTGGGCCGGGCGGCCCGCGAGGAGGTTCGGATCGGTGTCCGGCAGCCGCTCAGCCGGATGCAGGTCGCCGTGCCATCAGGCGTACGCGGACCCCGGTTCGACGACCTCCTCGAATTGCTCCGGCACGAAGTGAACGTGAAGTCGGTGGAGGTGGTGGCTTCCGACGCCGCACTCGTGCGGCTCCGGGCCCGCCCGAACTTCCGCTCTCTCGGCCGTCGCTTCGGGAAGCAGACCCCCGTGGTGGCCGCTGCCGCCGATCGCCTCTCCCCCGAACAGCTCCGGGCCCTGGAGGGCGGAGGCACGGCGGTGCTCGACGTGGACGGGGAGCAAGTTGAGTATCTTTCAGACGATGTGCGGGTGGAACGGGCGGTGACCAGTGACCTCGTCGTGCAGAGCAGCGGGGCGTACGTGGCCGCCATCGACCCCGCGCTGACCGACGAGCTCCGCCGCGAGGGATTTGCCCGCGAGTTGGTCAACCGGATCCAGCGCCTCCGGAAGGAGGCGGGGTACGAAGTCACGACGAGGGTTCGGCTGGCGGTAGACGGTGCGCCGGCCGTGCTCGAGGCAGTCCGGGCACACGCGGCGTTCATCAAGGGCGAGACACTGGCCCGTCGCCTGGATATCGGCGAGCGCGCCGGCCGGCCCGATGCCGAGCAGGAAATCGCGCTGGACGGGCTCACCGCGGTCGTAGGAATTCAACGATGGGATGGCGATCGGCCCTGAGGCCGGCAACAACCTACGATGGAAGAGGCATGAACAAGAAGCAGATTTCGTATTTCGAGAAGCGATTGCTCGAAGAACGCGAGCGGGTCATGAAGGAGCTCGGGCATTACGACGAGTCCTTCAACTCCACGCTTCAGGGCGCCGATGGCGACCTTTCCTCCTACTCATTCCACATGGCCGACCAGGGAACGGACGCCATGGAGCGTGAAAAGCAGTTCCTGATGGCCTCCAAGGAGGGTCGCTATCTCTGGCACGTGAACCAGGCCCTGCGCCGGCTCTACAACAGCCCGGATCGCTTCGGGACCTGCGAGACGTGCGGCTCGGAGATCAACTTCGAGCGCCTCGATGCCCTGCCGCACGCGCGGCTCTGCATCAGCTGCAAGGAAAAGGAAGAGGATGCCAAGCGCCGGTGACCGGCGCCTTTTCTTCGGCACCGCGCTGGGCGTGTTCGTGCTCGACGTGGGGACGAAGGTCCTGGCGGAGATGCACCTGCTCCGGTCTGCCGGGATCAGCGTGGCCGGTGAGTGGTTCCAGTTGCGCCTCGTCTACAATCCCGGTGCCGCGTTCGGACTCCATCTCGGTGAATACTCCCGGTGGATCTTCCTCGGGCTCGCGGTCCTCGCGGTCGTCGTGCTCTCCCGGATGTCGCGGGACGCCCGTCCCGGAGACCGCTTCCGACAGCTCGCGCTGGGCCTGCTCGTAGGCGGCGCGGCGGGCAACCTGTTGGACCGGATCCGGAGCGGCCGGGGTGTGGTCGACTTCCTCGACATCGGTGTCGGCGCCCTCCGGTGGCCTACCTTCAACGTCGCGGACATCGCCGTCAGCTGCGGAGCCGTGGCGCTTGCCATTTCGTTGTGGCGCGAGGACAGCCGGGAGGCCGAGCGCGAACCCGCCTCGGCGTCCTGACCTCCCGCGATGGGCGACGCCCGCCGATTCACAGTCCTGGCTGACGGTACCGAACGGCTCGATCGCTTTCTCGCCGACCAACTTCAGCTCTCCCGGACCCAGGCGGCGCGACTCGTCGCCGACCGCCGCGTCGCGGTGAATGGCGTAGTCGCCCGGGCATCCCGCGCGCTCGCCCGCGGCGATGACGTGCTCGTCACCCTGCCGGAACTCGAGCCCCCGCGCGAAATCCGGCCGGCCGACATCCCGCTACTCGTGATCTACGAAGACGAGCACCTGGCTGTGATCGACAAGCCGGCCGGCCTGGTGGTCCATCCCGCCCCTGGGCACTGGGACGACACGCTCGTCAATGCGCTCGTCGCGCGGGGGACGACGCTATCCGGTGGAGCAGCAGGCCGCCCGGGGATCGTCCATCGTCTCGACCGCGACACCTCGGGACTGATGCTGGTGGCCAAGACCGATCTTGCGCACCGGCGGCTCGGACACATGCTCGGTGAGCGCCGGATCCGCCGCGTCTATGCCGCGCTGGCGTGGGGCCATCTCGACGAGAGTCCCACGATCATCGATGCCCCGCTCGCGCGGCATCCGACGGATCGGAAACGGATGGCGGTCGTCTCCACCGGTCGGGCGGCGCGGACCGACGCCTGGGCGGTGGCCCGATTCGGCGTCGCGGATCTGCTCCGGCTCGAATTGCATACCGGGCGTACGCACCAGATTCGCGTCCACTTGGCCCACATCGGTCATCCGGTGGTGGGGGATCGCGTCTACGGAGCCGGCGGGAGCCGTCGGATATCCGGCGCGGCCCGCGCGACAGCGGAGGCGGTTGAACGGGCCTGTCCCAGGCAGGCGCTGCATGCGGCGCAGCTGGTCTTCCGGCATCCAGTCAGCGGAGATGCAATGGAATTCACCTCCGAATGGCCCGCCGACCTCCGGCCGGCGCTCAGTTGCGCGGCGGGCGACGCCATTTCTGTTGCCCAATCCGCCCCCCTTCGGTATCTTCTTTTCTTTAATAGAGATGGCTGACCCCCGGACGGTTCGCGTGGTGCTGTTCCAGGTGGGTGATCTGGCGTGCGGAGTCTATGCGGCGACCGCGCACGAGATCCTCCCCGCCCAACCTGCCACGCGCATTCCCGGGGCTCCTGCCGCCGTTGTCGGGCTGATCAATGTTCGGGGGGCCCTCCTGGCCGTCGTGGACGCCCACCGGCTGCTCGCCCGGGTGCCGGATCCGGCCCACGAGGGGGCGATTCTGGTGCTGACGGCCGCCGGACGGCGCATTGGACTGGCCGTGGGCCAGGTCGATGACCTGATGGAGCTCCCCGCCACCGACCTCGAGTCACGAGCGTCGCTGCCCGGCGTGGACGTGCGACTGGTGAAGGCTGTGGGCCGTCGCGACGATCGCCATTTCGTTGTTCTGGATACTGAAACCCTGCTCGCGCCATTGCTCGTCCCGCTGGTCGGTGGCGAGCGTCTCTTGTCCCGAACTGCCTGACGCCCGGGGAGAAATCTGTGAGCCACACGGTCCTGGTGTGCGATGATGCGATCTTCATGCGGACCATGATCAGTGACATCCTGACTCAGGCAGGCTTCGAAGTGGTCGGAGAAGCCGAGACCGGGATGCAGGCCGTCGAGAAGTACAACCAGCTCAAGCCCGATCTCGTCACGATGGATATTGTCATGCCGGACATGGGCGGGATCGACGCCGTCCGTGAAATCTGCCGCGACAATCCGGAGGCCAAGATCCTCATGTGCAGCGCGATGGGGCAACAGGCGCTGGTCGTCGAGGCCATCCAGGCCGGCGCCAAGGACTTCGTCGTGAAGCCCTTCCAGCCATCCCGCGTGCTCGAGGCCGTACAGCGCGTCCTCGGCTGACGCGATGGACCTTTCCAAGTACGCCGCCCTTTTCCTCGCCGAGAGCCGCGAACACCTCGGCGCGTGCAATCGGCTTCTCCTTGAGTGGGAACGCGATCCGTCGGCCAGGGAACCGGTCGACGGCCTGTTCCGCGCCATCCACACGGTGAAGGGCATGGCAGGTACGATGGGCTACGGCCGCCTGGCGGACCTGGCTCACCGCGCCGAGCATCTGCTCGACAGCCTCCGGTCCGGGCGGGTGGGGGCAACTGCCGCCACGGTGGATCTCCTCCTTCGAGCGGTGGACCAGCTGGAACGCGGCGTCGAGATCGCCGCGGCCGACGGCGACGCGCAGTTCGATGCGGGGGACCTGGGCGACGTGCTGACCGCGGCCGCGGACGACCCGGCCGCGGCCGCGCGCCAGGTGGGAAAGAAGGGCAGGTGGGCTCAGGCGTCGCCCGAGGTCGCCGCGCCGGTGCGGGACGTCGGCCGGGTGGTCCAGGTCGAGGTACGTGCCGGAGCGATCATGCGCGGAGCGAGGGCGTTCCTCGCGCTCCGCCGCGCGGAGGCGTTCGGAGCGGTATCTGGCGTGGTGCCGCCGCCCGCGGCCTTCGAGAGTGATTCGTTCGACGGTCGTTTCAGCTTCCGCCTGGAGTCGGAAGCGTCCGACGCCGACATCGTCGACGCCATTCGCGCGGCCGGCGAGATCGAAGCGGTCACGATCGGGGCCGACGTCATGACGACGGCGGAATGGCAGGTCCCGTCGGCGGCGACCGGTGGCGCGGCGGCGCGCGCTCAAGCCGCCGCGAGAAGCGGCCAGGTCAGGGTAGACCGCCGGCGCCTCGATGCGCTCATGAACCAGGTCGGTGAACTGGTCGTGGCGCGAAACCGCCTGCTCGAGCTGGCGCAGGCCGAGCCGGGCGGCGAGCTCGAGGCACTGGGCACGCGGATCAGCCGGCTGGTGTCCGACCTGCAGTCGGAGATCATCCAGGCCCGGATGACACCCGTCTGGCAGGTGTTCGACCGGTTCCCGCGGGCCGTACGGGACTTGGCCCGGCAGCTCGGCAAGCAGGTGCGCTTCGAGATGGAGGGTGAGGGGATCGAACTGGACCGGGCGATCCTCGACGAAATCGGCGATCCGCTGCTCCACGTGCTTCGCAATGCGGTGGATCACGGGATCGAATCCCCGGAGGAGCGGGTCGCGGCCGGCAAGCCCGCCGAAGGAAGGGTGACCCTGTCCGCCACCCGCGAGCGCAGCAGCGTCGCCATCCGGATCAGCGATGACGGCCGCGGAATCGACCGGGCGGCGATCCTTGCGAAGGCCAAGCGGGAAGGGGCGGCCGCGGCCGACCTCGAGACGGTCAGCGATGACCTGCTGCTCAAAATCATCGCCCGGCCGGGGTTCACGACGGCCGAGCAGTTGAGCAGCGTCTCGGGGCGCGGAGTAGGCATCGACGTCGTCCTGACGCGGGTGCGGGCCCACGGCGGCACGGTGGAGATCGCGACGGAACCAGGGCAGGGGACGTCCTTCACGCTTCGCCTCCCGATCACCCTTGCCATCCTGCGGGCGCTGCTCGCGCGGGTGGGTGGGGAGCGCTACCTGCTCCCGCTGTCGTATGTGGCCGAAACGGTCGAGTACGACACCCAGCCGGTGACAGCGTTCCAGGGGCGTGAGGCGCTGGTGCTCCGGGATCAGGTGATTCCGACCGTTCACCTGCGCGAGCTGCTCGGTGTCGCGCCGAGCGAGCTGCCGCCGCGCCGGCCGGGACTCGTGCTCGAGGTGGGCGATCGGCGTTCCGCCGTGGTGGTGGACGCGCTGCTGGGCCAGCAGGAAGTGGTGGTGGAGCCGTTTGAAGCCCCGCGCGGGACGCCGCCGCTCTTCAGCGGCGCGACGATCCTCGCCGACGGCTCCCCGGCGCTGATTCTCGACGCTGCAGCCCTCGTGTAAAGGGGATGAGCATGGAAGACGTCCGCGATCTGAAGGAGCTGCAGTTCGACGCCTTGAAGGAGGTGGCGAACATCGGCGCCGGTCATGCCGCGACCGCTCTGTCGCAAATGACCAACAAAAAGATCATGATCACCGTGCCCGAGGTGACCGTCACCGCCCTCGAAGACACGGCCGAGGTCCTCGGCCAGCCGGACGAAGTGGTGGCCGCGGTGCTCATGCACATGATGGGCGACCTGACCGGTCGCACCCTGCTCATTTTCCCTGAACCGGCGGCCCGCGCGCTCTGCGACACCCTCCTGCACCGCGCGCCTGGCGTTACGAAGGACTTCGGCGAGATGGAGCAGTCCGGGATCAAGGAAGTGGGCAATATTCTCAGCAGCGCCTACCTCAATGCCCTCAGCGACTTTATGGGCATGATGCTGGTGCCGTCCGTGCCCAGCCTCGTCGTGGATCAGAGCGCGGCCGTTCTGACGTCCACCTACCTCAACTTCGGCACCGAGCGTGATTACGTCTTCTGCGTCGAGACGGAATTCCAGTTCGAGGGCGGTCCCTCCGATCAGTTGATGGGGCACTTCCTGCTGTTGCCCGATCTCGCCTCGCTGCGGGCCATCTTCGACGCGATCCGCCTCGGCTGACGCCATGGATGGTCCGGCGCTGTCTGAACGCGACCTCGCGGTCCTCCGGTCGTTTGCTCGCCGCATTGATCCTTCGGACGCCGGGGCCCACAACAACCTCGGCGTTTTGTATTACCAGAAGGGACTCGTCGCCGAGGCCATCGCGGAGTTCATCCGGGCGCTCGAGCTCGATCCGAGGATGCAGGTGGCCCAGGGCAACCTGGAGATCGCCTATCGCGCCACCGGCTACTACGACCGCCGCGTCGCCGAAATCAGAGAGCGACTCCGGAAGGAGCCGGGGGACCGCGAGGCGCGCTGGGAGCTGGCCCGCGCGTACGGGGCCCTCGGCCACATGGACGAGGCCGTGGCGGAATTCGAGGCGCTGCTGGCGTGGCATCCCGGCGATCTGCCCGCCCTCCTCCAGCTGGGTCTCGCGGAGAAGGGGCGCGGCCGCGTCGAGGTGGCGGAGGAGTGGTTCCGCCGCGCCGCCGAAGGGGATCCCGACAGTCCGGTCGCGCTCTTCTATTATGGCGAGGCCCTCTATAACCGCGGCCTCAACGACGCCGCGCTCGAGACCCTTCGCCGCGCGGTGGCGCAGAACCCCGATTACGCCGACGCGCATTATCTCCTCGCCTTTGTGCTGGGCGACCTGGGCCTCCACGAGGAGGCGCGTGCCGCGACCAAGCGCGCCATCGTGCTTAACCCCACCCTCGCCCGTGCGCACGCGAATCTCGCCCTGGAGGCTCCCACCGACGGGCCCCCTCCGGCACGCCAATCGCTCGTGGATGCCATGCGCCCCGCGGTGGCGGAAGGTGGCGTCCTGGCGCACTACAATCTTGGCCTCGCCTTCCGGCAGAAGGGCTACTACGTCGAGGCCCTGCACGAATACCGGCTGGCGCTCGAGCACGGTGAAGACCGCCGCCTCACCCTGCAGGCGATGGCGGAAGTGCACCTCCTGCGGCGGGACCTCTCGGCCGCGCTCGAGCTGTACGATGCCCTGGTCGAGGAGCACGCCGACAGCCCGAAGATCTGGAACGAGCGAGGAGTCTGCCTGCACCAGGCAGGACGGCGGGAGGGGGCACGCGAATGCTACGAGCGCGCCGTCTCGCTCGACTCTGATTATGCGCTCGCCTGGAACAATCTCGGCGTGCTGCTGACCCACGATCCCTCCACCGGCGAAGCCGAAGCCGGATTCCGGGCGGCATTGCAGGTGCGACGGGGCCTGGTCGCCGCCCGGCTCAACCTGGCCCTGCTCCAGTTCCAGGCGCGGCGCTACGCCCTTGCGCTCGAATCGTACCGGGCCGTGCTCGCGGAGCACCACGAGAATGCGCAGGCCTGGAACGGGGTTGGCCTGGTGCTGATGGAGCTGCGGCGCTACGCGGACGCCAAGAACGCCTTCGCGCGGGCCGTCGACGCATCTCCCGAATACGCCTCCGCACACTACAACCTGAGCTTCACGCTCAGCCAGCTCGGCGACTTCGACGGTGCACTCCGCGCCACCCGGCGCGCCCTCGAGCTGGAGCCCTATTACATCCAGCAGAAATTCCAGCTGACGATCGACCTGCAGTACGAAGATCCGATGATCTCGATCGTCCCGGAGATTTCCGCGGACGTCACCGCGACGGAAGTCGGCGAGGAGTTCGTCTTCGATCCCGCGCTGCTCGAGGGGATCTTCGGCGAGCTCGCTCCCGAGTCGCCCGCTCCGGCGCCGGAACGCGGCGCCGAGGAGTCGGCCCTGGCGCTGGCGCGGGACTATATCAGCAAGGGACTGCTCGAGCTCGCCTCCGCAGAGCTGACCCGCGCGATCCAGCGTGGCGCGCCCGTCACCCGGGCCGCCGTGCTCTTCGGCGACCTGTTCAGCAAGCGGGGACTCCACGGCGAGGCGCTCGAACGCTACCGCGAAGCCCGGGCCGCCGATCCGGCTGACGCCGATGCATTGCTCGGCGAGGTGCGCGCCCTCCTCGCGCTTGGGCGCGCCGAGGAGGCCGCCGGTCCGGCCGAGGGCCTGGCCCGCCTCGCCCCCGGAAACGTCGACGCACTGGTCGCGTGCGCCCGTGTGCGCCTTGCGAGTGGAGATCCAGTGCGCGCGCTCGACGCCCTGCGGGATGCCCAGGCCAGGGCTCCCGGACGGGCCGACCTCCTTCAGCTCCAGGCAGGAGTCGCCCGCCGGCTCGGGGAGCGCGAAGCGGCGCTCGAGGCGTACCAGGGTGCTCTCCAGCTGGATGGGGGACTGGTGCAGGTCTGGCTCGAACTGGGGTCTCTCGAAGAGGAGCGACAGAATTGGACTGCCGCTCGGGTGGCGTACGAACGGGCGTTGGATCTGCTGCCCACGTACGCCGATGCGGCCATGGCGCTTTCGCGCCTGCTCAGGCGGGTGGATTCCCCCCACGCAGCCGTGGCGCCGCTCCTCCCCATCCTCGCAGCCGATCCCTACGATCTGGACGCGCTCCTCCTCCTGGGCGAGGTGCTGCTGGAGGAGGGTCGCGTGGAGAAGGCGCTCGAGGCGTTCGAACGCGTCCTCAAGTTTGATCCGGAGTCGGCGCCGGCGCGGCTCGCCTACGGCGCCGCGCTGGTTCGGGCACGGCGGTATCAGGAGGCGTCGGCCCAATGGGAGCGAGTGGTGAGTGCGGATCCCGGCAGCCCGCTCGCGGCGGCGGCTCGCACCCAGATCCGCTCGACGCGGGACCTGGTCCACATTTTCACCGGCAAGACGGGGTAGGTCGTGGCGATCGAAGGCCCGCTGAAAGAACTGCACATCCACGATGTCTTCCAGCTGCTGGACCTGGGACGGAAGACCGGCGTCCTGCGCGTGACCTCCGAGCTGCGGCAGAATGCCGGCGTCGTCTACTTCGACGAGGGCGCCGTGGTTGCAGCCGAGATCAGGTCGAACCCGCATCCGCTCGGGGCCCTGCTGCTCCGGGCCGGCAAGGTGAGTGAGGAAGACCTTGCCCGCGCGATAGCCGTCCGGGCCAGCCGGGATGGGCAACGACTCGGGGACGTGCTCGTGGAAATGGGGGCCCTGACACGGCGTGAACTCGACCGGCAGATCCGGGTCCAGGTCGAGGAAGTCATTTTCGAGCTGATGAGCTGGTCCGAGGGGTACTTCTCGTTCGAGGAGGGCCGCATTCCGGCCGGGTCCGGGGACGCCACGGTCCGGATTCCCACCGAGTCGCTGCTCATGGAGGCGGCGCGCCGGATCGACGAATGGTCTCGCATCGAGGCCAGGATTCCGCATCTCGGCGTGATCCCGCACTTCACGGGCTCGCCGGACGAAGACGGCGGTATCCTCGACCTGCTTCCGTTCGAGTGGGAGGTGCTGGCTTCGATTGATGGCCAGCACGATATCCGGGAGCTCGCCCAGCGACTCGGCCGCTCGGAATTTGATGTGGCGCGAACACTCTTCGGCCTGGCGACCGCAGGTGTTATCGTGCTGGAAGAGGCCGTCGCCCAGAGCGTGGAATCGGCAATTGTCCAGGACCTCGCCGTGCTCGTGGCTCATGCGGAGGAGTCGCTCCTCGTGGGAGAATTCGCGCACGCCCGGCTCACGGCGGAGGAGGCGGTGCTCGCGTTCCCCGACGAGGCGGCGGCGCATCTCGCGCTCGGAAGGGTGCTTCTCGCGGAAGCACGCCTGGAGGATGCCGCGATGCGATTCGCCCAGGCCCTTGAGTGTGACGCGGGCAACGCCGCTGCACTCCGGTTGCTGGGGCTGGCGCGCGCGGGACAGGGCCAGTTTGCCGAAGCGGTCGACGCCTGGGATCGCTGGCTCGCGTTGGACCCGCTGCCGGTCGGGGAACGCGGGCGGACCGAGCTCCTGGAGCGTCTGCGGGGTGCGGCCCGCACGCTGAACGATGCACTCGGAGGTCGCCGT
Organism: Gemmatimonadales bacterium; assembly: GCA_035711365.1. Classification (GTDB taxonomy): domain Bacteria; phylum Gemmatimonadota; class Gemmatimonadetes; order Gemmatimonadales; family GWC2-71-9; genus DASTCF01. The sequence goes on from DASTCF010000176.1 coordinate 12,541, forward strand.
GAGCAGTGAAGACATCCGGGTCCTGACGTCGCAACTCGCCGCCGATCCGTCCAGCCTGGTGTTTCTACCGCTGGGGGAAGCTCTGCGCCGGCGGGGACAGCTCGACGCGGCGCAGAAGGTCGCCATCGCAGGCTTGACGCGCTATCCGGATTTGGCCGATGCGCACGACCTGCTGGCCAGGGTGCTCGGGGACCGGGGCGATCTGGAGCGCGCGTTCGACGAGTGGGACATCGCGCTCCGGCTCGACCCGGGGCACGCCGGATCGCACAAGGGGATCGGGTTCCTTTACTTCGTGGCGGGCGACCTCCAGCAGGCGCTCGGTCATCTCGAGGCGGCGCGGGCCGCAAACCCAGAGGAGGAGGGTCTCGATGCCGCGATCGCTCGCGTGCGGGAGGCGCTTGCGGCGGGCGGCCCGGCGGGGGGAGGAGGTCCGGGGGCGGATTCCTATGCCGCGGTCGTCCGTTCTGGGCTCGAGGATGTGACCCGCATGCCGGTGCCGGCTAGTCCGCCGATGCCATCGCTCTTCGAGGGGTTGGAGGGCGCCGACGACGGCTTGCTCCTGCTGGACGCCAAGGGTCTGCGACTCGCGGGTGGATTGAAGGATCCCGTCGGCGCCCAGGTGGGGGATGCCGTCGCCGCCCATCTCGCAGGAGTGTTTAAGGACGCCTCGCGGGCGGTCCGGCTCCTGGGATTGGGTGGCTGGAAGAGCGTGGCGGCGGAGTCTGCCGACGCCAACTTCTATCTGGCAGCGCCCACGCCGGAGACGCTCCTGCTGCTGTCTCGTGATCCGGGCGTGCCCATCGGGCGCCTGGCGCGCCTCGCCGATCGCGCGACGGAAACGGCTCGGGCCTGGCTGGAGGGCTCCGAGTGACGGCCGGAATCGGGGCGGCGCTCGAGCCGATCACTCGGGTGCGGGGCGTGCGGGGTGCCATGATTGTTTCGGCCGCCGAGGGGATCGTCGTGGCCGAATCCGTCATGGAAGGGGTGGACGCACAGGCCGTCGCCGCGCTTGCCGCCGGCCTGGCCGCGCGGCTGCGCAGGGCCACGGACGCCGCTGGCCGGGGCGCGCCCGTCTTCATTCACCTGGAGGCAGAGGCCGGCGCCATCGTGGCCGTGCCGGCAGAGCGGGACCTGCTGGTCGTTGCCGTGACGCAGGCCGATGTGAATATCGGTCTGGTCCGGCTCGAGCTGCGGCGGGCGGCGGACCGGCTCGCCTGATGCGCGTCATCGAACCGTGGGTTGCCGAGCCGCTGCACCGGTTCCTGAGCGAATCATCGGCGCGCCTTGCCCTGCTGATGACCGCCTCAGGCCAGGTGGTTGCACAGCATGGGTTCACGAGGGCGCTGGACGTGATGACCGCCTCCGCGCTGGGCGCGGCGATCGTCGCGTCGACCGAAGAGCTGGCCCGGCAGATGGGCGCAGGCCCGTTCCGGGCGCTCTCCCACCAGGGCCGGGCGCAGGGACTGTTCCTCTCCGCCTTCACGGTGCCGCGGGCGCGCTGGATCGTGCTGGTCGTCTACGACAGCGACAGCTCCCTCGGGCTGGTGCAACTGTTCTTCGACCAATTGGTGCGTGAGCTGCAGGCCGCTGCGCCCGAAGGCGAGGCGCCGCGCGACGTGCTCGCCGCCGATTTCGAGAGTGATCTCAACGCGAGCCTCCGCTCGCTCTTTGGACGGTAGGCGATGCCGCTCGTCAACTTCACGACCCGTGAAATCACCTGCAAGATCGTCTACTACGGCCCGGGGCGGTCGGGCAAGACGACGAACCTGCAGTACATCTACGGCCGGGTGCCCGAGGGCCGGCGCGGCCGGATGGTGTCCCTCGCCACGCAGTCCGACCGGACGCTGTTCTTCGACTTCCTGCCGATCGATCTCGGGAGCATCAGCGGGTTCACCACCCGTTTCCAGCTGTACACGGTGCCGGGCCAGGTCTATTACAACGCGACCCGCAAGCTCGTACTGCAGGGGGCGGACGGTGTCGTATTCGTGGCAGACAGCCAGGCACGCCGCTACGATGACAACCTCGAGAGCCTGCAGAACCTGCAGGAGAACCTCTTGGCGCAGGGGGTGGACGTCAGGGGGCTGCCCCTCGTGTATCAGTACAACAAGCAGGACCTCCCGCGCGATCTCATCCTCAGTCACGTGGAGCTGGACGACGCGCTGAATTTCCGGAGTGTGAAGAGTTTCGGCGCCGACTGCCTGCATGGTCACGGGGTATTCGAGACGCTCAAGGGCATTTCGGAGCTGGTGCTCAAGCGGCTTGCGACAGGGAGCCCCGCCGCATGACGGGCCTGAGCCCGCAACTCCGGTTCGAGGGCTTCGTGGTCGGCGGAGCGAATCGACTCGCCGCAACCGCCGCGCGCGCCGTGGCCGAGTCGCCGGGCGCGGGCTACAACCCGCTTTTCATCTACGCGAAGCCGGGACTGGGAAAGACCCATCTGCTCATGGCGATCGGCCACGCGGCGCGGGCCATCGATCCCGCGCTGGTCGTCGAATACATGACGCTTGACGACTTCGTCGAGGCATACCACACGGCCGTCGGCGCGGGGCAGGGCGAGACCTATCGCCGGCGGTTCGTCGAGGCGGGCCTTGTCCTGCTCGATGACGTCCAGTTCCTCACCCAGCGCCGGGAGACTCAGGCGGAGCTGATCCGCCTGATCGACCAGATGCAGTCGGCCGGCCGGCAGATCGTGCTGACCAGTGATCGGCCCCCGTCTGAAATCGAGGCACTCGACGAACGTCTGCTCCGCCGGGTAGGCGGTGGGCTGGTGATCGACATCGCCGCGCCGGATTACGAGACGCGAGTCGCGATCCTGCGCCGGAAGGCCGACGAGCGCGGCGTCGTGTTTGCCCCCGGCGTGCTCGAGGCCATCGGCGCCCTCGCCATTGACAACGTGCGCGAGCTGCTCGGCGCGCTGAATCGACTGGTCGCCTTCCAGGCGGTCAGCGACACCCCGCTCGACGCCGCCCAGGCCCGGTTGCTGCTCGGGGTGCGCGGGCCCGCCCCGGACGCGCCGCCCATGGGGGTTCCGTCCGGAGGAGACGGCGCCGAACCCGTCGTTGCGGCCCCCGTCGCGACGCCGGAGCCGCCACCCGGGCCCGCGCCAGATGAATTCGGGGCGTTCCTCTCCGAGGTGGCCGACACACTCACCCGCCAGGTCGAGCAGTGGCGACGGCGGATCGAGGAGGCCATCCTGCGGTGGGAGGGCGAAGGATTCCGGGTTGATCGCCTGCGCGCACTCCTGGATCGTGAGCTCGATACCGACCCGGCGGCCGCCATCGCCGGATACGAGCGGGATGTCGAGCGGCTTCGCGAACTCGAGGCCGAAGTCGGCGGGCTCTCCGAGGAGCTCACCGGATCGGCCGTGTTCCGGAATCCGGATGACCTGGCCGCGGCGGAGGCTGCACTCGCGGGTGCGAAGGAGGGCACCGCGCCGCCTCCGGCGCCGGAGGCGCTCTGGTCGCTCGACGACCTCGTGGAGTCGGAAGGCAACCGCCTGGCGCTCCGCTCGGCCCGCCATGTCGCCGGGTCGCCGACCGCGGAAACCAATCCGCTCGTCGTGATCGGCGGCGCGGGAGTGGGGAAGACCCACCTGCTCCACGGCCTCGGCAACGCATTGCTGGCCCGCCCGGGGGCGGTCGTCGCCTGCCAGGGTACCCAGGATTTCGTCACAGAGCTCATCGAGGCGATCGAACGAAACCGGGTCGCCGCCTTCCGCAATCGCTACCGCCGGGTCACGGCGTTCCTCCTCGACGACATACAGCTGATCGCCGGCAAGGAGCGCACGCAGGAAGAGCTGTTCCTGCTCTTCAATTACCTGCATGAGCGCGACGTTCAGATGGCGTTCACCTCCTCCGTGCCGCTCAAGGCGATGAGCGGTGTGGAACCGCGCCTGATCAGCCGGCTGAAGGGCGGGCTGCTCGTGGAACTGCCGCCACCGGAACGCGTCGTCTGCCAGGCCGTGACGACGCGGTTGCTGACGGCACGGTTTGGGAAGGCGGATCCCGAGCTGGTGAGTTACCTCGCCGGGAGGCCGGTCGAGTCGATCCGCGCCCTGCAGGGCCTCGTGCAGCGAGTAGTCGCGGCGGCGGGCGACCGTCACGTGGAGCCCACGGCCGCGCTCGCCCGCGAGGTGATCGAAGGGGTGACGCAGCGGCCCGCCCGCCCCGCGGGCGCACCCCGGAGCAGTGGCGTGGTGGCGGGCACCTCCGGGGGCAGCAGAAGCCGGGAGAAGATGGTGTGGGACTGGCCGGATGCCGCGGAGCGCATCGCCGAGGAGTGGCGCTGATGGCCATCAAGGGCAGCCTCAAGGAGGCGAGTCTCCCCGACGTCATCCAGCTCCTGTCGATGGGGCGGAAGACCGGCTGCCTGGCGGTCGCCCACCGCCAGAACTTCGGCTACATCTACTTCGAAGACGGGCGGATCACGTTCGCCTCGATCGTGAACCGTCGGGACCGGATCGGCGACATGCTGGTCCGAAGCGGCCGCATCGCCCATGAGCAGCTGACCCAGGCCGTCGACCGGCAGGATAAGCAGCAGGATCGCAAGCTGGGTGAGATTCTGGTCGAGATGGGGTTGGTGACGCGTGCGGAGCTTGAAGTGCACATGCGGGTGCAGGTCGAGGAGGCGGTCTATTTCCTCTTCACCTGGAATGCGGGCACGTTCAACTTCGAGGCGGGCGTTCGCCCCGAGCGCGAGGACTTCCTCGTTTCCATCGGCCCGGAATCACTCCTGCTCGAGGGCGCGCGCCGGGTGGACGAATGGAGCCTCATCGCGAAGAAGATCCCTTCACTCGATCTCGTCTTTCAGGCCGACGCCGCCCGGGTGGCAGCCTCCGGGGTCCGGCTCTCCGAGGAGCAGGAACAGCTCCTACCACTCCTCGACGGCACCCGGGATGTGCAGGAGGTCGTGGACGCGACGGGGCTGGTCGAGTTTGAGGTGGGCAAGGCGCTCTACGGCCTCATCGCGGCGGGATTCGCCCATCGCGTGGGCACTTCGGCGCCAGAGGCCTCACAATCTCGCGTCAACGACGCGCGCGTGGAGGAGCACCGCAACCTCGGCATCGCGTTCTACCGGACGGGAATGCTCGATGAAGCCACGCGTGAGTTCCGTCGGGTGGCCGAGCTTCGCCCAGCGGAAGCGAACGCCCCGTTTCACCTGGGCCTGATCGCCCTGCGGCAGGCACGGTGGCAGGAAGCGGCCGACGCATTCAGGCAGGCCGTCGAGAAGGGCGGCGTCCGGCCTGCCGCGCTGCACAACCTCGCCTACGCGCTCGAACGGCTCGGTCAGTTGGCCGAGGCGGAAGCCGCGGCCGGTGAGGCGGTCACGCGGGCGCGGGAGGACGCGCGGCTGATGCTCGGGTGGGGCATCATCGCACTGAAGCGGGATGATTACGAAGTGGCGCAGGGGCGCCTCATGCGGGCCCGGGAATTGCTGGGCAGCAAACCCACGCCGGCACTGTGGTTCTGGGCCGCGGCCCTCGCGGCCGCGGGACGCGGTGACCTTCCCGCCGGCCTCGTCGTCGCCCGGGAGGGCGTCGAACGCTGGCCTGCGCACAGCGTGCTGCGGAACAACCTGGCTGTGCTGCTCGAGGCGGCCGGGGAGCTGGCCGAGGCTGAACGGGTGCTGCGGGCAGCGCTGGCGGACGAGGCCTCGCTGCCCCAGCTCTCAAAGAATCTCGGGGATCTGCTCTACCGGGCCGGTCGCTTCGAGGAAGCCCAGGAAGCGTACGACCGCGCCGCCAAGCTGGCACCGGAACTGGGAGACGATCTTTACTTCAAGCTGGGGAATCTCGCGTTCAAGCGCCGCGATCGAGAGCGCGCTCGCGACTGCTGGCAGCGGGCGGCCACGCTGAATCCGGCGCACCAGCTGGCGCGGGCAAACCTCGAGATCCTGGACGTGCCGGCGTGATCGCCGGCGATGAGGCCAGCTTCCTGGCCCTGACGCGAAAGGTGTCGCGTGACGCCGGTCTTGCCCTCGACGCGTACAAGGACAAGTGCCTCAGGCGGCGGATTGCCGTCCGGATGCGCGCCTGCGGCGTCCATACCTATTCGGATTACCTGGCGTGGCTGGACCGGCACCCCGAGGAATACGAGAAGCTGAAGGACGCGCTCACCATCAACGTGACGCGCTTCTATCGGAATCCGGAAACGTGGGACCGCCTCCGGAAGGACGTGGTGCCCCGGCTGCTCGCGCTCCGCCAGGGGCGCTTCACAGCGTGGAGCGCCGGCTGTTCCTCGGGCGAGGAGGCCTACACGCTCGCCATGCTCTGTGTGGAGGCGGCCGAGGCTGCGGGACATCCGAGCTGGGCGGATCGGATCCGGATCGACGCGACCGACATCGATCGCGATTGCCTGGCGCGGGCGGCCGCAGCACGGTATCCCGCGCAGGCGTTCAGCGAGACGCCGCCGGAGCTCACGGAACGGTACTGCGAGCGCGATGCGGACGAATGGGTGGTGTCCGATCGCGTGCGGCGCCTGGTCCGGGTACGCCGCGTGGATCTTCTCCTGGAACCTCCGCCCGGCAGCGGCTACGATCTGGTTCTCTGCCGCAACGTTGTCATCTACTTCGACCGCCCCACGCAGGAGCGCCTGTTTGCGCTCTTCGCTGGCGCGCTCGCCGCGGGGGGCTTCCTTGTGCTCGGCAAAGTGGAGACCCTGCTGGGGCCGGGTCGAGACCGGCTCACGCTCTATGACGCGCGCGAGCGCATCTTCCGGCGGCCCGAGTGACGGGCCGCGAGATTCACGTGCACGTCGCCGACTTCAAAGTCGGCGGCGCCGGAGACACCCTTCTCACGATCGGCCTGGGAAGTTGCGTCGCAATCATGCTTCACGATCGGGAGGCGACCGTGGGCGGCCTCGCGCATGTGCTGTTGCCGTCGCCGTCGCTGAGCCGCCGGGAGCAGAACCCGGGAAAGTTTCCGCAGAGTGCGATCCCGCTCCTGGTGAGCGAGATGACCGCGGCCGGTGCGAATCCGAAGCGGATTACCGCGCGCATTGCCGGCGGCGCCTCCATGTTCCAGAGCCTGCAGCCCTCCGGCACGATCCAGATGGGAGAACGGAATGCGGTCGCCGTCCGGAACGTACTGGGAGAGCTCAACATCCCGCTGATCGGTAGCGCGATTGGCGGGGACTATGGGCGCACGGTGCGGTTCTTCATCTCGGACGGCCGCATCGAAGTGACCGCCGTGCGCCGGGAGATCGAGCATCTCTAGGCTCCCCACCGTCCTCATCACGGACGACAGCGCACTGTTTCGGCGACTGCTCACTGAGATCATCGCCGGCTCGGGCGAGTTCCGGGTAATTGGTACGGCGCGCCATGGCCTGGACGCGCTCCGCAAGGTCCACGAGCTGCAGCCCGACCTGGTCACGATGGATTTGGAGATGCCGGAGCTCGACGGCCTGGGCGCGATCGGGTATCTGATGTCCGAGGCGCCACGGCCGATCGTGGTCGTCAGTGCCTACGCGGGACCGGGGACCGCTGGCGCGATCCGCGCGCTGGAGCTCGGTGCGGTCGAGCTGGTCGCGAAGGAGGCGGAACGGAGCGCCGAGTCTCGCCACCGATTCGCCAGCCGGGTGCTGGCCGCGCTTCGGGCGGCTCGCGCGGCCGACATCCACCGGCTGCCGGTCCTGGCCCGGCCCGCGCGTCCCGAAGCACCGGCCCGCGCCTACACCCTGCCCGGACGTGCGCGCTTTTGTGTGGCCATCGCGGCATCGACTGGCGGTCCGCGCGCGCTCGCGGAAGTCGTTCCGCGGCTCGCCCGCGGCCAGCATGCCGGGGTCGTGATCGTGCAGCACATGCCGCCCCGCTTCACCCGGAGTCTCGCGGAGCGGCTCGCAGCACAGAGCCGGCTTGCGGTGGTTGAGGCCGAGGACGGCGTCCCGCTGGTGTCGGACACCGCCTACATCGCTCCGGGTGATTATCATATGCGCGTGGAGTCGGGGCCCGACGGACCGGCGCTCGCCCTCGATCAGTCTCCCGCGGTCTGGGGTGTCCGCCCCGCAGCGGATCCCCTCTTCCACTCCGTGGCTCGGACCTTCGGCAGCCGTGCCATTGGTGTGGTGCTGACCGGCCTGGGGCGCGACGGCGCGGAAGGACTTCGCGCCATCCACGATGCAGGTGGCACCGGGCTCGCGCAGGATCGGGGGAGCGCCACCATCTTCGGCATGCCCAATGCCGCGCAGCAGGCCGGCGGGGCGGACCACGTGCTCCCAATCTCACGGGTTGCGGGAATGGTGACGGACCTGCTCGAACGGATGAATTCTGCGTGAGTACCACAGTCGCGCGCCGCTACCTGCTCGTCGCGATCGGGGGCCGGGAAGTCGGCCTCGCCATCGAGCACGTGCTCGAGGTCGTGGATCTCGCCGGCACCTTTCCCGTGCCGGCTCAGGAGCCGGCGATGCGCGGAGTGGTGGAGGTCCGCGGCCGCCTCCTGCCGGTCTTTCACCTCGCGGCCATGTTGGACGGGCGCGAATGCCCGGCCGCCCGGAGCGACGTCGGCATCCTGACCCGGGTGGGCGGCGCGCAGGTCTGCCTCGAGGTTGAGTCTGCGGAGGCGGTCGTGTCCGAGGCGGTCCTGGCAATACCACCGGGAGAGCGACTTCCCTGGGCGGTGGGTGTGGCGCAACGCGATGGCACTCTCGTGCCGATTCTGGACATCAAGGCGCTCGGGGCCCGGCTCCAGAGCGCGGGAGCCAGCGCATGACGAGCGGCGACGACATCCAGGTGGTCATCTTCCGCACAGGAACCCAGGAATTCGCTTTGGAGATTTCCCAGGTCGAGCGCATCCTGCGCTACCAGCGGCCGGCCGCGCTGCCCAATGCCCCGGACTTCCTCGAAGGCGTGATCCAGTACGGCGATGGTGTTGCTCCCGTGGTCGACCTCCGGAAACGGCTCGGGCTCGATGCGCCGGTGCTCGAGGACACTCGCCTCATGGTGGTTATGGTCGATGGCCAGCGGGTCGGCATGCTCGTGGACCAGGTCCGCGAAGTCGCGCGGATCGACAGCCGGGCCATCGCGGCCCCGCCGCCGATGGTGCGCGGCCTCGCGGCCAAGTACATCGCGGGGGTCCTGACCATCGGCGAACGCACGATCGTCCTGCTGCACACCGGGCGGCTGTTCAGCACCAAGGAGCGGCTCAAGCTGGAGGAGGCGGTCGCGTGAATGACGGAGGGACCGGCGCGCTCCGTGAGGAGTACGCCGCGATCGCCGCCCGGCTCGAGCAGGCGCAGGGCACGGTCGAGCGAGAGGCAGTCAAGCGGGAGATCATCGGGTACTTCAAGCGGGTGGACACCGCCCTCGGCGAGCTGACGCAGATGAAGGAGCAGATCCGCACACTCGTCGAGCGGTACAAGCAGCTTGCCGGCGACGCCGACACGGCACAGGCCCCGCAGTTCACCGGCGCGCGCCCCGTCGTACAGGCAGACCACCTCGGCGCGTCGACCTTCATCGAGAAAGGCTGGAGCCTGATCTCTTTGGGGGATTATGCCGGCGCGACCCAGGCGCTGCAGCGGGCCCTCGCGCTGTCGCCCAACGAGATCCAGGCGCACTCCCTCCTGGGATGGGCGCAGATGCTTGCCGAAAACTACGATGAGGCGCTCGCGACGTTTTCGCGGGTGCTGATGAAGGAACCGGCCAACGCCCTGGCACGCATCAACGTCGGCTATATCTGCCTCAAGAAGCGCATCTTCGGCGAGGCAATTGAGCACCTGTCCAAGGCCATCCGCCTGAACAATGACCGGAAGGCCACGCTCTACGCCCATTTCTACCTCGGGCTGGTGTACCTGGAGCGGGAGATGTTCGAGGACGCCGAAGCTTTCTTCCGGAAGACGCTCACCCTCGGACCCAATCTTATCGAAGCCTATTACGAGCTGGGGCGCACGCTCTGGTTCGCCGGCCAGCGGGACGGCGCACGTCAGGTGTGGGCCGACGGACACAAGGCGAACAAATTCAATCCGTGGGGCAAGCGCTGCCGCGAGATGCTCGAGCTGGTCGCCTCGGGAGGTGAGGTCCCGCGTCAGTCGCCGGCCTGATCCTGGTCCTGGCCCTCCAGCAGGGCGTTCCGGAAGCGGTACAGGTCGGCCGGATAACCGTCGTCGCCTGGCCGGCCGAGCGGGCCCGCGCGATCGCGCTCGCGGAACTGGCCGACCAGCCGACCTCATGGCCGGGACTCGGGCGCCGGGATCCGGGCCCGCTGCGGCTGATCATCGCCCCGGCGGATCGCCTCGACGCGCTGAGCCGCGGGCGGCTTCCACCGTGGGGAGCGGGGCTCGCGTATCCATCCGCCCGCACCATCCTCCTTCGGGCGGATTCCCCTGATCTCGTGGAGACCCTCCGGCACGAGCTCGCCCACCTCGCCCTCCACCAGGCCGTCACCGTCCGGCTGCCGCTTTGGTTCGATGAAGGGTACGCCACGTGGGCATCCGGCCAGTGGGACGTCTTCGACCGCCTCTCGATCAATCTCGCGGTCGCCCGCGGAGAGATCCCAACGCTACGGGAGCTGGACGCCGCGCTGCGGGGCTCCCGGGTCACCGCCGACGCCGCCTATGCGCTCGCGGCATCGGCGGCGTTGGAGCTGGCGCGGAGGAACCCGACGGGCACGCTGGATCCGCTCCTCGCTCAGCTCGAGCGGGGCACTGGATTTGACGAGGCGCTCCTGGCGACAACCGGAATGGACGCCGAGCGATTCGAGGATGCCTGGCGCCGCAGCGTGCGAACCCGGTTCGGACTCTTCACCTGGCTGGCCGCGACCGGATTCTGGTTCACCGTGTCCGGGCTCGTGGTGCTGGGCTACCTACTGCGCCGTCGCCGTGATCGGCCCCGTCGCGTAGCCCTTGATGCCGGCTGGGAGGTCACTGACTGGGAAGCGGGCGGCGAGGGGTCTCCAGGTGGCGCCCAGGCGTCCACCAGACAGGACAGCAGGCCTGAACTGCTGTCTGCGGAAGAGGGTAACGCGGTTGACCGGAAAGCACCGGAGCGCTAGCATTTACGACTTATGCCGAATCCTTCCGACCCGGTGTCTTCGAGACGTATCCCGCTTGCGCCGCGCAACTTAGCGATTCTCGTCGTCGCGGCCGGCTGCCTCGTGGCGGGGTACTTGCTCTTGAAGTCGGGGAGCACGAGTGCCGCGGCCGTGTTGCTCGTCCTGGGTTACTGCGTGCTCTTCCCGCTCGGGATCGCCTTGTAGCCGGGAGAACGGGGAGAGCGGCTGATCCCAGGGCGAATAGCTCAGCCGGTTCAGAGCGCCTGCCTTACACGCAGGAAGTCGGGGGTTCGAATCCCTCTTCGCCCATGAACATCGCCGGTGTGGTACCGGTCCCCCGGGGCCGTTCTCGACTTGGAGGCATTTCAGGAATGCAATTGACCCGTCTTTCGACCACGCTCGCGGTAGCCACGCTCGTCGCCGCGCCGGTGTTCGCCCAGATTCCATCAAGCGCCCGACGGCTCGGACAGGCTGGCTCGACGGCGCCCAAGCTCCTCGTCGCGACGCCGCACGCCTACACGAGCGCAGACTCGCTTCCGGCGGTACAGGCCGGGAACGGCATGCGCATGCGCATGGAGAAAGTCGTCGGCACGACATATCAGGTCGTGCCCGTCAAACAGATGAATGAGGCGCTTCGACAGTACGGGTATCCGGACGACGCGATTCTCCCACCGGCGGTTGCCCGGCGGTTCGCCCTCGAACTACAGGCGCGGGCCCTTGTGTCGTCCACGTTGAGCAAATCAGAAAGCGGTCGATACGTCCTCACGGCCCGCCTGGCCGGCGTCAACGACGATGCCGGAAACGTCGTCGTGGTCACTCAGGATCCGGGCCAGACGCTCGAAGCACTTGGCCAGAAGGCGGCGGATAAGTTCGCCGCGGCGGTGAAGTCGGCGGAAGCGGCGAAGGCCTGCATCGACCAGCGCGCGACCAAAGCCGACAAGGCGGTGGAGGCGGCAAACAAGGCCATTGCGACCCTGCCGAATCACGGTCTTGCCGAGTATTGCCTCGCCCAGATCGCCCAGGATCGGAAAGCGCCGCCCGCCGAGATCGTCACCCATCTCCAGAATGCGGTGAAGGGCGACCCCCAGAGCCTGCCGGCCTGGACGGCGCTGGCCACGCAGTATGAAACGCGGGGCGACAGCGCGAAGGTCATCGATGCCTTCCAGCAAATGCTGCTGGCCGCACCGACCAACCAGGCCCTGCGCGAGACGGCGTTCAAACTGTTCCTCCAGTACGGGCACCCGGACGCGGCCGTGGATGTTGCGACCGAGGGGCTCAAGCTGGACCCGACAAATGCCGATCTCTGGGATCTCCTCAGCAATGCCCACGCGACGGCCGGCAACTTCCCCCAGGCGATCGATGCGCTGGAGAAGGTATACGAGAACGATCCCTCCAAGGCCGACTCAACTTATTACCTGAAGATCACCGTTTTCGCTGCTGCGCAGCCCGACACCGTGCGCCTGCTCAAGTGGGCTCGGCTCGGCGTGGACAAGTATCCGGAGAATGTGACGCTGCTGGGACAGCTCGTCACGGCGTACAGCCTGGCCGGGCCGGCGGACAGTCTGGTCGCGACCACGACGCGGCTCATCGCTGTGGATACGACCGCGGTCACCTCCGCGCTCGCCGCCGCCAAGACGCTCGCCGAGCAGAAGAAGGTCACTCGGGCACTGCCATTTACGGATTTCGCGGTGCGGTACGGCGACGCCGATGCGAAGGAGAACGCCGCCGCGATTCTGACCAACGGGGCGGTGCCGATGCTGCAGCAGCCTGGCCAGGACCTGCCGGGCGCGGCCGAGACGCTGCGCCGCGCGGTCGCAGCGGCCAATCCGAGCGGGCGCGTGGCGCCAAGTGCCAACTATCTGCTCGGGCTCGCGACATTTTTCCAGGTACCCCCGATTGACAAGCAGGCCGAGGCCACCAAGTCGTGCGATCTCGCCCGACAGGAAGACGCGCTGCTGAAAGAAGCGGAGACCGCGCTCCGCCTCGGCCGGGTGACACGGCCGGAAGAAGCCGACAAGAATCTCGGCTTCATCGGGCAATTCAAGCCACGCGTCGCCTCGATGCTGTCGGCGTACTGCAAGTAAGACTACCACCGGGCGCACGGGGTCCTTATATTCAGGCGCTCTGCACCAGGGGCTGTAGCTCAGCTTGGTTAGAGTGCCGCACTGTCACTGCGGAGGTCGCGGGTTCGAGCCCCGTCAGCCCCGCTCCTGGTAACTTTCGCACCCCGCCCATCGCAACGGACGGGGTGCGCTGTTTTCTCCTGGCGAATCAAGGCGTGACGACCTACCACAGTCCCGTTCTCCTCGACGCCGTCCGCGCCGCGGCTGAGGGCACCCACCGCGCGGTGGACGCCACTCTCGGCGACGGTGGCCACGCCGCCATGCTGCGGGACCTGGGCGCCGAGGTCCTGGGGATCGACCGGGATCCGGAGGCGATTGCCCGCGCGCGCACACGACTCGGCGAGGAGCGCCTGCGGTTCCTCCACGCAGCCTACGCGGATCCCGCTGCCCTCGATGCAGTTTCGCTGTTCCGCCCGGATTTCATTCTCCTCGACCTCGGGGTCTCGTCCCGCCAGCTCGATGACGAAGCAATGGGGTTCACCTTTCGCCGGGGTGCGCCGCTCGACATGCGGATGAGCCGGGTCGGGAAGGGGGCCGCCGACCTGCTCAACACCGCGGCGCCAGACCGGCTCGAGGAGATCTTCGCGGATTACGGCGACGAAAGGCGTGCACGGCGGATGGCCGCAGAGGTGGTACGGCGCCGCGCGCGGGGCCCCTTCACCACGAGCGACGATTTCGTCAACGTGATCCGGGCCGTGCTCGGGCCGCGATCCGGCCCGAGCGACTTCGCCAGGCTGTTCCAGGCTCTCCGCATCGCGGTGAATGATGAGCTGGCCGGCCTCGCACTCGCGTTGCCCGAGTTTCGGGCCGCCCTGCCTCCCGGCGGGAAGCTCGCCGTGATCAGTTATCATTCAGGAGAGGATCGCCTGGTCAAGCAGTCATTTCGCGAGTGGGCCGCTTCGTGCATCTGCCCGCCGGGCCAGCCCATCTGCACCTGCCGCGGGCGACCACTTGGCCGGCTCGAGCCCCGCAAACCGGTGCTGCCGTCGCCGGCCGAAGTCGCGGCGAACCCCCGTGCCCGCAGCGCAAGACTCCGGATCTTCCAGGTGGCCGATGACATTTAAGGGTCGTCACTGGGTGGTGATCTGGCTGGCGGGCTTCCTCGCCGTGGCGACAATCGTCCAGCTTCGCCAATCATCCGCGTTTCGCTCCGCCCGGGCAGTCGCCCTGCTGCGGCAGCAGCGGACGACGCTCGAGTCTCAACTGGCCGAATTGGAGCGCCGAATTCGAGAGGCCTCCAGTCGTCAGGTTCTCGGCACCAAGGCCGAACGGGATTTGGAGATGCACTTCCCGGCGGATTCGGAGCAGGCGCTGCTGCCACTCGCCGAGCCGCCCGGGGCCGGGAGCCGCTGATGGCTCGCGCACGAGCCCGGATCGGGCTGTTGCAGGCCTCCCTCGCGGCGGGGTTGCTCGCGGTGGTCGGCCGGGCGGTGCAGGTCCAGATCTTCCAGGGGAGACGATGGGCCGCGGAAGCCGAAAAAAGTCGGACGGAAGTAAAGCGGCTGGAGGCGCGTCGCGGCACCCTCTACGATCGGAACGGCCTTCCCCTCGCCGTCACCCAGGAATTCTACCGCGTGGGAATCGCGCCGAGAGAAGTCACCGACCGCACGCGGCTCACGCGGGTGGCCGTCCGCCAGCTGGGTATCCCGGCCGCCCCGCTGCGCCGCGGGATCGCCACCGGCAAGCCCTACCTCTATTACTATGGTCCGTTCACGGCCACCCAGGTGGCACCCCTCCGTGGCTTTCGGGGTGTCCACATCGAGGGCGACTTCCTCCGATTCTATCCGGCGCGCCAGCTCGCCCGGAAAGTGGTCGGCGATCTCGACACGGAGGGAAATCCGGCCTCCGGCCTTGAGCGGGCGCTTGGATCATACCTGGCCGGCACCCCGGGCGAGGCCGTCGTGCTGAAGGACCGCCGCGGGCGTAGCTACGAGTCCCCGGGCCGTCTTCGCAGGGATCCCACGCCCGGGCAGGACGTGGTCCTCACCATCGACGCGGAACTGCAGGACATCGCCGAGCAAAGCCTGGCGGACGCTATCAAGGAGGCTGGGGCGCAGGGCGGAGACGTGTTGTTTCTCGATCCACGGACCGGGGAAATCCTGGCCGTAGCGTCTCAATGGGATGGGCAGCCGGACCTGATGGCGTTCACCTCGCCGTTCGAGCCGGGTTCGACGGCGAAGCTCTTCACGGCGGCGGCGTTGCTCGCCCTGGACCGGGTGGACAGCACCGACACGGTCGGCGGCGAGAACGGCCGGTGGGTCATGACTTTTGCGAGTGGGGATACCCGCCCGCTGGTGGACACCCACAAGGAGCCTGGCCAGCTTACGCTCGCCAAGGCGATCGAAGTCTCGAGCAACATCGCGATGGCCAAGTTCTCCCAGCGGCTCAGCACGCGCGAGCAGTACGATCAGCTCCGGGCGTTCGGGTTCGGCAGTCCAACCGGGATCGAGCTACCCTCGGAGTCGCGAGGAGTGCTTCGACGCCCCGACCGGTGGCGGCCCGACTATAGCGGAGTGAGCCACGCCATCGGATACGAGTTCGAGGTAACCGCCCTGCAGCTCGCACTGGCGTATGGGGCCATCGCAAACGACGGAGTCCTGCTCTCGCCGGCGCTCGTCAAGGAAGTGCGCGCCCCGGACGGCGCTGTACTCTACCGCCATCGCCCCGAGCCCGTGCGCCGCGCGGTCACGCCCGAGGTTGCCGCCCGCCTGCGGGACTTCCTGCGCGGCGCCAGTGGCCGGGGCGGGACCGGCAGCAGGGCACAGATCGGAAGCTATGGGGTACTGGGGAAGACGGGCACATCCCGGCGCGTGCGGGACGGCCGGTACGTTCCCGGCGAGTACATTGCGTCGTTCGCGGCCATGTTTCCGGCGGAGGATCCCCAACTCGTCGTCGTGGTGAAGATCGACAACCCGACGGAGGGCGGGTACTACGGCGGAGAGGTCGCGGCGCCAGTGGTGAGGGTCATGCTCGAGCAGGCGCTCTCCTCGCGCCGGGTCGCGCTGGACCGGTCTCGATTGACCCTGGGCGAGTCCGACGACCCGGCAACTCCGCGCCGAACAACTCCGGCTCCGGTGGCGAAACCGGTCGTCATGCCCTGGCCGGCCCCGCCCGACACGGGCCGACGGCCGACGGTGACGGTGCCGCGCGTGGCCGGCTCGAATGTGCGCGAGGCCGCCCTAGCGATACACCGCCGCGGGCTCAGAGTGGTGTTGCAGGGGCAGGGACGTGTGGTGAAATCCGAACCCCCGGCGGGCGAGACCGTGAGCGCCGGCAGCAGCGTGATTATCCTGGCGGAATGACGATGCCCGACTTGACGACATTGCTGGACGAACTGCGTCGTGAGGCACTCCTGATCCGGGCTCCCGAGAGCCCCGCGGTCTGGACCGGCGTCTCCGCGGATTCGAGAGTGATCGCTCGAGGCGACCTGTACTGTGCGGTTCGCGGGACCACGGCTGACGGGCACCGATTCGTGCGGGATGCCGTCGCGCGGGGTGCCGGCGTGGTGATGGTCGAGGAACCAGTAAACGCCGGGGTGGCGGAGATCGTCGTGAGCGATGGCCGTCGCGCAGCGATCACCGCCGGGCGGATCTGGTACGGCGATCCGGCGGCATCGCTGACCATGATCGGCATTACCGGGACCAACGGGAAGACCACGACGACCGGACTCGTCCGACACCTGTTCAATGCGAGCGGCCAGGCGGGGAGCATCGGCACCCTCGGCGCGTTTGACGGGGCCGGAAATGCGGTGCCGTCGACGGCCGGCAGCCTCACCACGCCGGGACCCATCGATCTGCAGGCGACACTGGCCGAGCTTCGGGCGCGCGGCTGCACCCATGTCGCGATGGAGACATCATCGCACAGCCTCGATCAGGGGAGGCTCGACGGGATCTCGTACGCCGCCGGCATCTACACCAATCTCACCCGCGAGCACCTGGACTACCACGGGACGATGGAGGCGTACCTCGCTGCGAAGCTCCGCCTGAGCTCGCTGCTGGGGCCCGATGGCATCGAGGTCGTGAACGCCGACGACTCGAGCTGGGCAGCCATCCCGGCCCGGGCCCGGCGCGTCACGTTCGGGGTGACGGGGCACGCCAACGTCCGCGCCGAAGGCGTGGTCCTCGCGGCGGGCGGAAGCCGCTTCCGCCTGACCGGCCGATTCGGCGCGGCGGAGGTGGAGATTCCCCTGCTCGGCGAGTTCAACGTCTCGAATGCCCTCGGCGCCGCGGCGTGCGCGCTCGGGCTGGGCCGGCCGCTGGCCGAGGTCGTCGAACGCCTGGCCAGCGCCCCGCAGGTGCCGGGCCGGATGGAACGGCTCGCAGGACGCCCGGTGGTGCTCCGGGACTACGCCCATACGCCCGACGCGATGGAGCGCGTTCTCGCGACGCTGCGACCCCTGACCGCCGGGCGACTCATCCTGGTCTTCGGGTGCGGAGGCGATCGGGATCGCGGCAAGCGGTCGATCATGGGCCGCCTCGCCGTGGCGGGTGCGGACCTCGTGGTGATCACCTCGGACAACCCGAGGACCGAGGATCCCGAGCGGATCCTGGATGATATCGAGGCCGGCATGGGGTCCACGCCACACCTGCGTGAGCCCGACCGTCATACGGCGATTCAACGCGCGCTCGCCGAAGCGCGGGACGGGGACACGGTGCTACTGGCGGGGAAGGGCCACGAGACCTACCAGATCATCGGCCACGAGAAGCAGCCGTTCGACGAACGGGCCATCGTGCGCGCCGAACTCGGGGCCGCCTGATGGCCTGGACCGCCGCCGAGGTGCGCAGCGCGCTCGGACTTCCAACCGGGAGCGCCGGTGAGTCCGCGATCACCGACATCTCCACGGACACCAGGAGCATCGGGCCCGGGGCGCTGTTCGTGGCGCTGCGCGGGGAGCGGTTCGACGGCCACGATCACCTCAAGGCAGCAGCCGCGTCAGGAGCAATCGGTGCGGTGGTTCGGCGTGGCACGCCGCCGGTGGCCGGCCTCCGCCTCTACGAGGTCGAGGATACTCTCCGGGCCCTCGGATGGCTCGCCCGGTCACGGCGCCGGCACTTGAAGGGCCCGGTCGTCGCCGTGACCGGAACCAACGGCAAGACGAGCACGAAGGAGCTGATCGCCGCGGCTCTCCGGACCCGCTTCGTGACCCATGCGACGCGGGCGAATCTGAACAACCTCGTCGGGGTGCCGCAGACCATTCTCGAGGCGCCGGCCGATGCGGAGGCCATGGTCATCGAGGCCGGTGCCAGCCTGCCGGGGGAGATCGGCCGCTACCGGGAGATCATCGAGCCGACCATCACCGTGATCACGAACGTATCGCCCGGGCACCTGGAGGGTTTCGGCTCCCTGGAGGGAGTCCTGGCGGAGAAACTTGCGCTCGCGGACGACGTCCCCCTCGCGATCGTGGGGACGGAGCCGCCGGAGCTGGCCAAGGGGGCGCGCGCACGGGCACGCCGGGTCATCACGGTGGGCCTCGAGCACGCCGAACTGAAACCGACCGCGGTCGTCCTCGACGCGGGGGCTCGCGCGTCGGTCACCGCGGATCAGATCACCTTCACCCTGCCGCTCCCAGGTCGTCACCTCGCGGCCAACGCCATGCTGGCGTGGGCGGTCGCGAAGGACCTGCAGCTCGATCTCCGGGCCGTGGCGATGGCATTCGAGCGCCTGGCGGTGCCGGGGGGCCGCGGGGAGATCCTCGAGGCTGATGGCCTGACCATTCTGAACGATTGCTACAACGCGAACCCGCTGTCATTCCGCGCCGCCATCGCCACCGCTCAGGCGATGCGTGGCGGGCGCCGCCTCGTCTTCGTGGCGGGCACGATGCGCGAGCTGGGCGCCGAGGCGCCACGGCTCCACGCGGAGATCGCGGCTGACCTGGCGCGGCTCGAGCCCGACGTGCTGGCGGCCGTGGGCGACTTCGTGCCGGCGCTCGCGGCGCACGCGCCGGCGCTCAGAGAGCGCCTGGTCACCGCGGAGGACGTGCCCGAGCTCGGCCGGCGACTGGTACCGCTGCTGCAGGGGGACGAACTGGTCGTCCTTAAGGCCTCTCGGGGAGTGGCGCTCGAACGTATTATTCCCGTGCTCACCTCCCGCCCGGTCCCCGGCCACTGAGGACGGATGTTCTATCACTGGCTCGCCCCGCTCGGCAAGGAATTCCTGCTCTTCAATCTGTTCAACTACATCGGCTTCCGCGCCGCGGGCGCCGTCGTCACCGCCCTGCTGGTTTCCTTCCTCGTGGGCCCGGGGGTGATCGCCCGGCTGCGCGCCAGGAAGATCGGGCAGGTCGTCCGCGCCGAGGGACCCGCCAGTCACCAGGGGAAGCGGGGGACTCCCACGATGGGGGGGCTGATCATCCTCCTCGCCACGATCGTTCCGACCCTTCTCTGGGCCCGGCTGGACAACCGGATGGTCGTGGTGGCCGTGCTGGCGACATTGTGGATGGGTGCGATCGGGTTCCTGGACGACTACCTGAAGATCGTGCAGGGCAGGTCCCGCGGTCTGGTCGCCAAGTGGAAGCTGGCCGGCCAATGCACCTTCGGGCTGGCGCTCGGGCTGTACCTCCTCTTCTTCCCCGTCGTACCGGTGGCGACGATTCCGGCGACGGCGACCACCGTGCCGTTTTTCAAGTTTTACGTGGTGTGGTTCGCGCCCGTGATGTTCATCCCCTTCGTGATCTTCATCATCACCGGCGCGAGCAATGCGGTGAACCTGACGGACGGCCTCGACGGACTGGCCACCGGGCTCACCGCGATCGCGGCGGCCGCCTTCGCCGGGTTTGCGTACATCTTCGGACGCGTGGACTTCACAAGTTACTTGAACCTCTTCCACCTGCCCGGCGCCGGGGAGCTCGCGGTCTTCTGCGCTGCCCTGATGGGCGGTGCCCTCGGCTTCCTGTGGTTCAACGCCCATCCAGCCGAAGTTTTCATGGGTGACACCGGCAGTCTGGCGATCGGAGGCGCTTTCGGTACGGTGGCGATACTCCTCAAGGCCGAGTTCCTTCTGGCGCTGATCGGGGGTGTTTTCGTCGCTGAAGCGATCTCGGTCCTGGCCCAAACCGGGGTCTACCGGTACTTCAAGCGGACGCGTGGCCGGGAGTATGCCGATGCGCACAAGGTATTCCGGATGGCGCCGCTGCATCACCATTTCGAAAAGCTTGGGTGGGCCGAGACGACCGTGGTCACGCGGTTCTACATTCTGGGCGTCTTCTGCGCGCTGGTCGCCCTGGCGACCCTGAAGCTCCGGTGATCCTCGACGGGTGGCGCAGTCCGGGCGTGGAGGTGGCGGTCATTGGCCTCGGGAAGAGCGGCGTCGCTGCCACGCGCCTGTTGCGCCGCCAGGGCGTCCGGGTCTATGCATCCGACGCCGGATCGGGCGAAGCGCTCGAAGAACAGGCGGCGAAGCTGCGTGAGGAGGGGGCCGACGTATCGCTGGGAGGCCATGATCTGCCCCGCATCGCCCGGGCGGTTGCGGCGGTGGTCTCTCCGGGGGTCCCTCCGGGCGCGCCACCAGTCACGGCGGCGAGAGCAGCTGGTGTGGCCGTGGTCGCCGAGGCGGAGCTGGGGCTGGCGAGCCTTCCCCGGACCCAGGCACTCGTGGTGTCCGGCACGAACGGCAAGACCACTACCACCGCCCTGACGGCACACCTGCTCACCGCGGGAGGGCTGCGCGCCGCAGCGGCCGGCAATATCGGCCGCCCCCTTGCAGAGGTCGCCCTCGAGGTCGATCCCCCCGACTGGCTCGCGGTGGAACTCTCGTCATTCCAGCTGCATGACATGCCGGGGCTTCGGCCCGCCGCCGGCGTGCTCACCAACCTCTCCCCCGACCATCTCGATCGTTACCCGGCGCTCGCGGACTACTATGCCGACAAGGCCCGGCTCTTCCGGAATGCCGGCCCGGAATCCGTCTGGATCACCAACGCCGACGATCCTGAGGTCCAACGGATGGTGGCAGGCGTCGCCGGCCGCCACCTCCGCTTCTCGCTTCAGGGTAGGGCGGACGGCTGGTATGACCGCCACCATCGGGTACTTTGCCTGGGTGACGACGAGCTGCTCCCGCGCGAGGAGCTGATGCTCCTCGGCGATCACAATGTGGCGAACGCGCTGGCCGCGGCGCTCGCCGCCCGGGTCGCCGGCGTTCCACTGCCGGCACTCGCCAGCGGCTTGCGCAGCTTCCGGGCCCTCCCGCACCGCCTGGAACCGGTGCGCGAGGTCGACGGGGTCCTGTGGATCAACGATTCCAAGGCGACCAACATCGCGTCGACGGAGGTCGCGCTGGACGCCCTCGACCGGCCCTACGTCCTGCTGCTCGGCGGCCGGCACAAGGGCGAGCCGTACACCCGCCTCGCACCGCGGCTCACGCGGAATTGCCGGGCGGTCGTGGCCTACGGGGAGGCGGCGCCGCTGGTCCTGGCGGATCTCTCGGGGACGGTGCCGATCGTGCAGGGCGGGGATTTCGCCGACGTGTTGCGTCGGGCGCAATCGCTCTCTCGGCCGGGCGACGCGGTGCTCCTTTCCCCCGCGTGCTCCAGTTACGACATGTTCCGCAATTATGAGCAGCGCGGCGCGATGTTCCGCGCGGCCGTAGAGACCATGTGACCGCGCCCGTCGTTCGCCATCCGGGCGAGCTGCGCTGGGAGACACGGCTGCTCGGGGTCGTCACGGCCACGCTCGTGGTGTTCGGCATCGCCAACGTCTACGGCGGGCTGAGTATGCAGACGTCGGGCCTCCGCCTTGCCCTGAATCAGGTGACCGGCGCGCTGATCGGACTGCTGCTGCTCTCGATCGTCTCGCGGATCGACTATCACCTGTGGCGCCGATTGGCGTGGCCGATCCTCTTCGCCACCGTCGTCCTCCTCCTCATCCCGCTTCTCCCTGGAACCCAGGCGATCGCCCCGACGATCAACGGCGCACGGCGCTGGGTGAATATCGGGCCGGTGAATTTCCAGCCGTCCGAAGCTGCCCGGCTGTCCGTCGTGCTCTGGTGCGCGATGCTGGCCGCCAAGAAGGGCGAGCAGGTGCGCCAGTTCAAGAAGGGCGTGCTGCCGTTTCTGCTGGTGCTCGGTCTTGTCTCTGTCCTGATCCTGCTGGAGCCGAACCTCTCGATGGCCACGCTGGTGGGCCTCCTGGGCGGTATTGTGCTGTTCACGGCCGGTGCCAAGATCGGTCACTTTCTCATCATCGGCCTGGCCGCCGTCCTCCTGGTGTTCCAGAAGATCCAGGCGGCGCAGTATCGGGCGGCGCGTCTGGCCACCTTCCTCAATCCAGGCGACGGCACGGATGCGGCCAGCATGCAGATCCATCAGTCGCTGGTGGGGATCGGGTCGGGGCGGGTGTTTGGCGTGGGATTTGGGGAGGGGCAGCAGAAACTGTTCCTGCCGTATGCGTATTCGGACTTCCTGTTCAGCACGATCGGCGAGGAATGGGGCTTCATCGGGATTCTGCTTGTCGTCCTGCTGTTCGGGCTGTTCATCTGGCTCGGCTTCCGGATCGCGCGCACGGCCCCCGATCCGTTCGGCCAGTACCTGGCGGCCGGCATCACCGCCGCGATCGGGCTGACAGCGGTGATGCACATGGCAGTGTCGCTGTCGCTCATGCCAACGACCGGTCTCACCCTGCCATTCATGTCCTACGGCCGCTCCAGCCTCGTGATTTCGCTGGTCGCCACCGGCATGCTGGTCAACGTCGGCCGAATGCGCGGAAGGCCGCCGCGCGGCGAGCGGGTGGCTTGAACGTTCCGGCCGGCGCCCGGCGGGCCACCGTGCTCATCGCCGGAGGGGGAACCGGCGGGCACCTGATGCCTGCTCTCGCGCTGGCAGACGAACTGCATCGCCAGGCGCCGCACATCGAGGCGGTCATCGTCGGCGCCGATCGCGGAATCGAGGCCTCGCTCCTGCCCGCGCGCGGCCGCCGGTTCGCGCTCCTTCCCGCCGAGCCGCTCTATCGGCGCCAGTGGTGGCGGAACTTGCGCTGGCCGGTGCTGGCCTGGCGGCTGCTCCGCAGGACGGGTGAGCTGCTCGACCGCGAGTCACCGGCCGCGGTGGTCGGAACCGGGGGCTACGCCTCAGCGCCCGTTGTCTGGCTGGCAGCGCGTCGCGGAATCCCTACGGCCGTGCAGGAGCAGAACGCCGTTCCGGGCCTCGCGACCCGGCTCCTGAGCCGTCGGGTGGATCAGGTGTACCTGGGCGTGCCGGAGGCCCGGGCGCATATCCGTGTCGGCCGGACCACCCGGATCTTCGATACGGGCAACCCGATCACGCCCCCCGATCACGGGCGACGCGAGCGGGCACGGGCGCGGTTCGGTCTGCAGGACCAACGGCCCGTGGTTCTGGTGACCGGCGGAAGCCAGGGTGCGGTTGCCATCAACGAGGCCGTCGCAGGATGGTTGGACGGCGGCGGAGGGAACGGTCTTTCTCTGGTGTGGACTACCGGCCGCGGGTCCTACCCTCATTACGCGCGCTTTCACCATCCGCCCGACGTCCACGTGCTCGACTTTCTGGATCCAATGGCCGACGGCTACGCCGTGGCGGACCTGGTAGTGGGTCGCGGCGGGATGATGACCTTCGCCGAATTGTGCGCCTGGGGCCTGGCAAGCATCCTGATTCCGCTCCCAAGCTCGGCTGCGGATCATCAAGTCCGTAATGCACGCGCCATGGATAGGATCGGCGCCACTCGCATCCTGCTTCAGGAGGAGCTCACGCGAGAGCGGCTGGGCGGCGAGATCCAGCGGTTGCTGATGAATCGCGAGGAGCGGGAGGGAATCGCACGTCGGGCCGCGGCACGCGGCAAACCGGAGGCATCTCGCGAGATCGTGTCACATATTTTGACACTTTTCCGCTGATCCTCGCTCTTTCGCAACTTGTGGCATCATTTTACATTAGCTCAATTCCAATGGCCCTTTTCACCCCCGCGGACCCCCGGCCCGTGCATTTCGTCGGCATCGGCGGGGCCGGGATGAGTGCCTTGGCGCTCATTGCCCGTCGTCGCGGGGTGACCGTGACCGGATGCGACATCGACCCGACCGGTGCGGCGGACCTCGCCGACCTAGGCGCCGTGTTGCAACAGGGTCACGATCCAGCGCACGTGACAGGCGCCAGGGCTGTGGTGTATACCGCCGCTGTCTCCGCGGAACATCCCGAACTCGCTCGGGCCCGATCCCTCGGCATCCCGGTGGTGCCACGAAAGGTCGCGCTCGCGGAGCTCGTCTCGCACGGAACCGTGGTGGGAATTGCCGGGACGCATGGCAAGACGACCACCACGGTGATGACCACCGAGGCCTTGGAGGCCGCCGGGCTCTCCCCGACCGGGCTCGCCGGCGGACGGGTCGGGCACTGGGGCGGCAACGCACGACCGGGCGGGGACCAGCTCTTCGTGGTCGAGGCTGACGAATACGATCAGGCCTTCCTGGCGCTTAGTCCGTCGGTCGCGGTGGTCAACAATGTCGAGGCAGACCACCTCGAATGTTACGGTTCGCTCCCGGCGCTGGAAGAAGCTTTCGCGCTGTTCGCGGGCCGCGCGCGCCAGGTGATCGTCTCGGCTGACGATGCCGGGGCAAGGCGCCTCGCGGAGCGGTTGGGTACCGCGACGGTGCGATTCGGCTTCTCGCCGGATGCGGCATTCCGGATTCACAACGCGCGACAGACGCCGGACCTGACGACGGCGAGCGTGTCGGTTCCGGGCGGCGCGCCGCTGACACTCCGGCTCCGGGTGCCGGGACTGCACAATCTGCGAAACGCCACCGCGGCGCTCGCCGTCGTGCAGGCGTTGGGCGGCCGGTTCGAGCCCGCGCTCGAGGCCCTGGCGGAGTTCCGTGGTGTCGGCCGCCGGTTCGAGCGGCTGGGGGAGTTTGGTGGTGTCGCGCTGGTGGACGACTACGCACACCATCCGTCGGAGCTGGCAGTCACACTCGACGCCGCGCGCCAGGCGTTTCCGGGCCGGCGGCTGGTGGCTGTGTTCCAGCCACACCTCTTCAGCCGGACCGCGGCACATGCCCTTGCGATGGGCGAAGCGCTCGCGGCGGCAGACCTCGTGTTCATCACAGAGATCTACGCCGCACGCGAGCAGCCGATGGCCGGGGTGAGCGGCGTGCAGGTGGCTGAGGCCGCCAGGTCGGCCGGGGCCGAGGTCGTGTTCGAGCCGTCGCGTGCCGCACTTGGCGGCCGCGTCCGCGAGTCGCTGCGACCCGGCGATGTCGTCCTGACGCTGGGGGCCGGAGACATCACCCTGCTCGGTCGGGAACTGGCCGCGTGGCTCAAAGCCGCCTAAGCCGCCTTCGCAGTCCGGCGGCGAAGGTGGCCGCGGCGATCCTGGCCGTTGCCGTCCTCTGGATCGGCGCTCCGATCCTGTTGCGCCGGCTCGACTTCTTCAGGCTCCGGCGGGTGGAATTGCAGGGCGTGCGCCAATTGACCCCGCGTACCGTGACCGAGGCCCTGAAGTTGCCGCCCGCGTTCAGCGTCTTTGACGACCTGGAGCCGTTTGGTCGGAGGGTTCGGGCACTTCCGGGAGTAATCGGGGCGGAGGTTCACCGCCGGCTGCCGGGCACCCTGGTGGTCGAGGTTACCGAGGCGGAGACCATCGCGCTGGCCACGCGGGGTGGCAAGCTGGTGCCCATCGGGATCGACGGCAAAGTGCTGCCATTCGATCCGGCGCAGTTTGCGCCGGATCTGCCGGTGGTGAACCGGCCCGATCCGCTGGTCGCGAAGCTCCTGGCACGGATACGAGACGTGGATCCTGACTTATTTGCGCGGGTCGTAACCGCGGCGCGCATCCGTGATGACGTCGTGCTCGATCTGGGTGGGCGGCGGCTGTGGCTGCGCCCCGATGCATCAGCGGAGGTCATGCGTGCAGTGATGGCGGTCGAGCGAGACCTCGGCAGGAAGGGGCGAGGATGGGCGGAATTGGACGGCCGCTTCGCGGGCCAGGTGGTGGTGCGGTGGCGGGTCGCGTGAGCGCTGCACCGCAGCGACTCGTCGCGGCACTCGACCTCGGATCGACCCGCGCGGTGGCCGTCATTGCCGAGGCGACCGGCGACGCCCGGGAACCGCTGGCGCGCATCCTCGGCGTCGGGGTGGAACGAAGCGCCGGGGTGCGGCGGGGCGTCGTTCGCGACCTCGAAGAAACGACCCGCGCGATCACCAAGGCGATGGCAGACGCGCAGCGGATGGCCGGCGTGGAGGTGGGCAGCGTGTATTGCGGGATCGCCGGCGAGCACGTGGCCGGGCGCAGCTCGCACGGGATGGTGTCGGTGACGGGAGATGAGATCCGTACCGGGGATGTGGCGCGGGTCAACGATATGGCGAGCAACGTATCGTTCGGCCGGGACCACGAGTTGCTCCACGCGATCCCGCAGGACTACATCATCGACCAGCAGCCGGGGATCAGTGAACCGATCGGCATGACTGGGTCACGGCTCGAGGCCGAGGTCTATCTGGTCACCGTGCTGTCGAGCGTCCTCCAGAACCTCCGCCGGGCGGTGGAGCGCGCGGGTTTCCATGTCGGGGAATTCGTGCTGGAGCCGCTTGCCGCGTCGCTTGCGGTCCTCACGCCCGACGAGCGGGAGCTGGGCTGCGCGATCGTCGAGCTGGGCGGCGCGTCGAGCAACGTGTCGATTTTCCAGGGCGGAAAGATCCGCCACACAGCCTCGCTGCTCTGTGCCGGCGGCCACGTTACGGCGGACATCGTGCACGGGCTGCAGGTCACCCAGCAGGATGCCGAGCGACTGAAGGAGCGGTTCGGCGCGGCGTATGAGCCGCTGGTGCCGGAGAGCGACGTGATCCAGCTGCCGAGCACGCCGGGGCAGGGGCCCCGAAGCGCGCACCGTCGCGTGCTTGCGCATATCATGCACATGCGGCTCCAGGAGGTGCTGGAGTACGCCCTGGATGAAATCACCCGGGCCGGATTCCACCAGCGCCTCCCCGCCGGCGTGGTGCTGACCGGAGGCGGGGCCCAGGCACCCGGGACGGTCGAGCTTGCCCGCGAAGTCTTCGCGATGCCGGTGCGCGTGGGGTCGCCGCGCCAGGGGCTGACCGGGCTCGCGGACAGCGTTGAGTCGCCGCGCATGGTGGTCGCGGCCGGCCTCGCGCTTTACGGCGCGCGGCAGCTGGCCCTCGGCAGCGGCTTCGGCAGCGGCGGCCGCAAGGGCGCGAACGTCGAGAAGTACCTGGCTCCCGTCAAGCGGTGGCTCCAAGATTTTTTCTGATCCGGGCCTGAGAGGATACCCATGATCTTCGAACTCGAGGAATCGGTCACGCAGCGCGCCAAGATGAAGGTCCTCGGCGTGGGTGGGGGCGGTGGCAATGCCGTCAACCGGATGATCGAGGAACGCCTGCAGGGCGTGGAGTTCATCTCGGTCAACACCGATGCGCAGGCCCTCACCGCATCCAAGTCGGACGTGAAGGTGCAGATCGGCAAGCGGCTGACGCGCGGCCTCGGCGCCGGGGCCCGGCCGGAGATCGGCCGCCAGGCCATCGAGGAAAACAAGGACGAGGTCATCGCCGCCGTGCAGGGCGCCGACCTGGTTTTCGTCACTTGCGGCATGGGTGGCGGCACCGGCACCGGCGCTGCCCCGATCGTGTCGCAGGTCGCGCGCGATATCGGGGCGCTGACGGTCGGCATCGTGACCAAGCCGTTTCTCTTCGAGGGTCGAAAGCGGATGCGGCAGGCCGAGATGGGCATCGCGGAGATGCGCAAGAACGTGGACACGATGATCGTGGTGCCCAACGAGCGGCTGCTGGCGGTAGTGGGGAAGGGCATCCCTTTCCAGGACGCGCTCAAGAAGGCGGACGAGGTGCTGCTCCACGCCACGCAGGGCATCGCGAGCCTGATCACTTCCACTGGCATCATCAACGTCGATTTCGCCGATGTGCGCACCATCATGCAGAACGGCGGCGCGGCCCTCATGGGGACCGGTGTCGGCCGCGGCGACAATCGGGCGATGGAAGCTGCCCAGCAGGCCATCTCCAGCCCGTTGCTCGACAACGTCTCGATCGCCGGCGCCACCGGCGTGCTCATCAACATCACCGGTGGAGCCGACCTTACTCTCGGCGAGGCCACCCAGATCAGCGAAATCATTCACGACGCCGCGGGCGACGAGGCGGAAATCATTTTCGGCGCCGCGACGGACCCCGCCATGCAGGGGGAGGTTCGGGTCACGGTGATCGCGACTGGCTTCGATCGCGCGGTGGCCGGCGAAGGCGGTCCCCGGCTCGCGCCTGCCAATGGCATCCTGACGTTCCCGGCCGCGCGCCGGTCGGCCACCCCGGCGCCGATGCCGCAACCCGGCGTCCAGCCTGCGTCGCCCCGGCGCGGTGGCGCTACGCCGGAGGTCCCCGACATGGAAATCCCCACCTTCATCCGCCGGCAGATGGACTGATGCGGCGCATCCGCCTCGCGGTACCGTTTGCCGTGCTCGGGCTCGGGGCCTGGTTTGGCCTGACCAACAATTGGCCGTGGCACCGGCTGTACGTGGCGGCGCCCATCGTGGTCGATGTCGCCTATGAGCAGCTGGCCGACACGCTCCACGGGGGCGAGACGGTAGACGAGTTGCTGGCTCGCCAGCGCGTGCGGGGCATCAATCTTCAGGACATCGCCGACCGGTTCGGGTTCGATCCGCGACGGATGCGCGCCGGCCTCGTCTTCAATTTCGTCCGCCCCCGCACCGATTCCGTCCCGTCGGGCTTCTCGGTTCGCACGGGCCCGGAGCAGCGGCTGCGCTTCGTGAACGCCGCGGGGAGCTGGCAGGCCGAGTCGGAGTCGATTGCATGGCGCCCCGAGGTGGTCCGTATCGAGGGGCCGATCGACAACTCCCTCTACCTTGCGCTCGATGCGCAGGTGGCGGACGAGCTGCTCACCGCGGGCGAGCGCCAGCGGCTGGCGTGGGACCTTGCCGACGTCTACGCGTGGTCGGTGGACTTCACGCGGGACATTCGCGCCGGTGATACTTTCCAGGTGGTCCTGGAGCGGGAGATCTCGGACGAAGGGGAGATCCGATTCGGCCGCGTCCTGGCGGCTGACCTGCAGGTCGCGGGAAAGCGCCTCACCGCCTTCCGATTCCAGCAGGGGAACGGCACCGCCGCCTTCTTTGATGCCGAGGGCCAGTCCCTGAAGCGGGCGTTCCTGCGGGCACCGGTCCAGTTCAGGCGGATCAGCTCCAGCTTCAATCGCGCGCGCCGGCACCCGGTGCTGGGGATCACCCGGCGGCACGAAGGTATCGATTACGCCGCCGATGTCGGGACACCGGTGATGGCCGCAGGCGACGGCATCGTCCGGCAGGCCGGGCGGGCCGGTGGCTATGGCAATCTGGTCGAGATCCGCCACGCGAACGGCATCGTGACGCGCTACGGTCACCTGAGCCGCATTCTCACCCGCCCCGGGGCGCGCGTGACTCAGGGGCAAGTCATTGGACGGGTCGGAGCCACCGGCCTCACCACGGGCCCGCACCTGCACTACGAATTCCGGGTGAACGGCGCGGCGCGCGATTCCCGGCGGATTGATCTGGGGCAGGGCGCGCCGCTGGGGCGGGCCGATCGGCCCAATTTCGAGCAGGAGCGGAACCGACTGACCGCCCTGCTGTACCCGGCGCCGTCTACTCAGATGGCGCAGTTCGGCAACTAGGGCCCCGAATCCTCCCGCTGTTGCTCCCGTAGGGCCCTCCGAGCCCACCCATGGTCATCGTTCTCGTCACACTCGCCGCGATCCTCCTGGCGGTCTTCACTTACCTTCGCCTCGAGGGCCTGTCCCGCCTCGCATGGCTGCCGATCGGCTGTCGCGTGCTGTCCGGCGCGGCGCTCGGCCTCCTCCTTGTCAACCTGACTTGCCCGGCCCCCACCGATCGGCGTCCGCCCCTGGTGCTCCTGGACGCATCTCTCAGCATGGGCGCAGCCGGGGGGCGATGGCAGGAGGCAGCCGACACTGCCCGCGCGCTGGGTGAAGTTCGAATGTTCGGCGATGGGCGGGATGCCGCCGACAGCACTCCCTCCCGGGGCGCCAGCCGACTGGGGCCGGCGCTGTCGGCCGCCGCCGCCACGGGCCGCCGGGTCACGATCGTGACGGACGGCGAGATCGAAGATGCCGGCGAGATCCCCGCCGACCTCCTCTCGACGAGCGGCGTGCGGCTGTTTCCGAGGAACTCCGTTGCCGATCTGGGGATCGGTTGGATCGACGCTCCGGCCCGCGTGACCGCCGGGGATTCGCTCGTCGTCACGGTGGAGCTCCGGGCCACCGAAGCGTCCGGGCAGGATTCAGCTTCCGTCGAATTGCGCCTCGCCGACCGCGTACTCGTACGGAAGCGAGCCACGGTCGTTTCCGGTGGGATCGCCCGATACCGGCTTGCCGCGAATACGCGAGGTCTTCCGTCCGGCACCCACATCTTCAACGTCGCCATCGCAGCACGCCCGGATGGCGAACCGCGGGATGACCGGCGCCGCTTCGCGGTGACGATCCTGCCGACCCCCGGCATCGTGCTCCTCGCAAGTCCGGGTGATTGGGACGCGAGATTCCTGTATCGCGCCGCCCGCGGAGTGGCCGAGCTGCCGGTGCGGGGATACGTACGGCTCGCCCCGAGCGGTTGGCGCCGGATGGACGATCTCACTGCGGCAACCGAGGACGAGGTCCGTGCCGCCGCACGCGGCGCCGACCTCCTGGTGTTGAAGGGAGACGCGGTGACCTATGCCTCGGGGTCGAGAGCTCGCGGTGTCCTTCTGTGGCCCGGCGGCGAGGCAGCCGATGCCGGGGATTGGTATTTCAGCGTCGGTGCAGGCAGCCCCGTCACCGGGGCCTTCGCGGCGGTGCCGCTCGATTCGCTTCCGCCGGCGAGCCGGGCGCGCACCCTGACGGTGGGCGAGGGTGAGTGGATCGGACTGACGGCGCAGGAAGGGCGCCGTGGGTTCGCCCGCCCGGTGCTGGTCGGCGGCGTGGACGGTTCCCGTCGCCGGGTCACTGTTGGGGCGGACGGGCTCTGGCGGTGGGCCCTGCGCGGAGGTTCGACGGAACAGGCGTATCGTGCGCTTGTCTCGTCGGTGATCTCCTGGCTGGTCGCCGGCCCGGATACGGCGGCCGCC
The DNA here is from genome assembly GCA_035711365.1 of Gemmatimonadales bacterium. GTDB lineage: Bacteria > Gemmatimonadota > Gemmatimonadetes > Gemmatimonadales > GWC2-71-9 > DASTCF01. The sequence continues at coordinate 43,694 of DASTCF010000176.1, forward strand.
GACCTACGGTTGGTGCGGCCGGTCGCTGAGAACGGCACTCCGCTGGTCTTCGAGCGACAGGGTGACCCGAGGCCGGCGCCAATAACGCTCGAGGGCCCCGGCGGTCGCATCTCCGATACCCTCCGCTTCGATGGCCGGGGCCGCGCAGCGCTGTGGCTGCCGCCGGGCGAGTACCGCTTCGTCGCGAATGCCGCCCGCCCGCTCCGCGGCATCGCGGCCGTCGACGAATGGTCCGAGGAATGGTGGCCACGGCCGATGCGAATTCGGGAACGTCCCATGGCACCCGTGACCGAAACCGGTCGGCGATCTTCGCGCGAAATGCCGTGGTTGTTTCTCGCCGTCCTGGCTGGCCTGGCAGGCGAGTGGACGGCCCGGAGGCGCCTCGGCCTGCGCTGACGGCCCCGTTAGATTTGTAGCATGGTGACCTTCAGTCTGCGCGAATCTCTGGCCGCCGCCACCCTCCTGCTCGGGGGAACGGCAGCGCTGGCCGGCCAGGTCCGGGAGCTCTCCGGCGACCCGATGACCAACCAGGGAGTGGTGCGCGCCTCCGCCCTCGTGGACTCCGTCTTCATTGACCGGCTGATCCCGAGCGCGAGGGCAGGCGCGGGCGATTTCGCCTCACACCTGATGGCGAGACTTGGCGTGGTTCCGATTCCTGCGGACCTTCGCTTCCGGGTACTTGCGGACAGTCAGCGGATCCTGCTTCGTGGCCGGAGCACCGACTTGCCCGCGGCCGCGAGGGCGGAGCTGGGCGGGTTTCTCCAGTGGGTCCCTCCAGAGTCCGTGATCGAGGCCGAGGTGACGCTGCTCACCGTCGGCCTGCGCGGAGTGCGGTTCCATCTCCGGACCGTTTACGTCGACGGTGTGCCGGTCCCTGACTTCGTTCTCCAGAGCGTCATGACGGAGGTCGGACGGCGGTACCCGGCGCTAACATCCACGGGCAGGGACCTGGTGGTGCAGATCCCGGAACGGGCCCGGATCATCCTGACTCCAGCCGGCATAGAACTGCTTGGCGCCCCCGCACCCGCACCACCGGGCCCCTGAGGGTCCGCCACCCGCACCGCATTATCTTCGCAGCCAATGGCGTCACGACTCGGCGGCCCGCCCCGGAATCTCTGGTCACGCCTTAAACGGCTCGCCCTCACGGATGTCGGCGCGCTGCTCCGTGGACTCAATTCGGATGACCTGGAGCGTCTGGAGCAGGTCCTGCTCGAGGCGGACTTCGGCGTGCCCGCAACACTGGCGCTCGTGGAGGCCCTCGAGGAGGAGGTCCGCCGGGGGCGTCTCAAGACCGAGGGCGATCTCCGGAGCGCGCTCGAGTCCCGCATCTCCGCGATTGTCTCGGGACCGGCCGATCCCGGCCGGATCGCCCGCGCGACGGGGACCGGACCGACGATCGTCCTGGTGGTCGGGGTGAACGGCGTGGGGAAGACCACAACCGTGGCCAAGCTGGCGCACCGCCTCAAACGGGAAGGCCGCACGCCCCTGCTCGCCGCGGCCGATACCTACCGTGCCGGGGCTGTCGAGCAACTCGAAGTATGGGCCTCGCGGCTGGGGCTTCCGTGTGTGTCGGGCGCCGCGGGAGGTGATCCGGCGGCCGTCGCCTTCGACGCCATCGACGCTGCCCGGTCGCGCGGTGCGGACACCGTGCTGGTGGATTCCGCCGGGCGGCTGCACACCCACGAAGGCCTCATGGAGGAGCTGCGCAAGGTGCACCGGGTGATCGCGAGAAAGGTCCCGGGGGCACCGCACGAAACGCTCCTGGTGCTCGATGGCACCGTCGGCCAGAACGCGGTACAGCAGGGGCGTCTCTTCGTCCAGGCTGTCGCGCCGACGGGCGTGGTGGTGACCAAGCTCGATGGCAGCGCGCGCGGCGGCGCCGTGATCGCACTGCGGCGGGAGCTCGACCTGCCAATCCGGTTCGTCGGGCTCGGCGAAGGGCTGGACGATCTCGAACCGTTCGATCCTGCGGCGTTCGCGCGAAACCTTGTGAATCCCGACTGAGGCCCAGGGTTGCGCCTCGATACTCCGGTCAAGTTCCTCAAGGGGATCGGTGAGCGGCGCGCCGAAGCCTTCGCACGACTCGGGGTCTACACGGCGCAGGACCTCCTCTGGCATCTCCCGCACCGATACATCGACGCTTCGACGGTAACACCGCTTGCCCGCGCCAGGGTGGGCGATGACGTCGCCTGCGTGGGCCGGGTGGTCGACAAGGGTGTGGTGCCGACTCGCCGGGGGCTGCGCATCTTCCGCGCGGTGCTTCGCGACGACTCCGGCGTACTCGAATGCGCCTGGCCCGGGCAGCCCTTCCTCGACCGGAGTATCCAGGCCGGACAGACGCTCCTCGTCGCCGGACCCATCCGCTTTTATCACGGCCGGCAGATGGTGCCGCGGGAGCATCTCGTCCTGGCCGACGCGGGCGAGGAGGCGGGCGCCGCGGCCGGCCGGGTTCTCCCCGTCTATCCGGCCACCGAGAACCTGAGTCACAAGGTCATCCGCGCCCTCGTGGACCGGCACCTCGAATCGCTCATCGGGCTGGTCCACGACATCATGCCGGCCGAGCTCCGGGAACGACTCGGGCTGCCGCTGCTTCCGGATGCCCTGCGAGCGGTCCACAGGCCCGGGACCATCGCCGAGGCGGAGACCGGCCGCAGGCGGCTGGCCTTCGACGAACTGTTCGACCTGCAGCTGATGCTCGTTCGGGCCCGGACGCTTGCCAAGCGGCAGCGCAGTGGGATCACGTTCGAACTCAAGCGCGATCTTACGACCCGCCTGCGCGAAACGCTGCCGTACCAGCTGACGGATGACCAGAAGCAGGCCGTCCGCGAGATTACCGGCGACATGACGGCGCCGGAGCGCATGCACCGGCTGCTGATGGGCGATGTCGGAACCGGCAAGACAGTCGTCGCGCTGTTCGCGATGCTTCTGGCCGTCGAGAACGGGTTTCAGGCCGCGCTCATGGCCCCGACCGAGCTGCTGGCTGAACAGCACGGCCAGACCCTGCAACAGCTCCTGGCGAAGCTCGCTCTCGCGCCGGAGCTCCTGCTCGGACGCATGACCGCGGCCGAGAAGACGGCGGCGAGGGCGCGGCTCGCCAGCGGTGGGGCCCGGGTCGTGGTGGGTACGCACGCCCTCCTGCAGGAGAGTGTGCGCTTTCACCGGCTCGGCCTCGTGGTGATAGACGAGCAACACCGGTTCGGGGTCGAGCAGCGCGCCGCGCTGATCGGCAAGGGTGCGGTGCCCGATGTGCTGCTGTTGTCCGCCACGCCGATTCCCCGGTCGCTGGCACTCACGCTGTACGGCGACCTCGACGTTTCGCAGATCCGGGAGCGGCCTCCAGGGCGGGGAGAGGTGCGCACCGCGCTTCGGGGAGAGCGGTATCGGGATCGGGTCCTGGATTTCATCGCGGCCCAGTGCCGGAACGGACGGCAAGCGTATGTCGTGCTGCCTGTGATCGAGGAATCCGAGAAGGCCGACCTCCGGGCGGCGACTACTATGGCAGAGGTCCTGGCGGCGAGGTGGCCGGACCTTCGAGTCGCGCTGGTACACGGAAGGCAGAAGCCGGAGGAGCGGGACCGCACCATGCGCCGGTTTCGTGATGGCGAAGTCCAGGTCCTGGTGGCCACCACCGTCATCGAGGTCGGCATCGACGTGCCGAATGCGACGGTCATGCTTGTGGAGCACCCGGAACGCTTCGGCTTGGCGCAGCTGCACCAGCTTCGGGGTCGCATCGGGAGAGGCGCGGGCGAGAGCCACTGCATCCTGCTCACGGGTGGCTCTGTGCCCGGGCGGCTCGCCGCCTTCGCGGCGACGACCGATGGGTTCGAGATCGCCGAGCTCGACCTGAAGGAGCGGGGCATGGGAGACCTGATCGGCGCACGGCAGTCCGGCGGGGTCGAGGTGCGTCACGCCCGCCTGCCGGACGATACCGACCTGCTCACCCGCGCCCGGGACCTCGCGACCGAGGTGCTGGCTCGTGATCCGCTGCTCCAGCGGACCGTCAACCAACCGTTGCGGCAGCGGGCCCTGGCCCGCTACCCGCGCGCGACGGAGTTGTTCCGGGTGGGGTAGCGGTGTAGACTCCATCGCCCACGACCACCCCCATCATCCCAGATCTCATGTCCTTCGCGCGCATCAACGAACTCCACGAGCATGTCGGCCAGACTGTTGCCGTGCGCGGGTGGGTTGCCACCACCCGTTCCAGCGGGAAAATCGCCTTCGTCGTGCTCCGCGACGGTTTCGGCTATCTCCAGGCCGTCTTCTCGAAGCGGGAAGTCCCCGAGGAGACGTGGAGCCGGCTGGCCGCCCTGACACAGGAAACGTCGGTGGCGGTGACCGGCATGGTGCGGGCCGATGAACGGGCGCCCGGCGGACACGAGTTGACCGCGACCGGCCTGGAGATTCTCGGACCGAGCCACGAGTACCCGATTACGCCGAAAGAGCACGGCACAACGTTCCTCTTCGAGCACCGGCACCTGTGGCTCCGGAGCCGGCGCCAGGTCGCGATCGCCCGGGTGCGGCACGAGGTCGTGCAGGCCATCCGCGACTTCTTCTACGAGCGGGACTTCGTCCTGGTCGACACGCCGATCCTGACCGGCGCCATCGGCGAGGACGCCGGCAATCTCTTCAGCACCGACTACTTCGATCTTGGAAAGGCCTACCTCGCGCAGACGGGGCAGCTCTACGTCGAGGCGGCGGCCGCGGCGCTGGGGCGCGTGTACTGCTTCGGGCCGACCTTTCGCGCGGAAAAGTCGAAAACCCGGCGGCATCTGACCGAGTTCTGGATGGTGGAGCCCGAGGTGGCGTGGAATGACTCCGACGCCAACATGCGGCTGCAGGAAGAATTCGTCAGCTACGTCGTCGGCCGGGCGCTGGACCGCCGCCGCGAGGAATTGAAAGAGCTCGAGCGCGACTTCGCGCCCCTCGAGCGGATCGCGCCGCCGTTCCCGCGTATTTCCTACACCGACGCGATCACAAAGCTCAACAGCCTCGGCTCGGACATCGTGTGGGGCCGCGATCTGGGTGGGGATGACGAGACGCTGCTGGCGCAGCAGTACGATCGTCCGGTGTTCGTGTTCAACTATCCGAAGGGCGTGAAGGCGTTCTACATGAAGGAGAACCCGGACGATCCGCGCACGGTGCTCAACAACGACTGCCTGGCGCCTGAAGGTTACGGGGAGATCATCGGGGGATCACAACGGGAGGATGACTACGACCGCCTGCTGGAGCGGATCCAGGCGCAGGGACTCGATCCGGCGGGCTACCAATGGTATCTCGACCTCCGGCGGTATGGCACGTTCGTGCACGCCGGATTCGGACTCGGCGTCGAGCGCACGGTCGCCTGGATCTGCGGTAATCCCCACATCCGCGAGTCCATCGCGTTTCCGCGGCAGCTGCATCGGCTTTATCCGTAGCCTTTGACCTCATCCCACAACGAGTCGAGCTTGGCAAGCCCCGCCGTGTGGAGATCGATTCCGCGCGACGCCGCCAGCGATTCCACCGCACGGAATCGCTTGACGAATTTCCGGTTGGCCTGATCGAGAGCCACGGTCGGTGGGGCGCCTGCCTTTCGGGCCAGATTGACCACGGCGAAGAGCAGGTCACCGATCTCCTCCAGCAACTCGGCCGACGCCCTCGGCCCGGGTCGATGCTCGGTGTACGCAGCCGCTGATCCGCCCTGTTCCTGGCGCGCGTACTCGCCAACCCACTGGCCCGCGGACAGGTGCTCCTCGACCTCCTCGAGTTCCTCCCTCACCTTGGCCAGGGGTCCGGCGACGTCCTCCCAGTCGAAACCAACCGAGGCGGCGCGTTCCTGCAGTCGGAACGCCATCAGGAGGGGTGGAAGGGTTGGGGGCAGCCCGTCAAGCGTGCCGCGGGTGCGCTCCCTCCGCTTGAGTTGTTCCCAGGGTTCCGCCGGCCCGATATCAAAGAGGTGAGGATGGCGGCGCCGCATTTTCCGGATGAGCCCGTCCGCCACCTCGTCCGCCGTGAATTCCCTCAGTTCCTCTGCGAGCACGAATTGCCAGGCGAGATGGAGCAGGAAGTCGCCCAACTCGTCTCTCAAGACCTCTGGGCGCCCGTCGCCCAGCGCCTGGTCCACTTCGAGCACCTCCTCGACCAGGTACGGGCGGAGGGTTTCGCGAGTCTGGGCGCGGTCCCAGGCGCAGCGCGAACGAAGGTCCCGCACCATCGCCATCGCGCGTCCAAGCGCTGAATTCTCTTGCATTTATCCTCCCTGCCCGGTATCATACCCGCCGTCTCGTGAGCGCGTCAAACCCGGCCCCGCCGGCCCGTGCCTGGGCCGACATCGATCTCGGCGCCATCGTCGCCAACGCCCGGACCGTCGCCACGGTATCCGGTGCTCGTCTCCTCCCCATGGTCAAGGCCGATGGTTACGGTTTGGGCGCGCCGAGAGTGGCGCACGCCCTGGAGGCTCTCGACCCCTGGGGGTATGGCGTCGTCTCAGTCGCCGAAGCCCTCGAGCTGAGAGATGCGGGCATCGACCGCCCCGTGCTCGTCGTCGGCCCGTGCACACCAGAGGAAGAGGGCGCCTGCCGGAGCCTCGGTCTCAGGCCGACCATTTGCGACCTGCCGACGCTCCGGCGCTGGACATCAGGTGGCCAGGCGCCGTTCCATCTGGGCGTGGACACGGGCATGGGCCGGATGGGAATCCCCTGGTACGAGGCCGGGACGCTCCGGGAGACGCTCGCACTTGCAGCGGCATCGGCAGGCTGGGAAGGGATCTTCACCCACTTCCATTCGGCGGACGTCGATGCGGCTGCCACGGCCGAACAGTGGCAGCGTTTCAGGCGCGTGCTCGAGGGAATGCCGCGCCGGCCGGCGCTGATTCACGCGGCGAATAGCGCAGCGGCGTTGGCGGGGGCCGAGTACGCCGCCGATCTGGTGCGGCCGGGCATCTTCCTGTACGGCG
>DASTCF010000177.1:0-8624 GCA_035711365.1 Gemmatimonadales bacterium
TCCGATGCCATCCCCGCTCCCGCGAATGTCGTACACCAATCGGGTTCCGTCCGGCGACCATCTCGGAGCATAGCCGGTATCGATCGGCAATCGCGCCGGAGCCTGCCACGGGGCATCGAGCCCGTCGCGAGACAGCAGATAGACATTCGATACGGCGTCGGCATACGCGATGTGGAGCCCATCGGGTGAAAACGCCGGATTGAACAGGTGGTTCGTGCTGTGGGTGAGCTGCTGCTCGCCAGACCCGTCGGCGTTGATCACGTAAATGTCCCGGATCACGTTCCGGATCGCATGAAACGTGATCTGCCGGCCATCGGGCGAGAAGTCGGGGCTCATGTCGTTGCCAGGATTCCGGGTGACACGCCGAGCCTCGCCACCGGCGGCCGGCATGACGAAGATGTCCTGGTTGCCTTCTTCGAGATTGGAGTCGAACACAAGCCACCTGCCGTCGGCGGAGAGGTCTGGATTCTCAATCGTCTGGTTCCCCGTCGTCAGCGGGCGCGCGGTGCGCAACGACACGCTACCGGCGCGCGGGATCGGAAGCGTGTAAATGTTGCGCCGGACGACAAACCGTTCGTATGCTGCGGTACGGCCATCGGCGGAGACGGAAACCGTATACGCTCCGAGGCCGGTCGTGAGGCGCACTGGCTGATCGCGTGGAGCGCCCGATCGATCGAGACGCACCGCGTAGAGGTCCCGCGCGCCATCGCGATTGGAGACAAAGAGCAGGGTGCCATCCGGCAGCCACGCGGGGCTCATGTTGAGTGATGTACTGTCGGTGACCAGTACCGGCGTGCCTCCGACCGGCACTACCCAGACTTCACTCGAGGCGACGTTGCCCCATTCGAGGACACTTCGCGGGTTTCCGACAACGTAGGCAAGGGCACCGCCGTCCCTCCGCACGGCGGCCGAATGCACCTCCCCGGCGCCGACCCGCAGCATGGTTTCGCGGTCGTCTGTTCGCCTGACGAACGCCGTGTCGCCGTGGGCGAAGATGGTCAGACCACGATTCAATGCCGCCGCGTCCGCCGGGTCGAGCGCCACCGCCTGTCCGCCGAGTCGGGGCAGCTTCCAACTTCCCGCCGCATGGTCGGCAGTGGAACGCAGGTTTCTGAACACGATCGCCCTGCCGTCCGGCATCCAGGTGGGCAGAACCTGCGCCCCCTCCCAGTCCCCGGTCAGCGACAGCGGCCGGCCTCCGGACACATCACGGACCACGATGTGGGTGTGGCCGGGATAGCCGGACTCGAACGCTACCTCGTGTCCGTCGGGGGAAATCGCCACGTGAATTTCGGGCTCAGCCTCCCTGGTGACCTGCCGGAGGTTGGTTACTCCGATCGCGGGGGGCTCCCGATGAGTGGCACGCCACCCGAGCCACGCCAGCACGGCCACTATCACTGCCGCGCCGGCGCCGTAGGCCAACCGCGGACTGGTGCGTGGCGCCGTCGCCTGGATCGGCTGGGTGTGCGTCGGGGTCATCCCGCCGCTCGGTGTCGCGAGCGGTTCCAGCGCCGCCACGAGTTCGTCGGCCGTCTGGTAGCGATCCGCCGGCCGCTTCTCGAGGCAGCGCATCACCACATGTTCCAGCGCGGGTGGGAGGCCCGGCCGCCGCTGTCCCACCGCGACCGGTGCCTGGGTCACGTGCGCGGCGAGAGTTTGCTGTGGGTTGAGCCCATGGAAGGGTGGCTGGCCGGTCAGCATCTCGTAGCCAAGCACACCAAGGGCGTAGATATCCACGCGTCCATCCAGGTGCGGATCTGCGGTGGCCTGCTCCGGCGCCATATAGGCCGGCGTGCCTAACGCGACACCCGCCGTGGTGAGCTGCTGCCGTCCGGAGGCCTCGGTCACCGCCTTGGCGACACCGAAGTCCATGACCATGGCGTGCCGGCCGGCGAGGAGGATGTTTTCCGGCTTGATGTCGCGGTGCACCACCTCGGCCCGGTGGGCCACCGCAAGCGCGTCGGCGACCTCTCCAAGGAGTCGGACGGCTTCATGAACTGGCAGTTCCCCCGTACGCGCCAGTCGGTCGCGGAGGGTCTCGCCCTCGACGTAGGGCATCACATAGTAGAAAAAGCCCGCGGCCTCACCCGAATCGAGCAACCCAAGAATGTGAGGGTGCTGGAGCCGGGCAGCGACTTCGATTTCGCGCGCGAAACGCTCGGGACCCAGGGTGGCGGCCAACTCGGGGCGAAGCACCTTCACCGCCACCGCCCGACGGTGCTTCAGGTCCTCGGCGAGGTACACCGTGGCCATCCCGCCCTGACCCAGCTCTCGCTCGATGCGGTAGCGGTCGGCGAGCGCAGCAGCGAGGCGGGGCAGCGGCTCAGTCACACGCCTCCCTCCAGGGTGCGAACCGCCGTCGAATCAGGTAGTAAGTCACGGAGATCCCGATGAGCGCGGCCATGCTCACCGTTTCCTTCACGGTCGAATGCGCCAGCACCCAGAGCACCACCGCCGAGGCCAGGAGCCCCACGAGCGGGCCACCCGGCGCGCGGAAGCTCCCGGGCACCCGCGGCCGGGCGTAGCGGAGGCGGAGCGCGGCCAGGCAGACGGCCAGGTAGGTCAGGAGGAGCGCCATGCTCGCCAGCACGGCGAGGGCCTTGAAGCCGCCGGAGAGGGTGAGCAGGAGCGTGACCGCCGCGAACGCAATGATCGCCACGGCCGGTGTGTGAAAGCGGGGATGCACCAGGGCGAGAGACCGCGGCAGCATGCCGCCCTCGGCGATCGTCAGGAACGCCCGCGGGCTCCCGATCATATCCCCTGCCAGGAGCCCGAAGCAGGCGACGGCGGTGCAGGCCACGACCACCCTTCGCCCGGCGTTGCCAGCCAGCCGCTGGGCCACGTCGGCGAGCGGAGTGGGGCTCCCCTGGGCCAGTTCACTTCCCAGGATTCCCTGCGCCACGAACTGGAGCGCCACGTAGAGCAGCACGATGGCGCCGGTGGCCCCGAGGACGGCGCGGGGCACGGAGCGGGCGGGATCGCGGATCTCACCGCTGGGGGTGAGCGCGCTCTCCACGCCACCGAAGGCGAAGAACAGGAGGAGCGTGCCGGCACCCAGCTGTTCGAGAGACGGCCAGCCGGGCCAGGCCAGGTTGGACGACTGCACCGCAAAGACCCCCATCGCCACCAGCAGAAGGAGCGGCAGAAGTTTGGCGACCGTGGCAGTCACCGCCAGCCGGGCCCCCTGGCGCACTCCCCGGACGTTCACGATGGCGAGCCCGGCGAAGAGGAGCACGAAGGCGAGCACGCGCGCCGCGCCGCCGGAGAGGGCGGGGAAGGCGATGGCCAGCGCGTCCATCATCACGTGGGCCACTGCGGCGTCCGAACCCGCGCAATAGGCAAGGGTGAAGACCACCCACGTTACGAATGCCGCCATCGGACCGAAGGCCTCCTCGATGTAGACAACCGCCCCGCCCGACCTGGTGACCTGGCTACCGACTTCGGCGAAGCAGGTGAGCACGAGGAGCATGAGCGCGCCGCAGACCAGGTACGCCAGTACCGCAGCCGGGCCGAGGATCGCCGCCACGACCGCCGGAAGGGCAAAGATCCCCGCGCCCACCGTGAGGTTGAGCGCATTGGCGCCCAGGGTCCAGGGGCCGATAGCCCGGACCAGCTCCTGCTCCGGGTTGCGCTGCGCCGGAGGCGGGACGTCGCTCACTGCTTCACCTTGGTCTTCAACTCCTCGAACCAGTTGTCCACGAACACCATCTGATTGGGCGGGGTCGGCACCGAATCTGTGACGGGCCGCAACATCACGAAGCGCTTGTCGTCCGGGGAGACGTCGTAGGCGCGATAGGATGCCGCGCGGGCGTACGACTTGGCCTGGAACATTGGCACCGGCGCGCCGGCGGAAAAAGTCGGCGCCGTCGTCACCGGCACCGTCATCATCTCCCCCGAGGTGCCCCGAAAGAAGATCTCACGACCACTTCGACTCCAGAGCGGCTCATCGCCACCGCCCGTCGAGATCTGCCAGCGGCCCTCGTCGGCTTTGGGAAACGGCCGCACGTAGATCTCGGATTTCCCGGTCTCGTCCGACTGATAGGCGATCCACTTGCCGTCCGGCGAAAGTGTGGGCGCCCGCTCGTCGAACTTTGGCGATGCCACGAGGGGCGCCGGGACGGTATCCACACCCGGCCGAAGGCCAAGGATGTCCCGGCTGGGGAGGGTAGTGCGCACCACCAGCCACTGGCCGTCGTGTGACCAGAGCGCCTCCGCCATGGCGTGGTCGGAGCCGAGCAACTTCTCGGCGGCTCCGCTGCCATCGGCGCGCTTCTGGAAGAGCGAGGCGTTGTTGTTGCCCGGGTCGGCGAAATACATCACGCTCCGGCCGTCGGGACTCCAGGTGGGGCGGTATTTCAGAAACTCCTCGAATGTGAGCCGGGAGAGCGGCCCGCGCTCGAGTTGCTTGATCCAGATGTCGGAGGTGGGCTCGCCCGAGATGGCGACCGCCAGGCGGGTTCCATCCGGTGACAGACTCAGCCCGCCGTTGAAGGGCCGGTCGAAGTTCCAACCGGGATCGACGGCCGACGCGACGCCCTCACGGGTGACCCAGACCGGCTGGACCGTCTCTTTGACGTCCCGCGGCTCGCCGGCGTAGTACACCAGAGTGCCAGTGCGGGAGACGTCGTAATCCACGAAATAACCAGAGCGAGTCGCCACCCCTGCGATCACCGGAACAGCAGGGCCGGTTTCCACCATCTCGTCCTGGTCGAACGGGACCACTACAAGGGAGCCGTCCGCGCGAGCAATGAGCAGGTGGCCGGTGGCGAGGTACTTCGCCCTGAGGCCACGCTGGATGACTTGGTACTTGCCCGTCTTGAGGTCGAGGACAGCGATCTCGGTCTCGCTGGGGCGCGTGGGTCCGAACCATATGGAAAACACGAGTCCCCGGTTGTTGGGCAACAACGCCGGGTTGAGGTGGGCAAATTCATGTCGCGTCGTGTCGAGCGTGGTGACCACTACCGGAGTTCCACCTGTGGCGGGGACCTTGACCATGCCGTCCTCGTTCCTGAAGCCGCCCGCCGAGTAGATCAGCCCGTCCGAGCCCCAGGCGGTGCCCCCTCCGGTGATAAGGGTATCGGCCACCACGCTGGGCGAGGCGCCGTCCAGCGAAGTCACCTGGAGCACACCGGGAGGCGTCACGAAGGCTACTTGCTGCCCGTCTGGCGACCACGTGAGGCACACCGCACCGGTCGTTCCGGCGAGTGGGCGGGCGTGGAGCTGGTCCCGGTCGCGGATCCAGATCTGCTTCACGCCGTCCGCACCGCCGCCGACGTACGCAACGCGATTGCCGTCGGGGCTGAGGGCAATCAACTGTAGTCCAACGGATGCGATCGCTTCCGCGCCGTTCAGTTCGAGCGCGTATCGCCGGACAGGCGCCCCGGCACTCGGCGTGGTGCGGGACCACATCCAGAGCCCTGCAAACACTGTGAGGCCCCAGAGCAACCAACCGGCCAGGGTGAGGCCGGTCCACCGACGGCCCGGCGCGTAGGCCGCGCCTGTCATGGCCGCTGTTCTCGACGCATACCCCGGATCGATGAGCGCGGCGCCGAATTCAGCGGCCGTGCCGAACCGGTCCGCCGGGAGCTTTTCGAGCGCCTTGGCCACCGCCGCCGCCACGTTGGGCGGCACCGACTTCCGGACCTTCGTAACCGGTGCCGCCTCTTCCGTCACGATCTTCATGATGATCTGCTGGGCCGAGGCGCCGGTGTGCGGCGGATTCCCCGTCAGCATCTCGTACAGCACGCTGCCGAGCGAGTAGACGTCGGACCGGGCGGTAATTTCCTTCTCAGCCGTGGCCTGCTCCGGACTCATGTAGTGCGGCGTGCCGAGGCTGAGCCCGGTTTCCGTCATCCGTCCGCCGGCCGCGGCACTGAGCGCGAGCGCGATGCCGAAGTCGGCCACCATCGGCCGGCCGTCGTGGAGCAGGATGTTCTCCGGCTTGATGTCGCGGTGAATCACGCCGTGGCGGTGGGCATAGTCGAGCGCGTCGGCCACGGCCACGGTGATCTTGACGGCCTCGTCGATGCCGAGCTGGGTCTCGCGATTGAGCTTGCTTCGAAGGGTCTCGCCGTCGATGAACGGCATGACATAGTAGAGGAAGCCGTCGGCGGATCCGCTGTCGAAGAGCGGCAGGATATGCGGATGCTGGAGGGCGGCGGTGGTCTTGATCTCCACCACAAAGCGCTCGGCGCCGAGCACGGCGGCGAGCTCGGGCTTGAGGACCTTGAGTGCGACCTTCCGATCGTGCTTGAGGTCCTGGGCCAGGTACACCGTGGCCATCCCCCCTTGGCCCAACTCGCGCTCGATGCGATAGCGGTCGGCCAGCGCGGACGTGAGGCGGTCGAATGGAGCCGTCATTTTGCCGCCTTCTCCAGCCGCTCGAGCTCGACCCGCCAGTTCAGGATCACCTCGATCCCGCGGGAGTCGAGCCCACCGGAAGTGATCATCAGGAACCGCTTGCCATCTGGGTGCACGTCGTAGGCGCGATGGTATGGCAGCTTCGCCAGGCCGGGCGCGGCGAAGAGGAGGGACGGCGAGCCGTGTGTGAATTGGGCCCCGGTGGTGACTGCCACCGCGTACATCGCGCCTCGCGGGTCCCGGAAGAACAGCTCCTTGCCGTCCCGCCGCCACACCGGTTCCTGGCCGCCCGACACCGAAACGGCGATCCGCGCGGAGTCGGTATTGGGGAAGGGCCGGACGTAAACCTCGGGGGTGCCGGACTCCTCCGACACGTAGGCGAGCCAATTCCCATCGGGGGAGAGGGTCATCGCATAGTGATCGAATTGCGACGACACGAGCATCCTGGGAGTCGAGTCCCCGGCGGTGGGCACCGCCATCAGGCGCCGGGTGCCCGGTCCCGCGCCTTCGGTGCGCAAGATGACGTACCGGCCGAGCGGATCGAAGGCGATTTCATCCGCGCGGGTGCCGGTACGCGCGGCGGCCCGCGCGCTGTCGCTTCCGTCGGCGCGGCGTACCCAGGCGGTGCGTCGCTCAGTGCGGGTTGCGAGGAACGCGACCCCGCGGCCGTCGGTGGTCCAGACCGGGCGGTCGGCACCGCTGTTCTCGCCGAAGGGAAGCCGGCTGAACGCGCCGGTTGAGAGCTGCTTGATCCAGATGTCGGAACCTCCTCCTCCGCTCATGCTCACGGCGATCTGGGTGCCATCCGGTGAGAGTGCAACGCTCCCGAAGCTCCCGGTCATGCTGGAGTCCACGGGAATCCGGCCTCCACTCCGGTCCACCCAGACCAGCCCGTCGCTGCCGGTGGTCCTCCCTTGATAGGCAAGGGCGCCGGATTCCGAGACCGCGAACTGAACCGTTCCGTTGCTGGCCTCCTGCTGGACGTCCTGAAGTACGATCGCCGGCGTACCCAGGAGCCGCCCCCGGTCCGGATCGAAGCGCACGGCCAGGACGCGGGCCTCCGACGTGCCGATCACCACGAAGCCGGGGGCGGCGAAGCGCGCGTACGAGCCCTGGGTCAGGTCGGTCACTTCGCCCGATTTGAGATCGATCACCCCGATGTGGTTGGCCCCGATCGAGCCCTTCCAGAGCATCACGAGCGCGCGCCGGCTCCCCGGCAGGACATCGGGGTAATCGTGCTCAAGGACTCCCGACGTGGAATCCGGTTGCGAGACCATCGTCACCGCACCGCCTGCAGCAGGGACCCGGGCGAGACCACGGCGGGCGTGGGTGAAGTAGATCTGGCCATTATCGCCCCAGTCCGCTCCTCCATACGAGGCCACGGAATCCGGTACCAGGGTCCTGCTCGTCCCATCGGCGATGGAAATGACTTTTAATTGGGCGCGGGTTCCGGTCGTCGTAAAGAATCCGATCGACCGGCCATCCGGCGAGAAGAAGGGGGCAAACGCGCCCTTGGTGTCCCGAAGCGGGCGCGCGACGGCCTGATTCAGGTCGCGCACCCAGAGCGATTCATCCGTGCCGTCGGCGCCGACGAAGGCAATGCGCTGGCCGGCCGGATCGATCGCCAGGCGCAGATTCCCGATTGCCCGGACCGCCGCGCTGTCGCCGAGGCCGAGCGTCGCGCGGACCACGGCGTCCTGCCCGACATCGCCCGAACCCGAAATGCGACTACCCAGCAACAGGCCCACGATCAACCCCAGGACCGCGAGAGCACCGCCGGCAATCCAGCCGCGACGAATCGGGACGGCGGTCGGCCGCATTGCCGTTCGCGCCACCGTCGCGGCCGGGTTGGCCAATGCCTCGGCGAACTCCGCCGCCGTCGCAAAGCGGTCGGCCGGGAGCTTCTCCAGCGCGGTGAGTACGGCGGCTTCGACGTGAATGGGGATGGTGTGCCGCTGGGGCACCATCGGACGCGGCGACTCGGTGACCACCCGCGCGACGATGGCCTGTGCGGTAACTCCGGTGAACGGTGGTTCGCCGGTCAGCATCTCGTAGAGCACGCAGCCGAGGGCGTACACGTCCGAGCGCGCGGTGATCTCCCGCTCGCCCATGGCCTGCTCGGGGCTCATGTAGTGCGGCGTGCCGAGGCTCATGCCGGTTTCCGTCATGCGGGTGCCGCCGGCCTTGCTGGCGGCGAGCGCGATGCCGAAGTCGGCCACGAGCGCGCGGCCGTCGTGCAGCAGGATGTTCTCGGGCTTGATGTC
>DASTCF010000178.1:0-23068 GCA_035711365.1 Gemmatimonadales bacterium
ACCGGACCGTAGCTGTCCACCGCGATCGTCACTGGGCCCATGCCGAGGAAGCCAAACGCCACGAGGCCGAAGGCGAAGATGGCGGGGGCCTGCATGATGCCGCCGCTCAGGCCCAGGGTGCTCACGCCGTACGCCGCCGCCATGAGGCCCATGATGGTCAGACCCAGCCAGTAGGCCGAGAAGTTGCCCGCAACGAGCCCCGACAGGATGTTGAGCGACGCGCCGCCCTCACGTGAGCTGCTCACCACTTCCCGGACGTGCCGGGAATTGGTAGAGGTGAAGACCTTCACCAGCTCCGGAATGATCGCGCCTGCGAGCGTGCCGCAGGTGATGACGGTCGAGAGCTGCCACCAGAGCGCGGTGTTACCGCCAAGATCGGGGATGATCACGTAGGACACAACGTAGGTCAGCACGACCGACACGAGTGACGTCAGCCACACGAGCTGGGTCAGCGGGGCCTCGAAATCGAACTTGCGGCCATCGCCGTAGCGGGCCTTCGAGACAGCGTTGCTGACGAGGTACGACGCTCCCGACGCCAGCACCATCATCACCCTCATCAGGAAGATCCAGACCAGCAGCTGCGCCTGCACCGCCGGGTCCTTGACCGCCAGCACAATGAAAGTGATGAGTGCGACGCCGGTCACCCCGTAGGTCTCGAAGCCATCGGCGGTGGGGCCGACCGAATCACCCGCGTTGTCTCCCGTGCAGTCGGCGATGACCCCGGGATTCCGGGCGTCGTCTTCCTTGATCTTGAAGACCACCTTCATCAGGTCGGACCCGATGTCGGCAATCTTGGTGAAAATGCCGCCCGCGATCCGGAGCGCCGCTGCCCCCAGCGATTCGCCGATGGCAAAGCCGAGGAAGCACGCGCCGGCAACGTCGGCCGGGATGAAGAGCAGGATAGCCAGCATGAAGAGGAGTTCGACCGCGATGAGCATCATGCCGACGCTCATCCCCGCGCGGAGCGGAATCTCCGACACCGGAAACGCCTTGCCCGTGAGCGATGCGAAGGCCGTGCGCGAATTGGCCAGCGTGTTGATCCGGATGCCGAACCACGCCACGCCGTAGCTTCCCGCCATGCCGATCAGCGAGAACACCAGGATGATTGCGATCTTCGGCACCGCGAGGCCGGTTAGCAGGAAGTACACGACGATGACGGCGCTGACGAACAACCACAGCGCGAGCAGGAACTTGCCCTGCTGCACCATGTACGCCTTGCAGGTCTCGTAGATGAGATCCGACACCTCGGCCATCGACCGGTGGACCGGCAGTTTCCGTACGGCCGAGTAGGTCCACAGGCCGAAGAGCAGACCGAGGACGCAGACGGCAAGGCCGGAGAGGAGAATCTGGTGACCGGTGTAGCCCAGGAAGCTGCCCTGGTTCAGGTCCGGAATGAGGAGGTTGACCTCGCCGCCGGGGCGGTGCCCGCCCTCCTGGCCCTGGGCCACGCCCGCGACAGCGGCCAGGAGGAGAAGCGGAAGGACGACGGCTTTGGCCGCGAGGGCGCGCCAGGTCATGTCCACACGAAGCATCGGATGAAGACTCCTGAGAGAGATCGGCTGGAAGACGGCAGTCAGTACGCGCCCCTGGGTTCGTGTGCGGGGTCGGCCGCCACATGGACCAGGGTGAGGAATCGCTTGGCCAGGCGGTCGAGTTCACTTTCGCCCGGCTGGTCGGTCTCGACGGTGATCAGGGTATAGTGCCCGCCCTCGGCCTGCACGGTGACGGTAAGCTGGCCGAGGGGGCCGCCGAACCGCCGGCGGCGCGGGCTTTCCTCGGCCGGCGTGAGGCGGGCGCCGAAGAACTCGGCGGCCCGCGCCACGGCGGTGTCAGGCGAAATGGAGGTGCGGTGAAAGTATTTCACGCGTGGCTCACGCCTCCTGGTAGTACTCGATGCCGAGGTGCGTGATCTGCTCCTCGCCCTTGAGGTACCGCAGGGTGTTCTTCAGCTTGGTCAACTGGATGAAGAGATCGTGCTCGGGGTAGAGTCCCGGGGCCACCTGCGGGCTCTTGAAGTAGAACGAGAGCCACTCCTGAATGCCGGAGAGTCCGGCGCGCTGCGCCAGGTCGAAGAAGATGGCGAGGTCGAGCACCAGCGGGGCGGCCAGGATCGAGTCGCGGCAGAGGAAGTCCACCTTGATCTGCATCGGGTAGCCCAGCCACCCGAAGATGTCGATGTTGTCCCAGCCTTCCTTGTTGTCCCCACGCGGCGGATAGTAGTTGATCCGCACCTTGTGGAAGATGTTGCCGTAGAGCTCGGGGTAGAGCTTCGGCTGCAGGATGTGCTCCAGCACGCCCAGCTTCGACTCTTCCTTGGTCTTGAAGCTCTCCGGATCGTCAAGCACCTCACCGTCGCGGTTGCCGAGGATATTGGTCGAATACCAGCCCGACACCCCGAGCATCCGCGCCTTGAACATCGGCGAGAGCACGGTCTTGAGCATCGTCTGGCCGGTCTTGAAGTCCTTGCCGCCGATCGCGACGCCCTTGTCGCGCGCCAGCTTCTCGAGCGCCGGCACGTCGCAGCTCAGGTTCGGCGCCCCGTTCGCGTAGGGGATGCCTTCCATGATCGCGGCGTACGCGTACAGCATTGACGGCGCGATCGTGGGATCGTTGGCGTCCATGGCCTTCTCGAACGTCGCCAGCGTCTCGTGGGTCGGGCCGGGCGCGATGAACACCTCGGTGGACGCACACCACACCATCACCAGCCGGTCGCAGCCGTGTTTGGCCTTGAAGTCGCGGATGTCCTTCCGCAGCGCCTCGGCGAGGTCCCGCTTGGTCTTGCCGGACTTGACGTTGGTTCCCTCGAGGCGCTTGACGTAGTACTGGTCGAATACGGCGGGCATCGGGGCGATCGACTTGAGGAAGTCGGCAATCGGCTCGATGTGCTCGTGCTTGTCGAGCACGCCGCACTTGAGCGCCGCCTGGTAGGCGGTGTCGGGGATCGGATCCCAGGCGCCGAATACCAGGTCATTCAGCGACGCGAGCGAGACGAATTCCCGGATGAGCGGGGACCGCCCCTCGGTCCGCTTCCCAAGCCGGATGGTGCCCATCTGGGTGAGCGAGCCAAACGGCTTCGCGTGCCCGCGGCGCACGTTTTCCACGCCCGCCATGAAGGTCGTCGTCACGGCGCCGAGGCCGACACAGAGCACGCCGAGCTTGCCCTTGGCGGGCGCGATCGGCTTCGCAGTCTTGGAAACCACGGAACTCATCCTTTCACATAGGTGTCAGTCGCGGCCGGGGTCACCTCCGGCGCGCGCCGGGGCGCGTCGGCGCCGCTGGTTATGCGGTAGACGTAGCGGAACCGCTGAACGACGGTGACGATGCCGGCCACGGCCAGGATTGCGACGATGGCCTCGAGCACCAGGGCGCGCGGGCCGGCGCCGACGACCAGCGAGGCCAGGCCGAGGCCGATGATGCGCTCGGCGCGCTGGGCGAACCCGACCTTGCAGTCGAGACCCAACCCCTCGGCCCGCGCGCGGGCGTAGGAGACCACCAGAGTCGCCAAAGTCGCCACCATGCAAAGCACGATGGCGAGCTCGCGATAGGCGACGCCCGGGGCGTACAGGAGGTAGGCGGCGATCCCGATGAAGGTGGCGCCATCGCCAATCCGGTCCAGCGTGGAGTCGTAGAAGGCGCCGAACTTCGTGGCGGCGCCGCTGCCGCGGGCCACCGCGCCGTCGAGGGTGTCGAGCAGGCCGCTGAGGAGGAGGAGAAACCCGCCGAGGCGAACCGCCCCGACCCCGAAGGCGATGGCCGATGCCACCACCAAAGCCGTGCCGATGGTGGTGAGCGTGTTGGGCCGCACGCCGGCGCGAATCAGCGCCTGGATGAGCGGGCCGGTCACGGCGTAGTACCTGCGTTCGACGGCTGGAGGAACGAGCTTCACCGGCCGGCCAGACCTCGCAAGCTACGAGGAGAACAGGGGGTTCCAGAGCCGGGGAAACATAGTCGGCGGAAGGCTTTAGGGCAATTACGGCGGGTTGGGGAGTCAGCGGCTCCGCGGGTCAGTCAGCTGGTCGATCGGCGGGACGGTCATCGCGGGTATAACAGCACTTCCTCGCGGCGCCGGCGGAAAGTCCTCAGCTCCGTACGCCAATCGGCGGTAGCACTCCCGGCCGTTTGTCCGGCCTCGAGCGCGGTCCGCAGGCGATCCGTACCCGCCAGCCGGTCGAAATGCCCTGCGGCCCACCGGAAGCGTCCCGGGTGGACGTCCCGGATGGCCGCCAGCAGGTACACCGCGGTGACTGTCGGGTCATAATCCGCGCGCCTGGTAACGGTCAGTCGGATGCCGGTCAGGAGCGTGTCGGCGAACTTTCCGTCACCCGGATGGCGTGGCGCGAACGTGACCCCGCGAAAGCTCACTCCGGGGAGCCCGGCGGCGCGGATCCTCGCCAGCACTCGGGTGGTATCGATCCATGGGGCGCCGACCTGCTCGAACGGCGCATCGGTGCCGCGGCCGACGCTCAAATTTGTCCCTTCGAACAGACAGAGTCCGGGATAATGGAACAGGGCCTCCAGTGTCTTGAGGTTCGGGCTCGGCGGCACGAAAGGCAGGCCCGTCTGGTCGAGGCTCAGGGAACCGTTCCAGCCCACGGCGGGAGCCACGATCAGGCGGGCGCCGATGCCAAGATCCGAATTCGCGAGGCGGGCCAGCTCGCCCAGGGTCATGCCGTGCCGCATCGGCACCGCGAGCCGGCCGACGAAGGATGACCAGGCGGTGTCGAGCACGTTGCCCTGCATCTCGCCGCCGATCGGATTCGGCCGGTCCAGAATGAGAACCGTCTTGCCCTCGCGCGCGGCGGCCCGCATCACCTCGATGGTGGTGGAAACGTAGGTGTAGTACCTCGCCCCGGCATCCTGGAGATCCACCAGAATCACGTCGAGGCCGGCCAGCATTTCGCGCGTGGGGGCGGTGTTCTTCCCATAGAGGCTGTAGATTGGGAGGCCCGTCGCGGAGTCGGTCGCCGTGGCCACCGCCTCTCCGGGTTCCGCGGAACCGCGAAAGCCGTGTTCCGGGCTGAACAGGGCGACGAGCCGGATGCCGGACCCGAGCAGTCGTTCGACGTCGCTCCGACCCGCGGCATCCACGCCGGACTGATTCGAGACGAGCCCGACGCGCTGCCCGCGCACCAGGTCGAGGCTGTCCGACAACAGGACTTCGATGCCGGGGCGGACGAGGCGGGCGGGAGCAGGAGCCTCCGGCGGTCTCGTCCCGCAGGCCGTCACCACTCCCAACATCACGATCAGGAATCCATGCCGGTGCACCGAATTCGCCTCGCCGCGTTCGTGTTGTTTGCCGCCGCCTGCGCTCATCCTACGCCTCCGGCGCCCGTGGTCTATCCAGAGGCGCAAATGCCGGAGCCCCTGGTCGTCAACCTGCGAACGACGACCGACGACATCCGCCGCCTGCTCGATTCCCTGCCGGTGCGCGCCAAGGTGGCGCAACTCGTCATGCCGTGGATTGCCGGAACCTACGCCGCCTTCGATGACGCGGCGTTTCTCCGGGCCCAGGGGTGGGTGGACTCGCTCGAAGTCGGCGGCATCATCGTCTCCATCGGCTCCCCGCTCGACATCGCCGCCAAGCTCAACGCCCTGCAGCGCGCATCGCGGCTGCCCCTCCTGATCGCCTCGGATCTCGAGGGGGGCTCCGCAATGCGCTTCACGGGCGGAACCGCATTCCCTACCAATATGGGCGTGGGGGCCACCGGCCGGGAACTGGACGCCTACGAGATGGGCCGGATCACCGCCCTGGAGGGGCGCGCCGTCGGGATCCATCTCGCCTTCGCGCCGGTGGCGGACGTCAATAACAACCCCGCGAATCCGATTATCAACACCCGCTCCTTCGGCGAGGATCCGGCCGACGTGGCGCGACTCGTGGCGGCCCAGATCCGCGGGATGCAGGAGCATGGCCTCCTGGCCACCGCGAAGCACTTCCCGGGCCACGGGGACACCGGGACGGATTCACATATCGCCCTCCCGGTCATTCTCGCGCCCTGGGCCCGCCTCGATTCGGTCGAACTGGTCCCCTTCCGCGCGGCGATTCGCAGCGGCGTGGCGGGGATCATGTCCGCGCACATTGCGCTGCCGGGACTCGACAGCGATTCGCTCCGGCCGGCGACACTGACACCCGGCATTCTCACCGGCATTCTGCGGGACTCCCTCGGGTTCAAGGGCCTGGTGGTGACCGACGCCCTCGACATGGGGGGCGTGGTGAGCCGATATGGCGCCGGCGAGGCCGCGGTGCTGGCCTTCGTCGCCGGCGCGGACCTGCTGCTTCAGCCCTCCGATCCCAGAGAAGCCATCAACGCCCTCACCGCCGCGGTCGCGGCCGGCCGGGTGTCTATGACACGGCTCGATGAGTCGCTGCGGAAGGTGCTGGAAATTAAACGGCGGCTCGGCCTCTTCCGCCGCCGGACCGTGGCGCTGGAATACATCCCCACCGTGGTGGGTGCGGCCGAGCATCAGATCATCGCCCGGGATGTCGCGGCCCGATCAATCGTGCTCGCCCGGGATGATGGAACGGTGGACTCGCTTCGGACCGGGCCTCGCACCGTCACGGTCATCTCGTACTCGGACGACGCGAGCGGCAGTTTCGGGAACACGCTTGCGGGCGAACTCCGGTCCGCCGGGCATTCGGTGACGACCTTCCGTCTCTTCCCGCCGAGCGGACCGGCCAGCTACGACTCGGCGAGGGTCGCGATCGCGAATTCCACGATCACGATCTTCGCCGCTTCGGTGCGAGTCGTGGCGTGGAGCGGCAGCGTCAGCATGCCTCCTGACGTCGCGGCGCTGATCGATTCCACGGCGGCCAGGCGGCCCACGGTGCTGGCAGCGTTCGGCTCCCCCTACCTGCTCAATCAAGTCCCGCTGGTACGAAGCTATGTGCTCGGGTGGGGCGTGCGCCCGATGAACGAACAGGCTGTCGCCCGTGCACTGTCGGGACTCGCCCCCATTACCGGGCACCTTCCCATTACGCTTGGCCCCGATCTGCCCCGGGGCGCGGGATTGCAGCGCGAAGGCACTCCGTGAGATTGGGCCTCCCCGGCCTCTCATTCCTGCTGGCCGCCTGCGCACACCGCCCGGTGTCAGATGCCGTCATCTCCGCCGGCCACCCTGACTGGACCGCCCTGCACCGCTTCGTGGATAGCGCGATAACGGCCGGCGCCGCCCCCGGGATGGTCGTGGCGGCGAGCTGGCCCGGTGGCCATCACATCTACGGTACGGGCCATCTCGGCAATGGCATTCCCGACCGTCCCAACGGCCAAACCCAGTACGACCTCGCCTCGCTGACCAAAGTCGTCGGCTTAACCACCGTGCTGATGTTCGCCGTGGACGAGGGCCGGATCGATCTCGACGCTCCGATCGAGACCTACGTTCCCGGATTCCAGGGCGCCGGCAAGGAACAGGTGACGGTGCGGCTGCTCCTCGCGCACGCAAGCGGCCTCCCGGCCTGGCGACCGCTGTATCGCGTGGCCGCCGACCGCACCGCCGTGCTCGCACTTGTTGATTCGACGCCGCTCGAGACCGCACCGGGGAGCCGATTCACCTACTCGGACCTGGGCGCGATCCTGCTCGGGCAGGCGGCCGAAGCAGTCTACGGGGAACGGCTGGATTCCCTGCTGGCCCGCCGGCTGTTCCGACCGCTGGGGATGAGGCACACCGGATACCTGCGGATGATGGCCGATGTGCCGACTGTCGCGCCGACCGAGCTGGATCCATACCGCGGCCGGATGGTCCGTGCCCAGGTTCACGACGAGAACGCGTGGAGGATGGGCGGCGTCTCGGGCCACGCAGGATTGTTCAGCACCGCGGAGGACCTGTTGAAGTTCGGAGAATGGTGGCTTGCGCAACGGGGTGGCGGGTCAGCGGGTCGGCGGGTCGGCCCGACGGTCCGCGAGGAAACCGTTGCCGAGTTTGCGCGGCGGCAGGACCTCCCTCCCGGATCGAACCGGTCCCTCGGCTGGGAGACGCCCACGCGGGACAACACCGGAAGCGGCCTGCTTTCTCAGGGAAGCGTCGGCCACACGGGCTTCACCGGCACCAGCCTGTGGCTCGATCCGGTGCGCGGCGTCGTCATCGTGGTGCTCGCCAATCCGATCCATCCCACCCGCGCCAATGAGCGATTCAACGGCGTGCGGCGCCGCGCAGGGGACCTCATCCTCGCCGCGCTCGGAGCCTGTAAGGACGCGCCGCTTCTCGTTGACGGCACGGAACTTACGGCTTGCGCCACGCGTTGACAGGAACGGGTACCCGTTCCTACTTTTCAGGCGTGCCCCCAAGGAGGTATTGATGGAGACTCTCGGCCAGCAGGCGCAGGCAGCCGGGTTCGAGTTGGTCCTGACCGACCGCGCCGCGGAAGAGGTCCGGAAGTTCATCGCGTCGGAGCAGGTGCCGGTCGAGACGGCGGGGCTTCGGATTTCCGTCCTGCCGGGCGGCTGCAGCGGCTTCAAGTACAGCCTCAACATCGAGGAGAAGGCCCTCGAGGACGATATGGTGCTGGACCTCAACAAGGTCCGGGTCTTTGTGGACGGATTCAGCGCGCAGTACCTGTCGGGCGTGACCGTGGATTACGTCTCCTCGATGCAGGGGTCGGGATTCACATTCACCAACCCCAACGCGACGGGCGGCTGCGGATGCGGGAGCAGCTTCACGGCCTGACATCGCGACGTGAGCAGTGAAAAGTGAGAAGTAAGAACGGCACAGCGACTCCGCCTTCTTGCTTCTCACTTTTTGCTTCCGGCGCCATAACCCTGCCTCGGGAATTCCATGGCCGTCCTCGACCTGGCCGTTGTTGTCGCCTACTTCATCCTCACGATCGGGCTCGGCCTCTGGGTCTCCCGTGCGCAGACGACGGCTGGCGACTACTTCCTCGGGGCCCGGAACCTCCCGGCGTGGGCCGTTCTTCTGAGCATCGTCGCTACCGAGACGTCGGCGCTTACGGTCATCTCCGTCCCCGGCCTCGGAGCCCGCGGCAGCCTCACCTTCCTGCAGCTTGCCTTCGGCTACCTGATCGGACGCACCGCCGTCGCGGTCTGGCTCCTGCCGGGCTACTTTCGCGGGGAACAGGAGACGGCATATGCGCGTCTCGCCTCCCGGTTCGGACCGGGCAGCCGGCGCCTGGTGTCCGTCGTGTTTCTCACGACCCGATTCCTGGGTGACGGAGTCCGGGTCTTCGCAGGGGCCATCCCGCTCGCGCTGATCACGGGCTGGTCGGTGCCCTCGGCCATCATCGCCATGGGTGGGATCACGCTTGTGTACACGTGGATCGGCGGGCTCAAGGCTGTGGTCTGGGCTGATGTCGTCCAGTTGATCGTCTATGTGGGCGGAGGGATCGCGGCGCTCGGGATCGCCTGGCACCTTGCCGGAGGAGGCGCGGCCGCCCTGGCCATGGCGGCCGAGGCGGGCAAGTTGACCGTGATCAACCCCGTCATCAACCTCACGGATACCTACACCCTGCTGGGCGGGCTCCTCGGCGGCGCCCTCCTGTCGGCCGCATCTCACGGGACCGACCATCTGATCGTACAACGCCTCCTCGCTACCCGCTCGCTGCGCGATGCCCGGATCGCCCTGGTCGGCTCGGGTGTCGTGGTGATCCTCCAGTTCCTGCTCTTCCTGCTGGTCGGCTCCGCCATCTGGGCGGCGGGGTTCGCGCCCGAGGGCATCAAGGCGGATGAAATCTTCCCGCGGTTCATCGTCGAACACCTGCCGGTCGGCCTGGCTGGCCTTATGGTGGCCGGAATTCTGGCGGCCGCAATGAGCACCATCTCCTCTTCGATAAACGCCCTCGCGGGCTCGATGACACACGACTTGTATTCAACCTGGACCGGGCGCACCGATCCCGCGCACCTCCTGAGGGTCGGGAAGGCATTCTCGGCGGTCTGGGGTGTCGCGCTGATCGCGGGAGCCCTCTTCTTCTTCCACTTCACCTCCGGGGCCGACACGCCCGTCGTGGTACTGGCGCTGTCCATTGCCTCAGTCACTTATGGCGGACTCCTTGGGACCTACATCCTCGCCGCCCGGTGGGCGCGCGCGACGGGCCGCGACGCGGTCGGTGCGGTAATGACCTCGGTGGCGATCATGCTGGTGGTGCTCTTCTCGGCCAAACTCGCGGGGCAGTCTGGATTCCAGTGGCTCTCGCCCGTTGGGCGGCTCTCCTGGGTCTGGTACGTGCCGCTCGGAACCCTGCTCACCCTCGCGGCCGGGGTCGGGCTCTCGTACCTGCCGCGCCGTGGGGCGGCCGCGTGACCGCGGTGCTGGTCGGTGTCGACGTCGGCGGATCCAAGACCGCCGTGGTGGTGGGCGACGGAACGCGCGTCGCGGGACGGGCCCACGGCCCCGGCGCGGCGGTCCGGCCCGGGCGCGCGATTGTCTCGGCCGCCACGATTGCGGAGACGGTCCGGCGGGCCCTCGCCGCGGCCGGGCAGCGGCGCGGAGCCGTCCTGGTCGTTGGCGCGGCCGGTGCGGGCCGTGAGACCGAGCGCCGGGAGCTGGAACAGGCACTCCGCGGAGAAGGGCTGGCCGATCGGCTCCTGGTCACCACTGACATCGAGATCGCGCTCGCGGCGGCGTTCGGGGAGGGACCGGGAATCGTGGTCATCGCGGGCACAGGTAGTGTCGTCATCGGGCGGGATCCCGAAGGCCGGATCCTCCGCCGCGGGGGCTACGGCTGGCAGATGGGAGACGAGGGCAGCGGCTATGCGATCGGCCGTGCGGCGCTCGGCGCCGTCAGCCGCGCGAAGGACGGCCGGAGCCCGGATACGGCCCTGACCCCGCTGCTCTTCGAGGTCACCCGGAGTGCCGACTTCGACGGACTCGTGCGATGGGCCGCGTCGGCGGGCCCGGCGGAGGTTGCCGCGCTCGCACCGCATGTGCTCCACACGGCCGAGCGCGGCGACCCCGTCGCGCAGGGCATCATGGACTACGCGGCCCGCGAACTGAGTCAGCTGGTGCTGGGGCTGGTGCCGGAATTCCCGACCGGAGAGCGCATCGGAGTGGCGCTGATGGGAGGCATGCTGGCCGAGGAGCGGAGCCTTCGGACCGCCGTGCTGGCCCGTCTCGAAGGTGAACAGGACCTGCGGCCGCTCGCGACGCCGGTCGATGCGGCGCTCGGGGCGCTGCACCTCGCTTCCCGCCTGGGGGAAGTACTCTAGCGCGAACTATGCCTTCCCTCTCCTCGCGGCGGCGGCGGCGTCCACTGCCCTCAGCCGGCTGTGCCGCACGCTGTACAGGAAGTAGATCGCCAGGCCCACCAGCAGCCACACGCCGAACCGCTCCCAGGTCAGTTTGGGCAGCTTGTACATCAGGTACACGCAGGCCACCACGGAAATGAGCGGGGTCACCGGCACGAACGGAACCCGGAACGGCCGGTGCCGGTCGGGCTCCGCCACCCGAAGCACAATCACCCCGATCGAAACGAGCACGAAGGCGAAGAGCGTGCCGATATTCGTCAGGTCCACGACCTCGGCGATGTTGGCGAACGCCGCAAAGGTGGCGACGAAGAGGCCGGTGAGGATCGTTCCGACGTACGGCGTCTTGAAGCGGGGGTGGACCTTCGCCAGGAACGGCGGGAGCAGGCCGTCGCGGGCCATGGACATGAAGATGCGCGGTTGTCCGAGCTGAAAGACCAGCAGCACGCTGCCCATCGCGATTACGGCGCCGAGCGCGATGATGAACCGCGACACCGCCAGCAGCTTTGGCGGGCCGTCGGCATAGGTGAGCGCCGTGATCATCGGCTCGGCCGTGCCGAGCGTCTTCCACGGGGCGATGCCCGTCATCACGGCCGAGAGGGCGATGTACAACACGGTGCAGATCACCAGACTCATGATGATCCCGAAGGGCATGTCCTTCCCGGGGTTTTTCGTTTCCTCCGCCGCGGTGGACACGGCATCGAAGCCGATGTAGCTGAAGAAGATGATCGCCGCGCCGGCCCCGATGCCGGCGACTCCGTTCGGGGCAAAGCCCCCGGTCGCCGGGTTGCTCCAGTTCTCCGGCTTGATGAGGGTGATGCCGACCGCAATGAAGAAGAGGATGATGCCGATTTTCAGCAGGACCATCGCGTTGTTGGAGTTCGCGGATTCGCGGATCCCGATCACCAGCACGATCGTGATGACCATGACCGAGAAGAACGCTGGGACGTTGGCGATGACCGGAAGCCCGAAGAGGCGGGGCGCCTCCGAGACCGCCGAGGCGAGGTAGGCGTTGATGGGATCGGTGGCACCCGATGCCACGGCCGCCACCGCATCGTACGCCGTGCGATAATCGGTGGCGAGCCAGGCGGGCATGGTGAGCCCGAAGTGGCTGATGAGCTCCCGGAAGTGCCCGGACCAGCCGATGGCGACGCCGATATTGCCGACCGCGTACTCGATGATGAGGTCCCAGCCGATGATCCAGGCCACGAATTCACCCAGCGAGGCGTACGCGTAGGTGTAGGCGGAGCCGGCGATCGGCACCATCGCGGCGAATTCGGCGTAGCACAGCGCGGCGAAGCCGCACGCGACGGCCGTGAGGACGAAGGACAGGATGATGGCGGGGCCGGCGCCGGGACGGAGGGCATCGCCCACGATGGCCGTACCGGTCGTGGCAAAGATCCCGGCGCCGATGGTGGCACCCACGCCGAGCGCGGTGAGATGCCACTTGCCGAGGGTGCGCCGGAGGCCACCCCGCTCCGCGATGTCATTCTCGCAGTCCTGCAGGGTCTTCCGTCGCAGGAGTTGATTCATTTGGTGCCGAGGATGAAGGTCATGGTGATGACGCCGGCCACCGGTGTGCCGTCCGGCGCCCGCGCCGGCCTGAAGCGAAAGGACTCGGCACGCTCGAGGAAGCGTTTGGCGAAGTCCCGATCCTTGATCGGCGGATCAACTTCCATCCGGGCGATCCTGCCCGTTTCGAGGAGATACCACGTGACGCGGAGCTCCGCGCCTCGCAGCTCCTTGGGTGTGCCGCCGTCCAGCACAAACGTTCCGTAGGTCCACTCCGGAGCTCGGCCCGCCGGCCCACCCTCGCCGCCACCGCCCGTCCCGGGACCGACGCCCGCGCCCGTTCCGGGTCCTACCCCGCCACCGATTCCGCCTCCGGTGCCGCCCCCGGCACCCGGCCCGACTCCTGGCGCGAGTCCACCCGCAGGCGCCGCCGTCACCGGGGCGGAATCAGCCCTTGCAACCGCCTCGACTGGCGGCGATGGGACCTCGGCTGCAACGGGAGGGACGACCGGCGGGATGGCCGGTGGCGTCGCGCTGGGAGGCTGCGACGCGGGCACGGAAATATAGCGGACCTCGCGGGCACCGCCACCGCCCCCACCACCGCCTCCGGTCAGCAGTCCAGGTGTTCCCGGAGGTGGAATCCTCACCATGTGCTTGAGCGGGCCCCAGATGATGAGCGCGATGACCAGGGCGTGCAGCAGCAGCGAAACAATGAGCCCGTCCGCCCTCCGCCGGGGCCGGGGAAGGTCGTAATGCGAGGTGAGTGAGCGGGCCGCGTCGCGCATGGTAGCATCTTAATGACGGCGGG
Organism: Gemmatimonadales bacterium; assembly: GCA_035711365.1. Lineage (GTDB taxonomy): Bacteria > Gemmatimonadota > Gemmatimonadetes > Gemmatimonadales > GWC2-71-9 > DASTCF01. The sequence continues at coordinate 13,507 of DASTCF010000178.1, forward strand.
CGCCGGCACCACCGCACACTGCGGGGGCCGGCGCCCGTAACGTCTCGCACGGAAGCGTCAGGGCTTGGCTGGCGCCGCGACGTCCTTCGGCGTGAAGCCGATAATCTGCACTCCCGCGCCCCGCGCGATGTCCATGGCCTCGATGACTTCCTGGTACACCCGGTTCGGCCCCGCCTTCACGAACAGGAGCTTGGCCGGCCTGGGGTCATAGATCGCGTGGAACTGCGCGTCGAGCTGGTCCTTCGGGAACGGCTGGGAGTTGATGGCATAGCTCCCGTCGTCCTTGAGCTCGAGCACAATCTGCGCCGACGGCGTTTGCGTCTGGGCCGATTCGTTCGGCGGCACCTGAATGTCGATGCCCATCCGCGAGAGCGGCTGCGTGATCATGAAGATGATGAGGAGCACGAGCAGCACGTCGATCATCGGCGTGACATTGATGTCCGACGAGACACCGCCCGCATTTCCAGCGGTCATGGCCATCGGCTACTCCTCCTTCTTCGTGAACAGCCCCTTGTCCGCCGTGGGCTCCGTAATGGCCGCCATCACCCGGACGCCGGCGCGGCGCGCCATCTCCACAGCGTCCTGCACCCGGGCGAACTTCAGGTTGTTGTCCGCCTTGAAGTACAGGATCTTGTCTTCCGTCCGTGCCGCGTAGGTGCTGCGGAGGTAGTCCTCGAGCGCCGCGGGATCCACCGGCTTCATGTTCAGGAAGTACTTCCCGTTGGCGTCGATCCCGAGCACCACCTCGTTCTCGCCCTCCGGACGGGGATCCAGGTTCTTGCCCTTGGGCATCGTGGCCTGGAATCCCGCGGCGATGAGCGGCGTCACGATCATGAAGATGATCAGGAGCACCAGCATGACGTCGATCATCGGCGTCACGTTGATGTCCGCATTCACCTTCGAACGGCCTGAGCCGGAACTACCCGTGGATATGGCCACTGCCGGTCACCGCCTTCTGGGCCTGGAATTCCTTGGTGAAGATCGAGCGGCCGACCTCGGAGCCGACGTTCTTGATGAAGCCGTCGATGAGCTCCTTGGAGGCGTACGTCATCTCGACCGACAGGTTTTCGATCTTGGTCGTGAAGTAGTTGTAGAACCACACGGCCGGAATCGCGACCAGGAGGCCGAAGGCCGTGGTGATGAGCGCCTCGGCGATACCCGCTGAGATTCCCGCGAGACCGCCCGACGCGCCGGCCGCAGCCATGCCCGTGAAGGCATTCACGATACCCATCGTGGTGCCGAGCAGGCCGACGAACGGGGCGGTGGAACCGACCGTGCCCAGCACGCCAAGGCCCCGGCGGAACTCGGAGAGCACGATCAGCATCTGGCGCTCGATCGCGCGCTCGGCCGAGTTGATGTCCGCCGCCGTCATGACCGCCCGGTCGCTCAACAGGGGCTTCATCTCGACCAGCGCCCCGCCGAGCACGCGCGAGATGTGGCTGGCCTTGTTCTTTTCGGCCAGCGAGATGGCCAGCTCGTAGTTGTTCTCCTCGATGGCGCGGGAGAACTGCGGAGCGAACTTGCGGGTGGCGCCGGTGCTGCGCCTGATCAACAGCCACTTGGTGACGGCGATCGTGAGCGAATACACGCTCATAATGGCCAGCACGACCACGATACCCTTGGCGAACGTGCCGGACTGGGACCACAGGTCAATCAGCGAGACATTCATCGGTTAAAGCCTCCTGGAATCGTACTGCATGCCTTTGGCAGGGCCGCCGGCGTGGACGTCGCTAGTTCAGATTGAACGAAACAGCCTGCTGCACAATGACGCGGACTGCCTGCCCGCGCACCCTGCCGGGCCGGAAGACGGACTTGAGGATAGTCTCCCGCGCGGATTCCTCGAACGCCTTGTTCGTCGACGAGATGACCCGGAACGAGCCCGGCTCGGCGTGGCCGGTGGTATCCACGATGAACTGGGCCATGACCCGCCCGGTCACGCCCGCGCTCCGGAGCACCGGCGGGTAACGCTGGGGCCCGGGCGAAATCAGCTGCGGCGGGTCGTCCACCTGAGCCTCGAGGAAGGTCTCGCCCGTGATGGGAACGGGGCCGGTGCCGCCGACGACGCCGGCCGCGATGCCGCCTTCGACGCCCTTGCCGGTGAAGTCGGACGGGTTGAACCGCTCGTTCAGGTTGACCGGCGGGATCTCGGTCGGAATGTCCTGTACCGCCACGACCGTCTGGAAACCCTGCGGAGGGGGGTTCGCGCTCAGCACGACATCCGGCGGCGGCTTCTCCGGCTCCGGAGCGGCCTTGGGCGGCTCGAGAAACACCAGGGTGGTGTCCTCAAGGATCTCGCGGACCTGCTCCGCCGCACCCTTGGTTGCCTGGACGGCGACGAAGATGAGCACGCCGTGGAGCACGACGGACGTGAGAAACTGCGTCGTCGTACGCTGCTTCTTCGCCTTCGACTCGAGAAGGACTTCGAACACGGTACTACCTCCGTGAAGAGTCAGCCACGGCGAGGAAGCTAGGGCCGGTGGTTTGCCCGGGAGTGGACCGAAAATGACAATTCGATAACAACCGGATGAGGGTTCGAGCCGTCGGTCAATCGGACGGGGGAACCTATCCGGCAGCCGAGTTCCCGCCAGAGGCGTTTGGCCGGGGCAAGGTGATGGTGAAGGTAGACCCACGGCCCGGGCGGCTCTGTACGGCGATGTCTCCGCCGTGGGCTTCGGCGATCCACTTTGAAATGGCCAGACCGAGGCCGACCCCGGGCCGGTCACCCGTCCGGGACCGCGCCGGGTCGGCACGCCAGAACCGGTCGAAGATGTGCGGCAGGTCGCTCGACGCGATGCCGATTCCACTATCTCGCACGATCAACCGCACGGTCCTGTCCGCGTCCTCGAGCGCCAGGTGCACCGTGCCGCCGGCGGGCGTGTACTTGGCCGCGTTCGTCACGAGATTGAGCAGCAGCTGATGGATGCGGTGGCGATCCACGCTGAGCCGGACGGGATGGTTCGGCAGCGTGGTGTCGACCGTGAGCCCATGCTGCTCGCCGAGGAGGCCCGCGGTCTCCCCGACGTCAGCCACAATCTCCGCCAGGTCGCAGTCTTCCAGGGTGAGCGGCGCCCGTCCCTCATCGGCCCGCGCCAGCGTCAGCAGGCTGTCCACCAGCTCGTTCAGCAGGTTGAGCTGGTCGAGCGTCGTGTCGAGCGCCTCGAGGACTTCGGACGGCGTTCCCGGATGGGTCAGCGACCGCTCGATGCCGGCCCTGAGGACCATCAACGGGGTCTTGAGCTCGTGGCTGGCATCCGCAGTAAAGCGGCGCAGGTTCGTGAAGCTCCGCTCGAGACGGGTGAACATGGCGTTGAGGGTGCTCCCGAGCCGCGCGAGCTCGTCTCCGGAGGCGGGCACGACGACCCGGCGGTGGAGACTCCGCCCGTCCGTGATTTCCTTGACCTCGTCCATCATGCCCTGCAGCGGTTCCATCGCGCGACCGGCCAGGAACCACCCGAGCACCGCCGAAGCCAGCAGAATGAACGGCACCACGACGAGCATCGAGCGCAGGAGGTCCGCCGGCCCGAATGCCACGTCCGACAACCCGGCCGCGACGAGCACGGAGCCGACCTCGTCGCCCGCTTCGGTGACCGGCAGGATGGCGTATCGGAACGGTTCGGAGCCGGACGGCAGCACGGCCGTGCCGGTGGAGCGCTCCGGAATCCCGCTGTGGACGAGGCTCGTCAGGCGCTCGACCGACGCGAAGTTCAACTGGCGCACCGGGTCGTTGGTATACAGCGACCGACCCGCGCGATCAAACACAATAAGGTGATCTCGGACGCCCTCGAAATTGGCGGAAACGTCCTGCTCGAGCTCACGCCGCGTGGTCCCCCGGACCAGGACCCGGTACACACGGAACGACTCGTCGAGCCACCGGCGGGCGAAGTCCGCCTCCAGCGCGAGCCGCTGGTCCAGCTCACGAAGGCTCGACTGGCGCCGTTCGAGATACAGGCCGACACCGAAGACGAGCACCGTGGCGGTGAGGGCGATGGCATACCAGAAGGTGAGCCGGCTCCGGATCGTTCTCATGCCCGCACGACGTACCCCACGCCGCGCACCGTGTGGATGAGCTTGGTGGCGTGTCCGGAGTCCACCTTTTTGCGCAGCCGGTTGATGACGACATCGACGATGTTGGTGCCCGGGTCGAAGTGATAGTCCCAGGCGTATTCGGTGATCAGCGTGCGGCTCATGACCCGGCCGGGGTGCCGCATCAGGTATTCGAGAACCGCATACTCCTTCGGTGTCAGGTCCAGCAGCTCACCCGCGCGCCGCACCTCGCGGGTGCCGGTGTCGAGCGCCAGATCGGCGATGCCCAGCACCGGCGGGGCGACCTGTTTGGGCCGGCGGCCGAGTGCCTCCACCCGGGCCAGAAGCTCCTCGAACGCGAACGGCTTGGTGACGTAGTCGTCCGCGCCGGCGCGAAGGGTCTGAACCTTGAAGTCCACGGCGTCCTGGGCCGTGAGGATCAGGATCGGCGTGGTGACGCCGCGATCTCTCAGCGTACGGACAATTTCCAGGCCGGTCATCCCCGGCAGGCGGAGGTCGAGCACCAGGAGATCGTACTGGCCGCTCGACGCAAGGCGAAGGGCCTCGAGGCCGTCGTCCACGAGGTCCGCATGATTCTGGTGCTCCTCGAGGCCGCGCTTGACGTACGGCCCGACGGTCGGATCGTCCTCGACGACCAGGATCTTCATACGCCCGCCATCGGCAGATAGACCCGGAACACGCTGCCCAGGCCCGGCTGGCTCTCGACCTCGAGCCGTCCGCGGTGTTCCTCGACGATCCCGTAACAGATGGAGAGGCCGAGCCCGGTACCGCGGCCCTGTGGCTTGGTGGTGTAGAACGGCTCGAAAATCTTGGGCAGCTCGGTCCGCGGAATCCCGATCCCGGTGTCCTGCACGTCGACCACCACCTCCCCGCCCCGGTGTCCCCCAAGGTAGGACCGGACCGTGAGGGTGCCGGATGCCCCCTCCATCGCGTCGAGGGCATTCAGCATGAGCGTCATGAAAACCTGGACGAGCTGCTCGGCGTTGCCCAGCACATCGGGAAGGACCGGGGCGAGTTCGCGCTGCACGGCGAGCTTCTTGAAGCGCTGATGGTGCTTGAGCAGGAACAACGTCTCATCCACGATGGTGTTGATTGCGACCGCCCGCTTCTCCTTGCCTTTCGGCCGGCTGAAATCGAGCAGGCCGTCCACGATGTTAGTGCAGCGCTCGACTTCCTTGTCGATGATGTCCACGTACTCCCGGAGCGGGCCCCGCTGCGGCGCGGGCAGGTCGGTCAGCCGCGACTCCATCGCGGCGGCGCAGGCGCCGATCGTGGCGAGCGGATTGTTGATCTCGTGCATCACGCCGGCGGCCAGCTGACCGATCGCCGCCAGTTTCTCGCTCTGCATGATCCGCTGGTGGATCTCGTGCCACTCGGTCACGTCTTCGCCGATGGTGATCACATGCGTGATCGCGTCCCCCTCCAGCCGCATCGGGATCTTGCTGATCCGATAGTACCGGGTACCGCTTGCATCGGGTACCTCGATCTCCAGCTGCGTCATCCGGCCCGACGCGAAGATCTCGTCGAATTCCTCCTTCAGCAGTTCCGAGGACTGCCGGGTCAGCACCTCGAACACGCGGCGGCCCACCACCTCCCCGCGCTGGACGCCCTGGGTGCCGGTCTCCCGCTTCCGGTTCCAGATCTGAATCCGGTACTCCCGGTCGATGACGTACAGCCCGACCGGCAGGCTGTCGATGACGAGACTCGTGAAGCGGCGCTGTTCCTCGACCTCCCGCGCGCGGACCGCTACTTCGAACGCGAGGTCCTCCGACAGCTCGATGAAGGCGACGAATGGGGCCAGCAGATCGGCCACGGTTTCCGCCGCAGCCCTGGCCGTCCCCGCCGACACCCCAGCGAGCTCGAGCATGCCCACAGCCTGGCCGTCGTGCACCAGCGGCAGCCGAAGCGAGTCGGGCAGCGCGGGCGGCAGTGCGTCCAGGGTATGAACCGGCGGGATGGTTTCGAGGGAGTCCGGATAGGCGAACGGAGCGAAGGGCGCGCCACCGGGCTGTCGGACCCAGATCGTCACCGCGCTGGCCGGCAGCTCGGCGTGAAGGCGGGCCGCCACACGGCTGATAGCGGTCTTGGAGCCGCCGCCGTTGAGGATGCGGGCGATGGCCCCCACCAGCGCGAGCGCGTTGGTGGAACCGTTACCGCTTTCGCCCTCTCGTTCGAACATTCGGAATAATAGAACCGGTGAAGGGCGGCGACGCCAACCTCAGCTCCGGGGTCGCGTCCCGGCGCGCTCGCTGGTGACGAGCATCCCGCCCACCGCGACGATCACGGTGAGGACGGCGAGCCTGCTCCATGCGCGACTCAGGGACGCGGGCCTGCAGGCGAGCCGACGAATACCACGCGCCACCCCGCCGGCTCGAGGCGAAGGACCAGCAGCTCGGTCCGCTCCGCCGCTCCCTCGGGAAACGCCGGCGACGTCGCGACCCACGCGGTGGTGAGTATCCCCTCTTGATGCAGCTCGCTCCGGACCACCCTGGTCAGCGGATCGATCTGGGCATAATGGGCGGCGACCGCCGATCGAACGGCGGCCGCGTCGAGTTCGGAGCCGAGATTGGCGGGCGGATGCGACTCGATCCGGCAGCCGCTAACGAACGCCGCGGTGAGCAGGAGCGCGGCGGGGCGAAGAAACGGCATGACGCTCCGGGAGGCGAAAGGGGGTTGGGTAAGATAGCGCCGGGCAGCCGGCGGTGGGCTAGTGCCGTTTCAACCTATCGCCCCGAATGTCGGCAGGAAGGGCGCCAACTTGAGGCTCAGAAATCATCGAGCGTGGGAGGTACTGGTTGGAACGGCACTAGTCGCGCCAAATCAGCACGTGGTGGCCGTCGGCCTCGAAGCCCGCGCGAGCGCCGCCCAATTCCACGTCGTCGACCAGCACGGAGGACGGCGCTGCAACCCCCCGGAGGCGGAACTCGACGTGAATCCGCGGTCCGTGGGTCCGTTCCACCCTCGCCACCACCTGGCCGAACCGGCGCCGCAGCCGGACGTCGAGCACCGACCGGCCGACACGGAGGCGCTCGATGGCCATGCCCTCCCAGCCCGGCGGCAACCACGGCTGGATCGCCACGGCCTGATTGACCGCATCCGGGCGCACGCCCCAGAGACCTGCGATCGCCGGCAGCGCCGCCTGAGCGGCTGCGATGGCCTGGTTCGCCCCTGAACGAACGAACGCGGCCCGCTCGAACCATCGGGCGAGGCCAGCATCGAATCGCCCGCTCACCCAGTCCTCGAGGCCCGCCCAGCCGTCCGGGGAGCAATCGCTCGCCCCGCGCGCCCTCGGTATCCGATTCCGCATCTCTTCGGCGACCTCCGGATACCCCAGTGCGTCGGCCAGGGCTTCGAGCTCCTCGAGCGCGGGAATCCAGCAGGGGCCGAGACTCAGCTCGCCGGGCTCGCCGGTCCCGTTGTCCGTGATGCTCTCGCAGCAGAACCGGTAGGCGCGCCGGATCGCAACCCAATGGCGGGCGAGCAGGTCGAGCTCTCCGGTCCACGCGGCGAAGCGCGCCGCGAGGAGCAGGTAGTGCAGTGTGCTGTCCATGCCGTCGTACCACGCCCGGCCACTCGTTGTGCATTCGCTCGCCACGGCGCCGCGCACGTCCTGGGTGAGCGACAGAAACTTCAGCACATCGCGAGGCCCGTCACGGTCGCCTACCGCGAGCTGGGCCATGGCGGTGCGGCAGGCATCCCCGCCGAAGTACCACGCGGCGCCGGGGCGTCCGTCGTCGCGCCCCAGGCCGGATGCGCCATACCCGGCGACCAGCGAACGGCCGATACCCGGCGTGCCTGCCAGGCACTCATCCATCCGCACTTTCGCCCATTCGAACGCCTCGTCGAGGCGTGGCTCCGGCGTGGTGATGCCCGTGGCATAGGAGGCCAGCTGCCGCGCGTGTTGCACCCGCTGGCTCATCATCCCGGGGACGCCTCGGCGATCCAGCATCTGAACCGTCCGGACCCAGTCCGCCTCATCGGCTCCGGCGAGCGCGACGAGCCGACAATGCCCCGCGGCGCGCACCGTGAATCCCACGGCGGGCCCCTCGAGGGTGCGCGACTCGAGCGCACCATGGTCAACGATAAACATCACTCGGAAGGGATCGCCGACGGCCTGGACCATGGCCCGCCGGCCATCCGGATCACGAGTCAGCAGGAGGTCGCCGCACGCACCGGCGGGATACGGCCACATGCGGCGCAGGTCGGTTGTCCATGTCGCCGTCAGGGAGGCGGCCTCGGGGCCGTTGATCGACCAGAACAGCGCCGGCACCTCCAGGGCAGTGCTCCACCGCTCGATGACGAGGCCGCGGCTTGTCGTCGCGGCCCGCTCGACCTGCTCGGGCGCAAGCCGAATCTTCGTGGAAGTCACCGCCGCCCCATCGACCCGCAGCCCTGCATCCCGGAAGACACGAAACGGATGCATCCACGCCTCCTGGAGGCCGTGTTGTTCCCGTCCGACCAGGAATCCGCGTCTCCCGCCCAGGGTCCAGGGCGCGTCGGTATCGACGCCGGCCTCGATCGCGAGCGGTGAAGACGAGGCGCCCCAGGCCCCGTGGACCGAAGGTGTTGGCGGAAGGGCCGTCGTGACGTTGTGTTGGACGCTGTGGCCTGGCGGCGGCCAGACTCGCGAGGGCGAAGGGCGCTCTTCGTGCGGGATCGCCTGTCCGGCGATGGCGTTCTGCAGGAGGATGCGGAGCTGCGGCGCGAAGCGCTGGTCGGTCGCCCCGGGGTGCACGAACGCACCGATGCAGAGGATACCTCCCTGCCCTACGCGGTATTCCCAGGCAACGGCTCGATCCGGATCCAGCTCGGCGCCCGATGACGCCACGGCCACGACCGCGCCATCCTTCGGACGATTGCCGGTGTATGCCACTCCGCGGCGTGCCTCGTTCGCGGTGGGCGCCCAGGTGCACGTACCCTGGTCCAGATGCTCGAAGAGCGGATGGGATCCGAACGCGGCGAGGCCCAGGCAAGCCGGCAAACCGCTCGCTGACTTATGGGAGGTGAGGTCTTCCGGCGGAATGGGCTCGATGCCGAGCTCCGCCGGAAGCCATGCGGCATCGAGAGTGGCGAGCAGGCGGCCACCTGCCTCGAGCCAGGGCAGCAGCCCTGGAACAAGCCCCCGCAACGCGTGGACCCAGAGCACATCAACGCGCTCGAGGTCCACGGCGTCGGGGGCCGCGGCAAGCGTGACCTGTATGTCTCCCAGCCCGCGAATCAGCTCGGCGACGGCACGCTGTTCCTCCGCGGGGACGACCGCAGTTAGACGCCTCAATCGGTCACACCGGTACCCGCCGCAGGACGGGACCTACTTGCCGTAGCGCTTCGCGACCACGTCCCAATTCACCACGTTCCACCACGCCGCCATGTATTCGGGCCGGCGGTTCTGGTACTTCAGGTAGTAGGCATGCTCCCAGACATCGCAGCCGAGCAGCGCCTTGCGGCCGGCCGAAAGCGGCGTGTCCTGATTCGGCGTGCTCTCGACGGTCAGTCGCCCGGACGCATCCATCGACAGCCA
>DASTCF010000179.1:0-8029 GCA_035711365.1 Gemmatimonadales bacterium
ATCGGGGAGGAGAACTCCGCCGACGCCGATCGCGTGGCAGAGACGGAAAACGAGGCGCTGCGCTTCGAGAGTCCGGAAGATCAGCAACTCGCCAGCGGTCCGCTCGCCTTCATCATCCGGGATCTCCAGATGAATGAATACCTGCGGGAATCGGCCCGCGCCGCGGCGCTGGTCCAACAGCACCTCGATCGCGTGCATCCCGGTCCCGACCGGGGCGTCAAGCAGCGGAACGATCTCGCGGTGCTGAACACGGGACGGCGACCGGGAGTGCTCGTGGAAATGGGCTACAGCTCCAACCAGTCCGATGCCGGCTTCATGAGCTCCAAGATCGGCCAGCAGAAGATCGCCCGGGTGCTCGCCGATGCGATCGTGGCCTACTTGATGGAATTCGAGCGCAAGACCGGAAGGGGTGCAGATTCCGCGAGGCCGATGCGATGAGACCCGTCGCGCTGATCTCACTGCTGCTGCTCGGCGGATGTGCCTATTACAACGGCATGTACAACGCAAAGCGTCTTGCGGGACGGGCCGAACGGGCGGAGCGCGAGGGGCGCACCTTCGAGGCCCAGGGGCTCTGGGCCCAGGCGGAAGTCCGCGCCGAGTCGGTCATCGTGCGGCATCCCGACAGCCGGTGGGCCGATGATGCTCAGTTGATTCGCGGCCTCGCCCGCGCCAGGCGGAAGGACTGCACCGGCGCCATTTCACCACTGGAGGCTGCGTCCCTCTCGCTCGACAGCCCGGAGGTCGCAGAGCAGGCGAATTTCCAGCTCGGCGAATGCCGCCTGGAGCTGGGCGATGTCCTCGGAGCCGATGCTGCGTTCGCCCGAGTAATCGAAAGCCCCGACTCCGCCCGCCGCGCACACGCCCGCCTGCAGCATGCACGGGTGTTGCGAAGCTCCGGGCGGTACGCCGAGGCGCTCGCGGCGCTTGAGGGTCTGAGTGGCCCCTCGGTCGATGGCGAGCGCGCGGCGGCGCTGGCCGGGCTCGGCCGAATGGACGACGCAACGCCGCTGATCACGGAGGCCATTCAGCGTGGGGATCTCGCCTTCCCCTGGGATTCGATCCTTGCGGCGGTGGGGCGCCGGGACGCGCGGGAGGCCACTCGCCTGGTGGATCGCGTCGTGCAGATGCCTGATGTCACGCCGGACCAGCGGGACCGCTGGCTCGGCGCGGACGGCGTCCGGCTCATCCCCGTCGACACCGTCGCCGGGATCGCGCGACTCGAGCAGGTGGCCGTCGGCCAGCCGCCGACAAATGCCTCGGTGGCGGCGCGCATGAGTCTCATTGAGTTCCGCCTGCACGGAGCCCGAACCCTGTCGGACGCCGAAGCGATGCGTCCGGCGCTCGAACGGCTGTCGGAAATCGGCGGCCCGGCCAGCATCGCGTCCCTCGGCTACCTGCGCGCCCTCGACAGGCTGGGGACGAATCGCGACTCCGTGACGCCGGACACGCCACAGGGCGACCTGCTCACGTTCCTGGCTGCGGAGACCGGCCGCGACTCCCTGCGTGCTCCGGTCATCGCGACGGATCTGTTCCGGCGACTCTCCGGCACCTGGCCCGCCTCACCCTATGCACCCAAGGCGCTGCTGGCCATCGCCGCCCTGGAGCCGGCAGCCGCAGATTCTCTGCGCGCGGTGCTCGAGTCGCAATACCAAGAGAGCCCGTACCTGACGTTCCTTCGTGGTGAATCCGCCCCGGCCCTGAAGCCGCTGGAAGACTCGCTGCAGGCGTTCGCGATCGCCCGCACGCGACCGTCCCGGCAGGAGCGACGGCCGGCAGCCGCCCCTGACGCGGCGCCGCCGGATCGCCGGCAGGCCGGCGAGATCAAGTAGTGGCGTCTCGCGATCTCTCCCGCGTCGTCTTCGGCACGCGATTCCAGAATCCGGTGCTTCTCGCCTCCGGCACGGCGGGGTTTGGGCGGGAGCTCGATGGCGTTATGCACCTCGACCGGCTCGGCGGGATCGTCACCAAGGCGGTCTCGGTGGAACCGAGGGCAGGCAACCGCCCCCCCCGCGTCACGGAATACCGCGGCGGGATGCTCAACTCGGTCGGACTGGCCAATCCAGGACTCGCCCACGTCCGCGAGCACGAGCTGCCGTGGCTCGCGAGCCGGCTCACGGCCGCGCGCATCGTGGTCAACGTGGTCGGCTTCACATTCCAGGAATACGCGGCCGTGGTGGGCGGCCTTGAGAGCGTCGAAGGAATCGCGGCCTTCGAGCTGAACCTGTCCTGCCCGAACACCTCGGCGGGGGGGATGGAGTTCGGCGCGGATGCAGCCGCGGTGCGGGCGATCGTCGGTCAATGCCGGATGGTCACGCGGAAGCCTCTCCTCGCCAAACTGTCGCCCGCATTGCCCGACATCGGGGCGATGGCCGTGGCGGCGCGCGATGAAGGGATCGATGGAATCACGGTCGTCAACACCCTCCCCGGCTGCGTCTATGACGCCGCCGGGAGGCCGCGCCTCGGGAACGGCCACGGCGGGATCAGCGGTCCCGCGCTGCTCCCGGCGGGTATTCTCGCCGTGCGCCGCGTGATCGAGCGGACCGGCGGGCTGCCCGTGATCGGGGTCGGTGGGATCCGATCGGGCGCGGATGCACGCCAGTATCTCGCGGCCGGCGCGTCGCTCGTCGCGGTCGGAACCAGCGGGCTGGCGGACCCGCGCCTTCCGGAACGAGTGGTCCGCGAGCTGGGAGATGCCGATGGCTGAAGTGATTCTCGCCCTCGACCTGCCTCAGCGGACTGCGGCGCTCCGGCTGCTCGATCGGCTTCCGAGCCTCCGCTGGGTCAAGCTCGGCTCCGTACTGATGACGCGCGAAGGCGCACCCTTCCTGCGGGAGCTTCAGGCGCGCGGACTCCGGGTGTTCCTGGATTTGAAATGGCACGACATCCCGCATACAGTGGCCGGGGCGGTGGCCGCGGCAAGGGAACAAGGCGTCGCGATGGCGACCGTCCACACGCTGGGCGGTCACGCGATGCTCCGCGCTGCCCAGGAAGCCGCGGGGGAACACCTCGGCCTGCTCGGCGTGACGGTGCTGACGTCGCACGCACCCCGGGAATACGCCGGGGCCATCGGCCGGGTCGCAGATCTCAACGAAGAAGTCGGGCGCCTTGCCTCGGCAGCCAGCTCGGCAGGACTGCGCGGCGTGGTGTGCTCCCCGCATGAAGTGACAGTGGTTCGCCGGGTGCTCCCGCCCCGGTCGTGGATCGTCGTGCCCGGGATCCGGCGGAAGGCGGACGTGGCCAAGGACCAGGCCCGCACTGCGACCCCGGCCGAGGCCGTGCTGAGTGGAGCGACGCACTTGGTCGTCGGGCGGCCCGTGCTCGAGTCCCCTGATCCTGCGGCCGCGTTCGCGCAGATCGCAGAGGAGGCCGGATGAGAGCCATCCCGGCTGCCAGCGCCATGATCCTGCTCGGCGCCTTTCCCCTGCCCATCCGCCCATCCGCCCCGCCGCCCAACGGACAATTCCCCACGCTCGAGGCTGCCGCTGAATCCGCACGGAGCGCCTGGAGCGTCCGCGATCTCGACGCCTTCCTTCGGGGTGCGGGTTCGCGCCTGCTGATCGAGCTGCCATCTGCCGACCCGTCCACGCCGGTAGGGCGGGACCAGGCCGTGGCGCTCCTGCAGGGCTATGTGCAAGGCACAAAAGAGGTTGAGACCACAGTACGAAAGGCCAAACCGGTCGGTGACACTCGGGGGTACGTCGAATTGACCAGGCACTATCGTGTGGTGGGGATCGATGGGGTAAACGAGGGGGTGTTGCTCCTCGGTTACCGCCGGGGCCGGGATGGGTGGCTCCTGACGGAGATCCGCGCGGGGAGCTGACCATTTCCCTTGCGTCGGGTTTCGACGCCATCTATATTGCTAAGCTACCTCATAGCCTGATCTTGGGAGTGTTTCTGTGAAGGTTCGTTCGAGCGTGAAGCCGATCTGCGAGCACTGCAAGGTGGTCAAACGGCAGGGTGTCGTGCGGATCATCTGCAAGCGCAATCCGAAGCACAAGCAGCGGCAGGGCTGATCATGGCGCGCATTGCAGGCGTGGACCTTCCGCGCGAGAAGCGCGTCGAAATCGCGCTCACCTACATCTTCGGCATCGGTCGCCCCACCAGCGGCCGCATCCTCACTGAAACCGGCGTCAATCCGAGCACCCGCGTCCGTGATCTCTCGGACTCGGAAGTGGCTCGCCTGCGCCAGTACATCGAGCGGGCGCTGAAGGTTGAGGGCGCGCTTCGCACTGAAGTCGCGATGAACATCAAGCGGTTGATGGATATCGGCAGCTATCGCGGCTCCCGGCATCGCAAGGGACTCCCCGTGCGCGGTCAGCGCACGCACACCAACGCCCGCACCAAGAAGGGGCCCCGGCGCGCCATCGCCGGCAAGAAGAAGGCGACCAAGAAGTAAGCTATGACTGCACCGACTCCAGCCAAGGCGCCCGGCGCCAAGCGCAGCAAGAAGGTCGTCGAGTCCGAGGGCATCGCCCACGTCTCGGCGACGTTCAACAACGTGCTTATCACCATCACCGACATGAAGGGCAACACCCTCGCGTGGGGGACGGCCGGCAAGGCGGGCTTCAAGGGCTCCAAGAAGTCCACGCCGTTCGCCGCCACGGTGGCCGCCGAGAACTGCGGCCGGGAGGCGCTGAACATGGGCCTGCGCCGCGTGCACGTGCGGGTCCAGGGCCCGGGCAGCGGGCGCGAATCCGCCATTCAGGCGCTGGCCTCGGTGGGTCTCCGCGTGGTGTCCATCCGGGACGTGACGCCCATTCCCCACAACGGGTGCCGTCCCCCCAAGAAGCGGCGGGTCTGATCCATGGCTCGGTATACTGGTCCCAGCTGCCGGCTCTGCCGCCGCGAGGGCACGAAGCTGTTCCTGAAGGGCACCCGTTGCCTCACGGAGAAGTGCGCCGTGGAGCGCCGCGCCTATCCGCCTGGGCAGCACGGGCCCAACGCCGGCCGCGGGCGCAAGGCGTCGGAGTTCTCGAAGCAGCTGCGTGAGAAGCAGAAGGTCAAGCGGATGTACGGGCTCTCCGAGCTGCAGTTCCGCAATCTGTTCGACGACGTCACCCGCGAGCCGGGTGTGAAGGGCACCAACCTGCTGGTGGCGCTCGAGTCGCGCCTGGACAACATCGTATTTCGGATGGGATTCGCGTCGAGCCGCAAGGCGGCGCGCCAGTTTGTCCGGCACGGGCACATTGAGGTGAACGGCCGCCGCGTGGACGTGCCGTCCTTCGCCGTACAGCCCGGCCACGAGGTGCGCGTGGCGCCGGCCAGCCGCGAGCTCGTGGCGGTCAAGATGGCCCAGGAGTTCGCCTCGCGCGGTGCCCCGGTTTCCTGGCTCAGCGTCGACGGCGACAAGGCCGCCGGCCGGTACGTGGAGCGTCCGACGCGTGAGGCCATTCCGGTCAACGCCCAGGAACAGCTCATCGTCGAGCTTTACTCGAAGTAGGTAACGGTCCCCACCATGACTATCGACCTCACCGGCCTCGTTCGCCCGCACCTGCTCGAAATGAGCAAGCGGGAGGACAACCCCAACGCCGCCGAATTCCGCCTCCAGCCGCTGGAGCGGGGGTTCGGCTATACGCTCGGCAACTCGCTGCGCCGTCTCCTGCTGTCCTCCCTTCGGGGAAGCGCGGTCTGGGGCTTCCGGCTCGACGGCGTCGTGCACGAGCATCAGACCGTCCAGGGCGTGCTCGAGGACGTCCACCAGATCATTCAGCGCCTGAAGGGGCTGACCCTGGTGCTCTCCGAGGACGTGGACGAGGCGGTGCTGCATATCAAGAAGAGCGGCCCGGGCGCGGTTTATGCCCGGGACATCCAGGAGCACGGCGCGGCGCGGGTCGTCAATCCGGACCACCTCCTCTTCACCGTCCAGGACGATCGCGAAGTCTCGGCCGAGCTGTACGTTGGCAAGGGTCGCGGATACGTGGAGTCGGAATTCCACGCGGTGGACCGCTCCATGCCGGTCGACCTCGTCCGGATCGACGCGATCTACAACCCGGTGATCCGCGCCAATTTCACGGTGGCGGAAACCCGCGTCGGCCAGCGCACCGACTACGACCGGTTGACGGTGACCGTCGAGACGAACGGCACCATTTCGCCCGAGGACGCCGTCGCGTACGCCGCGGCGCTCGCGCAGGAACATTTCCGGTACTTCGTGGAGTTCGGCAAGGTGCCGCTCGCCCGCGAGTCGCTGCCGGCCGGCAGCCTGGCGGGTGCGGAACTCCGCGATCGCCTCGCCCGGCCAATCGATGAACTCGGCCTCTCCGTCCGCTCGCTGAATTCGCTCAAGAATTCCAACATCCGGACGCTGCAGGATCTCGTCGCCTATACCGAGGACGATCTCCTCAAGGTCAAGAACGTCGGCGAGAAGGCGGTCGCCGAGATCGCCGACCTGCTGCAGCGCGAGGGCCTGTTCTTCGGCGCCGTCCTCGATGAGGTCGAGGGCGTGCTCCGTCCGAAGAGCGGGGCTGCGCCGGCGGCCGCCGGGAACGGGGAGATCGCGTAAATGCGTCATCGCGCCAAGGGACGGCAGCTGTCCCGCACCTCGAGCCACAAGCGGGCGATGCTCAACAACATGGCCACGAGCCTGTTCCAGCATGACCGCGTCGTGACGACCGAGGCCAAGGCCAAGGAACTCCGGCCCTTCGCGGAGAAGCTCATCACCCTGGCCCGCCGCGGGGACCTGCACGCCCGGCGTCTGGTCGAACGCCGGATCAAGGATCGCGACGTTCTCGGCCGGCTGTTCGCCGAGATCGGCCCCCGCTTCGCCGCCCGCCCCGGCGGCTACACCAGGATTCTCAAGATGGGGCACCGGCCCGGTGACGGTGCCGATGTCGCTCGCATCGAATTGCTGTCGGAGTAGGGGTGGCGGCGCCAACCCTCCAGACGACGAAGGGGACCCGCGAGGGTCCCCTTTTTTACGGCCGGCGATCGGGGCTCCAGGCACCCCGGAGCCCGAGGGCGTCAGGTCGCCTTGGTCACCCGGTTGCTCTTGATGCACTGGGTGCAGACACGAACGCGGCGCACCGCGCCTTCCTTCAGGACCCGGACCGTCTGGAGGTTCGGATACCAGCGACGATTGGTGCGGTTGTTGGCGTGGCTTACATTGTGGCCGGTCACCGGCCCCTTGCCGCACACGGTGCACACCCGTGCCATAGGCCCATCCCTTATGCTGTTACGCTGCCTTGGGTAACATCTGGAAACCTCGAAATTTAACCCCTGCCGCCCCATGACACAACTGCCCGGGAGTGTCCACCGTGAGTGACCGGACGCGCGCCCTCATCACCGGGATCACCGGCCAGGACGGCTCCTATCTCGCCGAGCTGCTGCTCGAAAAGGGCTACGAGGTCTTCGGCGTCGTGCGCCGCACGAGCCACGACAGCTTCGAGCGGATCGACCACCTCGCCGACCGCGTCACCATCCTCCCGGCGGACCTGCTCGACCAGCACTCGCTCACCGTGGCCATTCAGGGCGTGCGGCCCGACGAGGTGTACAACCTCGCCGCGCAGTCCTACGTGCCGACCTCGTGGTCCCAGCCGGTGCTCACCGGGGAGTTCACCGCCCTGGGAGTGACGCGCATTCTGGAGGCGATCCGGCTGGCGCATCCGCGGGCCCGCTTCTACCAGGCGTCCAGTTCCGAGATGTTCGGCAAGGTGACCGAGACCCCGCAGCGGGAAACGACGCCCTTCTATCCGCGCTCTCCCTACGGCGTCGCCAAGGTGTACGGGCACTGGATCACCGTGAACTACCGGGAGTCGTACGGGCTCTATGCGGTGAGCGGCATTCTCTTCAATCACGAGTCGCCGCGGCGGGGCCTGGAATTCGTCAGTCGCAAGGTCACCGACGGCGTGGCGCGCATCAAGCTCGGCCTCGAACGCGAGATCCGCCTCGGCAACCTGACGGCGCGGCGCGACTGGGGCTTCGCCGGCGACTACGTCGAGGCCATGTGGCGCATGCTCCAGCAACCCGAGCCCGACGACTACGTCATCGCCACCGGCGAGTCGCACACCGTGCAGGAGCTGGTCGAGGAGGCGTT
>DASTCF010000180.1:0-19512 GCA_035711365.1 Gemmatimonadales bacterium
GTTCCACTCCGCGTCTCCCGGGTCCTTGTGGGCCCAGCTCATGTCGCCCCTGGGATCCGTGAAGTACCCGTCCAGCGTGACCTGGTTGAACACGACCAGTCTGCACATCTGTTTGTTTCCTCCCCGATCATCGGCGGACACAGGTTGGCAACGCCGCACCCGAGGCTAGTCGAGCGACAACTTGTCCTTGTTCTTCGCGAGCCACTGCTCGAACGTCTGCAGCTCCGGATTGAGCGAGCGGGACACGTTCAGGTCACGCAACCCGCAGATTTCCTTCTCGAAATCGCGGTAGACCTGGAACATGTTGCCCACGTCGTCCGCACCCGGGAAACCGAAGCCGCGATACACCTCCGGTGTGACCTCGTTGTAACGGACCGGCCTGCCGAGCGCCCTGGTGAGCGCCGCGGCCATCTCCGCGCAGGTCAGGTGTCCGCCGGCGACCCCGACCGTCTTGCCGATCATCTCCTTCCCCCGCTTGAAGATGCCATACGCGCACTTGCCGATGTCTTCGGCCGCGATGCCGGCGAGCCTGGCCCGGCCCATCGGGAACGTGATGGCGAGCGTGCCGTCCGGGTCCGGCTTCGGCCCCTGGCCGAAGTGAATGAGGTTGTCCCAGTAGTACGAGGCCACCAGGAAGGTCGTCGGCACGCCGAGCTCGGTGAATATGCCATCCGATTCACCCTTCGCGTCGAAGTGCGGGACCTTGTACTTGCCCCTGAGCGTCGGCATCCGGTTGTCGCTGAGCGGCACCAGCTTGCGGGTGTCCTCGAGCGTGGACCAGATGGCGTGGGCCACCTTGGCCTGTTTCGCCGCCTGCGCCAGGTTTCGGGCCTCGGCGCGTTCCCGCTCCGGGTCCATGTGCGCCCAGAAGAAGGTGACGCAATAGGCGCCATGCGCGCCCGCGAAGGCGCGCTCGAGGCTCCCCACGTCGTCCACGTCGGCCTGCACCACCTCCGCCCCCAGGGCCGCGAGTGCCCTGGCCTTGTCGGATGCCGGGTCGCGCGTGATGGCGCGCGCCGTGAAGGGGCCGCCCTTGTCTGCGAGGATGGCGCGGACCAGCCCGCCCCCCTGGGCGCCGGTCGCTCCCGCCACCGCGATGATTTTCTTGTTGGCCATGGTGCGAAATCCTCTTCGATTGAAGCCTCATGTCGGATAATGTCGGATAGGGGGAATGATGGCCTGCGCGGCTTGTCATCGGCAAGCGCCGATTGCTCGGCAATGGGCAGTCGCAAGCCGCCCCTCGCGGGGCGGTGCGTCAGGGGATGTGGCGGAGCGTCAAGCGGGTGGGAGGAGCCAGGTCACAACGTCGTGGGCTGAATAGCGGGTCCTTCCCTGCAGGAACTGCCCGATAGACTGGAGGTCGTCACCGCTGGTCACGATCGGCGGCTCCATCGCGCCGCCGGGGCGGACCTGCGCCAGGCCGATCGCGGCGGTGAGCGCGTTACAGAGGCAGCGGCGCCCTTCGGTATCCTCGAGGCGGCCACCCTTCCGGAGGTAGGCGTCCACCGGCTCTCCCGAACAGCGATATCCGATCTTGCCATCCGCGGTGCGATACGCCACCCGCAGGCCGCCGAGATCGCATATGCGCTCACGGTTGACCGCCGCACCGGGCTCTTCGTTCCAGTGCACCACCTTGAATGGATAGCCGGTCGGGGAGGCCTTGGGATCGGTGTACACCTCCACCTCCCCGCGGAGGACTGCCGCCAGCACCGAGTGCTTGAGTGCGTCGGTGAATCCCGACTCGTCGCTGTAGGCGAACAGGGTGCCCACCTGGATCCCGGCTGCGCCGGCGGCCCGCGCCTCGCGGAGCCGCTCGGGGTGCCCCGCGCCGCCGGCCAGCCAGAACGGGCGGCCCAGCTCTGCGATCTTGTCGAGATCGACGGCGTCCCGTTCGCCGTACACCGGCTCCCCCCGCGGGTTGAACGTCGCCCCCCCTCGGGGCGGGGCATTGTGGCCGCCTGCGGTCGGTCCTTCGATGACGAAGCCATCGACCCGCCCGGACGACTTCCGGGCCAGCATCGTGGCGAGGGAGTTGGAGGCGATGATCGCAAGGAACATCGGACGCTCGAGCGGAGGCGGGAGCGTATCCCAGAACGCCGCCGGGTCGAGCACGATCGACTCCACCTCACCCGACGCGAGGCCTTCCACCTCGAAGCGGAGCGTGGCCGTTTCATGCTGGGCCAGCCGGTCGAGCGCTGCCGGAATCTCCCGGGGGATGCCCGCACCCATGAGGACGACGTCCACCCCGGCGAGCATCGCACCGTAGAGCAGCGCGAGGTTCGGCAGCTGCACTTTTGTCAACAGATTCATTCCGACCGCGTGAGCGTGTCCCTCCTTGGCGAGCCACACTTCCACGAACGCGGCCAGCATCGCCACCTGCTGGCGGGCCCGGCTCACCTGCTGCTGGTAGAGCGGAAGCATCCGATACGGAGTCCCGGGGGAGCGGCCCTTCGGGCGAAACCAGCGGCGCAGCGCGTCGGCCGCGACGCCTGGCATGGGGAAGTGCTCCATCGCGCGCCGGATGTGCCCGCCCGGATCGCCATCCTGGAGCCGCCGCACCAGAACCGTGTCCACGGCGGTGCCCGATACGACGCCGAGCTGGCCGGTTCGGGATACGGCGCGGGCGAGTCTCCAGTTGGAGACCCCCACGCCCATCCCACCCTGAATAATCAGCGGCAGCGGATCTGGGGCACTCATCCTTCTTAGCTAGTCTGGGCTCTGTGAGGAATGGCGGAAGCGATTGTGAGGACATTCCCATACTGCGGATTCGACGCTCCGGCCCATCTCATAATCCTCAGGGGACGGCGGCGGCCAGTGCCGTCTTGATCGCGCTCGCCATCGCCAATTCGCCCGGTCGCCCCATGACCACTTGGTACCCGCCAGGGCGCGAAATGTTCTCTCTCACCCCGTGCCGGCGTACGCCTGGCTCAGTTTGGCGATGTCGAGCTTCTTCATCGGCAGCATCGCCTCCATGGCGCGATTCGCCCCTGCGGAATCACCGTCCTTGTAGAACTCGTTCATCATGCTGGGAACGACCTGCCACGAGAGGCCGTACCGGTCCTTAAGCCACCCGCATTGCTGCGCCGACGGATCGCCTCCGGCGCTCAGCTTCTCCCAGTAATAGTCGATCTCTTCCTGTGTCGCGCAATTCACCTGCAGCGAAATGGCCTCGTTGAACTTGAATACCGGCCCGCCGTTGAGGGCGATGAACGGCTGTCCATCCAGCTCGAACGCGACCACCATGACCGATCCGGCGGGCCGGTGATGCGCCTCGAACCCCGCCTTGCCATATCGGGTGACCGCCGTGATCCGCGAGTTCTTGAAGATCCCGGTATAGAAGCGGGCGGCCTCCTCGGCCTCATCCGCGAACCACAGGCAGGGACTGATCCTCTGAAGTGTGGCCATGATACTCCTCCAGAAGCGCCGGTGTCACTTCGCGCCGGCGCTCACTCGATGTCGGGTATTCCGGTATCGACTCTCCCTTCACGGAGATCCACCCGCGCGCGCTCCGCCAGTCGCACGTAGACCGCGTGAATGCGGTCCAGCTCCCGGTCCTCGAGCTCCTCGAGGTCCAGGAGGACGGTGTGTGCCCCGGCCGTCGCGCGAATCAGCTCGTCGAGCTTCACCTGGACCGCCTCGGCGTCCCGGTTCTGGGTGTTCTGAATGAGGAACACCATCAGGAAGGTAATGATCGTGGTACCGGTATTGATCACGAGCTGCCAGGTGTCGGTGAAACCGAACACCGGACCGGTGATCAGCCACACGACGATCAGGCCGACTGCGATAATGAAGGCCGCGGGCTTGCCGGCCAGCCGCGATGTGGCCTTCGCGAAGCGGGTGAACAGTGACCGGGATTTTGTTGGGCGCATGGGGTGGGTCCAGCCAGTCAGGGGAATGCCGTCGGATGTGAGTGGAATGCGATGGCGGGCTCCGTGGGTGGCACGGGCCCTTGTCAGAACCTAGCCGTGAATCGCGGGCGAGGGCAGATCAATCGCTCGGGGTGCCGGCCCGCTTCCGCCTGGCGGCCTCCATCGACCGTATGAAGAACGGGTACAGCGGCACACTGATGAGGAGGGCCATGAGCGCGTACACGACGGTCGTGGGGTCGCCGCCGAGGACGGTGGCGAGGCAGTAGGCCACCGCGCCGAGGGCGATCCACTTGTAGAGCCTGAAGGTCGGGGCCGGCAGCTTGTGGTCGTAGACCACCTTCACGACCGCCACCGAGGAATAGATGTACGGCACGACCGCGAGGATCACCGCGAGGTCGATGATGCGGGCGAACTGATCGGCGATGGTCGGCGACATCGTGGCGAACAAGACGATCGTCATGAGCACACCGACGATCGCCAGGCCGCGGCCGGGGACGCCGTGGCGATTGAGCCGCGCGAAGACGGCCGGGAACATCCCGTCGTCGGCGGCGGCCTTCGCAGACTGGCCGACGAGGAGCATCCAGCCCCCGAGCGACCCGACCGACTTCAGGATGGCACACACGGCGATGATCACCATCGCCGGCGTGCCGAGCGCCAGCCGCGCCGCCTCGGCGAAAGGGGCGTGCGAGACCTGGAGCTCTGCGTTCGGGATGATTCCCATGATGACGGTCGAACTCAGGATATAGACGACCGCCGAAAGGCCGAGGCCCAGCATCGTGGCCAGCGGGATGTTGCGCTTCGGATTCTCGATCACGCCGGCTGAGACGGCCGCGCTTTCGACGCCCATGAAGGCCCAGAGTGCGATCGAGGCCGCCCGGGTGACGGCATGGGCGCTGGAGCCGCCGCTCACGTTCCAGCCCGCCTGAAAGATGCCGGCGTCGAACCAGATCCAGCCGAGGAACGCGATCCCCAGGATCGGGATGAGGGCGAGGCTCATCGTCCAGGTCTCGAGCGCACCGACGACTCGCGGCCCCCGGATGTTGATGAAGGTGAGCAGCCAGATCACCCCGGCCGTCGCAAAGACGCTGGCGGGCGGAGTGCTGATCGCGGGAATGAACTCGGCGAGGTAGCCCACCGCGGCGACCGCGATGGCGATGTTGCCGATCCAATTGCCGAACCAGTAGATGTAGTTGGTCTGGAATCCGACGTAGGGCCCGAGAAAGTCCCGCGCGTAGGCGTACGGCCCTCCCTCCTGCGGATCCAGCTGCCCCAGCTTGGCGAACACGAGCCCGAGCGCGGCGGCGCCGGCGGTGGCGGCCACCCAGCCGAACACCGCGATGCCGCCGACCGACGCGAGATTGGCGGGCAGCAGGAAGACGCCCGTGCCGATCATGTTGCCGGCCACGAGCATCGTGGCCTGCGTGACCGACATCTTGCGGGCGGGATCGCTCACGGGTGCCTCAACGTTTCTTGCCCGCCCCCTTCTTCAGGCACTGGACGTAGTACATCCCATCCCGGTTCTCGACCCCGTGTGTGTCGTGCCCGAAGCCAGGGAATTTGGCATCCCACGAGGCGAGCGCCCGCAGGTAACCAAGGTAAGGCCCATCCTTCGCCCCGGTGGACTCGCCCGGCATCAGCATCGGAATCCCCGGCGGATACGGCACCACGCTGGTGGCGAGCACCCGGTTTGCGAGCTGCTCCAGCGGCACGTGCTCGATCTGGTCTCGAATGAGCTGCTGATACGCGTCGCTCGGCGTCATCATCAGGGCAGGCAGGGTCGAGAACGCCTCCGCCAGCCAGTGCGTCTGCCGGGTCTCCTTGAGCATGGCGAACATCTGGTCGGCCAGGTCGCGCAGCCCCATCTCCCCGTAGGGATCGGGGTGACCGGCGACCAGCTCGGGCAGCGCCTCGGCCAGTGGCGTGTTGTTGTCATAGTCGCGCTTGAAGTCGAGGAGCGCGTTGAGCAGGGTGCCCCACTTTCCCTTGGTGATCCCGATCGAGAAGAGGAAGAGGATCATGAAGTCCGTGGTCTTCTCGACCTCGACGCCCCGGTTGTGCAGGTACGCGGTCACCAGCGTGGCGGGGATGCCCCGCTTGTCGAGGCCGCCCTTGTCGGCCACTCCCGGTGTCACGATCGAGACCTTGATCGGGTCGAGCATGCAGTACCCATCCTCGAGATCTCCGAATCCGTGCCAGGCGTCTCCCGGATGCAGCACCCAGGCGTCGGACTCGCGCGCGAGGAACTCGGGAGAGGCGTCCGCGAACGCGACCTTCCGGCCGCCCTTGCCCTCCTTCACCGTGTCCGCGTTCCAGGTGTTGAAGAACCACTCCTTCTTCTCCTTGAACTCGCGGTGGACCCGGCCCATGGTCTGCCGGAAGGCGACCGCCTCATCGATGGACTCGCTGGTCAGCGCGAGGCCTCCCGGGCCGTCCATCATCGCCGCGGTCACATCGTTGGAGACGATGATCGGATAGAGCGGCGACGTGGACGCGTGCATCATGAACGACTCGTTGAATCGCGCGTGCGGAATCGGGCTCCGGCCGTCGCGGATGTGCAGCAGCGAGGCCTGGGACAGCGCCGCCAGCAGCTTGTGCGTCGAGTGCGTGGCGAAGACCGTGGGGCCCGAATGATCCCTGGGGTCGCCGTGCATGCCGTGGCGGTCCCGATAGATCGGATTGAAGCGGGCGTAGGCGTACCAGGCCTCGTCGAAGTGGATGCGATCCACGCTCGGGTCGAGGAGCTCCTCCACCCGGCGGGCGTTGTAGCAGAGCCCGTCGTAGGTCGAGTTCGTGATGACCGAGTAGACCGGACGGGTGTCGGCGCCCTTCGGGACCAGGGGGTTGGCCTTGATGGCGGCCTTGATGGCTGCCGCCTTCAGGTTGGCCGGGGGAATCGGCCCGATGATGCCGTAGCGGTTGCGGAGTGGGACGAGGTAACTGGGAATGCCACCGCTCATCACCAGGCTGTGCTCGATTGACTTGTGGCAATTCCGGTCGCACAGCGCGATCTGGTCGCGGCCGACTGCGGCCATGAAAATCACCCGGTTCGACGTGGAGGTACCGTTGGTGACGCAGTAGGTGCGGTGGGCGCCGAAAACCCGCGCGGCGTACTTCTCGTGCTCCCCGATCGGGCCCGTATGGTCGAGCAGCGAGCCCAGCGCGCCGACGCTGATCGAGAGGTCGGACCGGAGAAGATTCTCCCCGAAGTAGTCGAAGAAGATCCGGCCCACCGGCGACTTGAGAAACGCGGTGCCGCCGGTGTGACCCGGCGTGTGCCAGGAGTACTCGTATACCTGGCTGAACTTCATGACGGCGGCGGTCAGGGGAGGGAGTATCACTTCCAGGTAGCGACGGATGGCCGCCGCGATCCGCCCGCCGACGAAGGCCGCCGTGTCCTCCAGCATCCAGATGTACTCGTCCGCCATTTCCATGACGTCGATCGGTATCGAGGACGCTTCCTCGCGCTCCGCCATCAGGAAAATCGGGATCCGGGCGTTTCGTGAGCGGACGAACTTGAGGAGGTTCGTCGCCTTGGCGTGGTCGGGGTCGTCCCCCAGCGTCCAGTCCACGAGAATCGCGTGGAGGGCGGAATCGGAGACGACCACCGACATGCCATCTTCGGCGCTCGTCGCTTCCACCACCTCGACCGCGCGGTCCTGCAGCTCCTTCACCAGCGCCCGGGACGCCCGGCCCTCGGCCGTCGGGCTGGTGAGCTCGTCGTCCACCACGAGCGCCCGCATGCTGAGGCGCTTAGCGCTTCGCTGTATCATTTCACGATCTCCTCAGGGCTCCCGTTATTCCGGCAGCGCATTCCACCGGAAAAAGGTGAGCGCGTTCTCTCCGGGCTCGCCGAACCACTTCACGTACAGGCCGGGCAGTTTCCCGGAGGCATAGAACCGGCTGAGGGTGCGGTCCACGAGCAGGCGGAAGCCCTCGTCGCCCCGCGCCATCGCCAGGGCCACGGACTCGTAGGTGAAATACCGGTCGAGCACGATCAGTTTGCCCGCGGGGACGTGCCGCGCCGCGGCGTCGAGCAGGATCGCGCGATCTCCGAAGAACACATTGGCCTTGCGGTCCAGCACCTGCTGGACCCCGGCATCGTAGCTCTTCACCGGCGCTACCTTGGCGGTGAGCTTGAACTCCTTCTGCTTGCCGGCCAGCCACGGTTCCGCGGTCGTCCCCGCGATCACGGCGAAGGTCTGCACCTGGAGCAGCTGGCCCGCCTGGGCGCGCCAGTTCGGGCGCGTGGACGCCTGGCCGCTCAGGATCTCCTTGAGTCGGGCCGGGGCGTCGGCGCGGAGGAGTGCGCCGATGCCACCCGGGAAGATGGGAATCGAAAACGCCACATCCGCGCGCCGCGCGAGTGTCTCCGCGTCGGCGCCACACAGCAGGTCGATCTGCCCCTGCTGCACCGCGCTGAAGCGGTCCGCAAGCGTCACGGGAACCCATTCCACTTTCAGTGCCGGCACCCCGGCCTCGGCCTTGATCGCGTCCACGACCTCGAGGCACAACGCGACCGAGTATCCCGCCGCGTTGCCGGATTCGTCCCGGTAGGAAAACGGCCGGGCGTCGGTGCGATAGCCGAGCCTCACCTGTCCGGCTGCCTTGATCCGTTCCAGGGTTGTGGCCGGCGCGGCCGGGGCCCGTTGCGCGTCCGATGGCGACGCCACGGCGAGCAGGGCGATGACGAGCGCCGCGACCTTCGCCGCGGTCGCCGCGGGCTTCACGAAGCGGGGCGCGATGAAGCCCCAGATGATGTAGGCGAGTCCCATGACCAGCATCCCTCCGAGCACCGCGTCCTTGCCCGAAGCGTACAGGGCGTAGACGCTGTAGACCATCGCGATCAGCGCGATCACCACGTTGCGTCGATAGGTGCCCTGGGGCACTTGGCCCGACTTCATCATGACCATCAGGGCAGACAGCGCCACTACGTAGGGAATCACGTTGGTCACGACCGCCAGGTTTACCAGCGCGCTGAACTGCTCGCTCAGGGTGGGTGAAATCGTCGAGAGCGCCAGCAGCGACTGGACCACGCCCAGCACCATCATGCCGACCAGGGGCGCGCCCATCTTGTTCACCTTCGAGAAGAAGGCTGGGAACATCTTTTCTTCCGCCGCCGACTTTCCGGTCTGGGCGATCGTGAACTGCCAGCCCAGGAGCGAGCCGAGGCAGGCCAGCACGGCCAGCCCCATGATGAGGGTCCCGATGGTCGGGTTGAACATCCGGGCGTACGCCAACCCGAACGGGCCGGTCGACTGGGCCAGGTCGGCGTTGGGCACGATGCCCTGGATCACGGTGGTGGACAGGATGTAGATGACGGCCGCGCCGAGGGTGCCGAAGAGACAGGCCAGCGGCACGTCGCGTTTGGGATTCTCCACGGCGGCCGAGTTCTGCGCGGCGGATTCCATGCCGAGGAAGGCCCAGAGGGTGAGCGAAATGCTCGACCCCACGCCGGCCCCGAGGCTGAGGCCCTGAGGATTCCAGGCCGCGCGGAACACGTCCGCGTCGAACCAGAACCAGCCGATGATCGAGAGGAGGCCCACCGGGAGGATGACCCCCCAGACCGTGATCGAGCCGATCTTGCCGGTCACCGAAGGGCCGCCGAAGTTGGCGATGGTGGTGAGCCAGAGCAGCGCGATCACCCCGATCGTGGTGGCGATCGGCGTCGACGCGAGCCAGGGAATGAACGTCGCCAGGTATCCCACCGCGGAGATTCCGATCGCCACGTTGCCGATCGCCAGCGACAGGAAGTAGAGGAAGAACACCTGGAAGTAGCCGTCCTTGCCGTAGGCGTCCTCGGCATAGGCGGCCATGCCGCCGGCGCGCTGATTGAAGATGCCGGCCTGCGCGAAGCCATAGGCTATCGCCATGGAGCCGACCGCCGTCACGCCCCAGGAGAGGAGCGAGATCGCGCCGACCTGCGCCATGTTGGCCGGGAGCATGATGATTCCGGAGCCCATCATGTTCACCGCGACGATGAACGTCAGCTGCACCAGACTCATCTTCTTGGTTTCTTGCACGGTCACCCTCCCTCTTGGCTTGCCGTCCTGGTCCCTACCGCTTCATGCAGTAGATGTGGTAGACCCCGTCCCGCTCTTCGGTGCCCTCGACCTCCTTGGCAAACCCCGGGAACAGGTGCCCGTACTCCTGCAGCGTGCGCAGGTAGGTGAGCCACGGTCCGTCCGAGGCGCCGACATTCTCCCCCGGCATCACGATCGGGATGCCGGGCGGGTAGGGAATCACGCCGACCGCGACGACGCGGTTGGCCATCTTGTCCAGCGGAACCTTCTCGACGTCACCCGCCATCAGACGCTGGAAGGCGCGGCGCGGGGTCATCTCGGGGGTGGGAAGCGTGGCGTAGGCCTGCGCCTGCCAGTGCCCCTGCCGGTTCTTCCTCATGTGCGCCCAGATCGCGTCGCCCAGGTCCTTGAGCCCCATGCCCGCGTAACGATCGGGGTCGGCGGCCACCACGCCGGGCAGCACCTCGGTGAGCGGCGTATTGCGGTCGTAGTCGGTCTTGAAATCCAGCAGCGTGTTCAGGAGCGTGCCCCACTTCCCCTTGGTGATACCCACGGAGAACAGGAACAGCACCATGTGGTCGGTGGTGCGCGACGGCACGATCCCGTGCCGGCCGAGGTAGGCGGTGACGAGGTCGGCAGGGATCCCCCGCGTGTCGAGCTGCCCGTCCGGTTTCATCCCCGGGCACACGATGCCGAACTTGATCGGATCGAGCATGCACCAGTTGTCGGGGAGGCCCTCGAAGCCGTGCCAGCTCTCCCCGGGGTGCAGTACCCAGCACGCGGGTTCCGTCGTCAGCAGCTCGACCGGCGCCTCGTGGAACGGAATCCGCTTCCCGGACTTCGGGTCGCGGACCTCCTCGGCATTCCACGGCGCGAAGAACCAGTCCTTCTTCGCCCGGAACTCCTGGCGGATGCGGGCGACCGCGAGGCGGCACGCGACGGCCTCGTCGATGACGTCCTGGGTCAGGACCTGCCCGCCCGGCCCGTCCATCATGGCGGCGGCCACGTCGTTCGAGGCGATCAGCGCGTAGAGCGGCGACGTGCTCGCCTGCGAGCAGTACGCCTCGTTGAAGCGGCCGTGATCGATGGCTCCGCGGCCGTCCCGAATGTGGATGTAGGACGTCTGGGAAAGCGCGGCGAGCAGCTTGTGGGTGGAGTGCGTCGCGTAGACCGTGGGGCCGTCCTTCGGATGGTCGGCCGGATTCCCCCGCATGGCGTAGCGATCGCGATACATTGGGTTGAACCGCGCGTAACCGTACCACGCCTCATCGAAGTGGATCCGATCCACGCTCTTCGCCAGCTGTGCCTCGGCGTCCGCGGCGTGATAGCACATCCCGTCATACGTGCAGTTGGTCACGACCGCGTAGACCGGACGCTTGCTCGCGGCGGCCTTGGCCAGCGGGTTCGCGGCGATGCTCTTCGCGATCGCCTTGGGATCGAGCCGCTCCGGCGGAATCGGGCCAATGATCCCGAACCGGTTGCGGGTGGGGCTCAGGAACACCGGAATGCCTCCCGTGATCACCAGGCCCTGCTCGATCGACTTGTGGCAGTTGCGGTCGCAAAGTGCGATTTCGGCGTCGCCCACGCAGGCGGACATGATAGCCCGGTTCGAGCCCGACGTCCCGTTCAGGACCGAGTAAGAGCGGTGGGCGCCGAACACCCGGGCCGCATACCGCTCGCTCTCGCCGACGGGGCCGCTGTGTCCGAGCAGCGAGCCCAGCGCGGCGCGTTCGATTCCCATGTCGGTGCGGAAGAGATTCTCGCCGTAGAAATCGAAAAACACCCGACCCACCGGCGACTTGAGGAAGGCGACACCGCCCTGGTGCCCCGGCGCGGCCCATGAGTACTCCCGCTCCCGGTCGTAGCGGGCCAGCGCCGCGGCAAACGGTGGGAGCAGCCCTGCCAGGTAGCGCTCGATCGCGGCCGCGGTGCGGCCCCCGATGAACGCCGCAGTGTCCTCGAGGATCCAGATGAATTCGTCGGCCAGCGTGGCGACCTCGACCGTGACCGTGCCGGCCACCTTCCGGTCCGCCATGAGGAAGATCGGGATCTTCGCATTGCGGGCCCGGACGGCCCGGAGGAGGTCGGTCGCCTGTGCGTGGGAGCGGCGGTCGTTCGCGCCGAGGGTCCAGTTGACGAAGACGCAGTGGATGGCGGAATCCGAAACCACCGTCGCAATGCCGTCCTCGCAGGAGAGCGCTTCGACGATTTCGATCCCGCGCGCCCGGAGCTCGTCGGACAGCGCGCGCACGGCACGTCCGCCGGCAGTGGCCGGCTGGGACAGTTCGTCGTCCACCATCAGGGCGCGCCGGGGGAGCGCGCGCGTTGTGCGTTCAATCATGAGGTGCCTCCCCGGGGGGGCGGGGATCAACTATCAATAGGAGTACGCGAAGTAGATCATCCCATACGAGAAATTCGATGTCCGGTCGAAGCCCTGTTCGGCGGCCTCCTGCGGGTCCGCGAACGCCGCGACGAAGCTCACGATGATGTTGTCATTGAGGGACCAGTCGACATATGCGTCCAGCTCGGTGGCCAGCTTGTCGGAGGTCACCCCGGGCGCGAACGAGGCCGGCTGGTCCAGCAGGAAGGAGTAGCCGATGAGCCCGCCGCTCACGGACTCGCTCGGCGTCAGGTGAAGCCGTACCTGGTGGGAGATCAAATTCGAGTTGGAGAGAAAGTACTCGCCCCCGATCTCGCCCTGCCACCAGGTGCCCCAGTCATAGAAGCCCGGCAGCAGCATGTCGAAACTCTCGTTGGTCGAGGTCGCCGGGTCGTCGCCCTCGAAGAACGCGTAGCGATAGGAGATCCTCGGCTTCCACGGCACCTTGCTCAGCTGGTAGGCTCCCTGCGCCGTCCACGCCGTTGAGCTCAGGAGGTCACCATTCTCCTCCTGGGCGTATTCCGCCGCGAAGGACAGGTCCGGCGCGAAGTTGAAGGGGGCGAGGAACGCCCGGGCGTTGTAGACCGACATGCCGTCGCGGTTCGGCAGCGAATCCGCCTGGAAGTTCATGTAGGTCAGACCGATCGTGTTGGCGTCATCGAACGCCAGCTCGTAGTTCCCGCCCCAGACCTCCGTTCCCGTCTCGCTCTCCGGGACCTCGTCCCGGTTGAGGAAGAAGGCCTCGAAGGTGTGGTGCTTCGGCTTGAACCGCGCGATCCCCGCGAACGCCCACGCCTTCCTCGCATTGCTCCAGAAGCCGCCCCGGCTGCCTCCCTCGCCGGCGCCGTCCCACAGCAGGAACCCCTGGCCGACCCGGTACTGGGCGCGGCCGACCGTGAGCTCGAGCGCGTTCTCGCCCACGCCGAGGGCGGTGCCCGAACGCCAGCCCAGATACGCGTCTTCGGCCTGGAAGGACGACGCCTCATCGCCGACCAGGGGAGGGGGGGCCGCGAAGGTCCGCTCGCCCACCACGCTGAGCTTGCCGAAGAATTCGCTCTTCCCGGCGGCCACCGAGGCCGAGAGGGCGGGTTTCACGAAGCTCTCGAACCAGTTGTCGCTCAGGTCGCCCGAGGGATCCGGCCGGACGTCGGTGTAGAGGGAATTGGAGAAGCCGAACGCACCGACGCCGGCGTCGAGATTGAAAGTCCACTGGATGCCCTTCGGGAGCCCCGTGGATCTTGCCTCGCTGGCGGGTGGCGTGGCCGTGGTGTCCTGCGCCTGGGCTGCCTGGGCGCCGGCAAGGAGCAGGACTCCAAGGAGCGCGGCGCGCGTGGAAGTCGCAATGCGGCGGGGTCCGCGGCTCATTCCAGGGGGAGAATCAGCTCGCATACGTTCGCTCCCGGACCGGTGTCGGCCCGTCAGGTGTTGGGGAATGCAGTGGTCGCTCGCGCTTCTCCTCGACGGGCGGAGGCGCGTGGTGCCACGTGCACACGACCCGTTCGAGCGTCGAAAACCGTGGCACTATAGGCCGGACCCGCGAAATCGTCTCGCAATCTCCAGTGAAGCTGCCCTTAATTATTCAAACGGCAAGTGGGGAGACGACGGGTTGCAGCCTGAGACACACTCGGGGCGGCCCCCGCGGAGTCTCGCAGGGAGGCGGTCGCGCAGGGTGTTCGAGAGGTCAGGCCGTCCGTTCGGTGCGGAAACCGCGTAACGCGGCCCTGCCGAGCCAGACGAAGAGCGCGAGGATGAG
Source organism: Gemmatimonadales bacterium (assembly GCA_035711365.1). Lineage (GTDB taxonomy): Bacteria > Gemmatimonadota > Gemmatimonadetes > Gemmatimonadales > GWC2-71-9 > DASTCF01. The sequence goes on from DASTCF010000180.1 coordinate 14,023, forward strand.
AAGCTGAGTGGCCGCAAACACGGGACTCTTCTGGCTCGGCGCCACGATGATCAGCGCCGGGATTTTCTGGAAGAGCTGCACGAGCAGCACGAAGACATTGAAATAGAGCGCGACCACTGAGGCGACGACGAACACGTTGCGCCAGGGTCCCCTCAAGTGCTTCCAGTACAGGGCGGCCATGGCCACGGGCAGGATGATGAGCGACACCCCTCCGACGATATGCGACGGGAGGAGCGTCCGGAACGGGAACCCGAAACCGGTGACGTTCGTCAGGACCGTGGTGACCAGGAAGAGGCCGGTCCAGCCGTTCAGTTGCACACCGGCCATCAGGCCGCCCACCACGACCAGGCCGGCGATGATGCCCAGGAGGCTCAAGGCGACGTGAATCAGGGTGAACATCGGGAGATCGAAGGACACGGGGGAGCCCTTTCGGCTGGTGAACAGGCCGCGGGGGCGCGGCCGCGCTGTCCCCGCGACCGCGCCCCCGTCAGGAGCGTGCGGCGGAGAGGCCGCACGCATCTATATGTATAGGACGGCTTCCTACTTGTGCTCGTGTCCCACCATCTTCGGTGCGGCTCCCGCGTGGGAGTATCCGCTCGCCGGGCACTTGACGGCCGGATTGGTGGAAGAGAAGACGCCCGCCGGATTGGGCTTCCAGAGCCAGACGTGCAGGTCGTAATGGTGGAACTCGGGCGGCATGATCGGCTCGTGCCCCTCCATCGGGCCCTCGAGCTGCTTGCCGAAGATAGACGGCGGGGTCGCTCCGGCGATGGCGGCCGGCATGAACCACTCCGCGGCCACGAGCTTGAGCTTGTCGCCGACGGGCTCGTAGATGAGCACCTGCGGCTTGGTCGGATCGAGCGTCGGGCCGACGTTGTTCAGATTCAGGAAATGGACGCCCATGCCACCCGCCACGTACTTCATCGTGCCTTCGCTCATGCCCTGCGGAAACTCGACACAGACGAGAGTCGAGAGGTAACCGTCGTGAACGGCAACAACCGGGTCCTGGTACTTCTCGAGCCCGTTGCGCACGGCCACCAGCTCCGGCGGGAGGGCACCGGCGGCGGGCGTCGCTCCCTGGGCGTGGGCAACTGAAAGGGGCGCAAGCAGCGCGATGGCCGCTGCGGCGATAAGGACAGGGTGCCGGCTTTTCGGGCGGGCGGGTGAAACGGTGTTCATGGGGTGCCCTCGGGTGGTGGGTAGGATATTTACATGTTGCTGCGCCATGCAGGATTCGTCAAGGGAGGTCGCACCGCTTGTCAGGATGCGCCTGCGAAGGGCTTCGTCGCAAGGTACATGTAGCGCGACAGGCGCCGCTCGCTGGCGAGCGTATGCACGGCGTCGAGGAATCGCTGGACACCCTCGAAGGCGGCCTCCCCTTCCAGCGCTACAAGTGCCGCGCGTCGCTCCTCCCGGGCCTCCCGCCATTTCCCGGAGACCGAAGCGACGGCGTCGGTGACATCCTGCACTTCACGAACGAGAAACCCGCTCTCGCCCAGGAGTCGCTCATTGTCCCCAACCGGCGTGAACAGGAAGAAGCCGATCGAGCTCCGGGCGGCGATTTCCGCATTGGTCAACTGTCCGGTCACCACGATTGGATCGGTGAACAGCAGGCGGCCGCCGGGGCGAAGCACGCGGTACCAATCCCGCAATACCTCGAGGCGTCCGGGAAGGTGATTGATGGAATCGTTGCAGAAGACCGCGTCGAACGACTCGTCCGGAAACGGCAACCGGTGCCCTGCGTCCACGATCCTGAACGAGACCCGGGAGGACAGGCCCTGTTCCTCGGCTCTCCGCCGCGCCGCCTCGATCCCGTGTGCGTTGATGTCGACCCCGACGCAGCGCGCGCCCGTTTCGATGGCCATCCGGCAGGTGACTCCACCCGATCCGCACGCCACCTCCAGCGCGGTCCGTTCGGGCCCCAGCTCCAGCGCGCGGAAGAACTCGAGCGCCTCCGCCAGCGTGATCCAGCTGGCCTGGCCGAGATCCTCGTCGTAGGTCGCGCGGCGCACCGCCAGCTGGGGATCGGCGGCCAGGTGACCATAGTGTGCGTCGTAGAGATTCACTTCTCGATCCTCTGCACTCATCCGACCGGTCGCGGCAAGACCTCGCAGCATTCAGCCCGGGTCGTTCGGCGGCTCACCGACAAGGCGAATAATTCTGGCGTGTCCAGGAGAAGGCGCAGAAACCCACGCAAACGGCTCACCGGCCCGGCTCCGATCCTCGGGTGAACCATCCGCCGACCGCGGGCAGCATCTGCCGGGTGAACCGCTCTCGCACGCGGTCGATGTGCCCGCCGGTGAAGGTGGTGTCGCGGTACCGGATGCCCAGGCTGTCGAGCCGCCCGCGCAGGAGCCGGATCCCCGCCAGAATCCCCGCCTCCTCCGAGCCCGCCTCGATCAAGAGTTCGGGCTGCGGTTCACCCCGGCGCACCATCGCGGTGGCGAGGTCGGGTGGCATCCTGGCAAGCCAGCGGTCACGCACCGCGGGATTGGGAACTGTGGCCCCGCCCGCTCCCGGTGCGAACGGCGGCTCGTCGAACAGCCGCGGACTGGCCGAATTCCCATCCAGCGCTGCGGCCATGCCCAGAAGGAGGCGGATCCGATCGGGAGCATCCTGCCATCGCGAGACCGACGAGAGCGCGGGCCATGCTGGCGAGGACGAGTCGAGCCTCCCGACGAAACCGATGCAACATGGACTGACGGCGTAGACGAGGCCGAAGACCTCGGGGTGAGTGAAACCGATCGCGAGCGCCCCGAAGCCGCCCATCGAGTGCCCGACCAGCGCCCGGCGTGCCCTGAGGCTGTCGGTCCGGTAGCGCCGGTCGACGTGGCGGACGAGGTCTCGCACGACGAAATCCTGCCAGTTGCCGGTGGCCGGCGAGTTGGCGTAGAAGCCCGCCCCGAGCGCGTTGTCGGCGTCCGGCATGACGACGATGAATTCGGGCGTGGCGGCCGCCGCCACGAGGCTGTCCAGCGCGACCCGGAGATCGAGCCCCTGGTAGGTGCCGTCGATCCACTCCTCGGGAACCGACGTCGCGCCGTGCAGGAGGTAGAGCACCGGGAACCGGCGGGCCGGATCGCGCCCATAGGAAGGCGGCAGGTACACCAGCACGCGGCGCACCGGGCTGTCGCCAACCACGTTCGACGCAAGCCCGGGGGACGACACCGAGTCGGTCACCAGCGTCCCCTGGCCCGCGAGGGCAACCGGCAGCATGACCGCGCCGGCGATAAGTGTGAGAAGCCGGGCAATGAGCTGCACGGGAGATTCCCTCATTTCAGCGCCATGGGCAGTATGGGATCGCGACTCCAGCGGAGAGCTTACTTCACCTCGGTCAGGTACGACGTGAGGTGCTTGATCTTCGCCCCCCTCATGACGAACACATCACAGAAGACCGCGTGCAGCTCGCCGCCACCCCTTCTTCCGACCCGGACGGCTCCCTCCGCGACCACCACATCGTTCTCCTCCGTCATCCGGGACACCGTGATGTCCGGGCGGCCGACGAAGGCCTCGTTCTCGACCTCCCCGTCGAATGCGTCCTTTCCGACCAGGTGAAAGGCGCCCGGCATGTCCCACACGATGTCATCAGTCAGGCACGCCAGGATCTGTTCGTGGTTGGACGTGCGGAAGCCGTCCATATACCGCGCGACGGTCTTCTTGTTCTCGGTCATGAACCCTCACCGGTGCCGTTTCTGGGCGAACAACCACTCCCACAGGGTGAGGTCGGCATAGGCCTGGATCCAGGCGTCGTGTCCGCCGCCCGCATACTCCGTGTACCGGACGTCACCCCCCGCACGCCGCAGCGCCTCGACGTACGCCCGCGCATCCCGGACGGAGAGCGTGTCGCGCTCGCCGTGGAACACCCAGGTCGGCACGTGACGGACCCGCCGCGCGACGTCACCATAAGGGTCCGCCGATGGGTTCGGCGAGCCGACCGGTGGCGGATCCAGCCGGCCCGCGGCGATCGGAACGAGCGCCGCAAATCGGTCGGGATGCTCAGCCGCGGTCCGCCAGGTGCCGAATCCGCCCATCGATACGCCGGTCAGGTAGACCCGATCCGGGTCGCCGCCGAACTCGGCCATGACGGCGTCCAGCACGGCGAGGGCCATCGCCTCGTCCGCCCCGGCCCAGAAACTGTCCGGGTGCGCCACCTGGGGGAAGACCACCAGGGCAGGGAACCGCTCCCGGTTGGCGCGAATGGCCTGTGCAAGCCCGGTCGCGGTGGGGCGGAGGCCGTCGCTGCCGCGCTCGCCGGCGCCGTGGAGGAAGAGGACGACGGGCCAGCGCCGGTCGGCGGTGTAGTCGAGCGGCAGGTAGACCTGATACCGGCGCGTCAGGCCTTGGAAGGTGATGGACCGGTCGAGGAACCCGGTCTCGTGGCCCTGGGCGGAGGCACTGGCCGCGGACGCGAGCAGGGCCAGCGTCGCGAGCACGAGGTGGCGGGGGTCGAGGGACCCCCGACGCATGGGGGCGCCGTCGCTAGAACGACACCACATCGAAATCGGTCACGCTCCCCTTCGCCGTTAGGTGAACTAACACGAAGCGGGGGCCCGCGTCCGTGGTGAGGCGGTAGTACCGGACCCGGGCGACGTCGCTTCCGTGCCGTCGGATACCCCGGCCGGACACCTCTTCGACACCGATGTAGCGCAGCGCGCTCATGCCGTCGAGCGCCGGGCCAATGCCGCTGGCGAAGTCCTGCTTGGTGCCCGGCATGATGTCCGGCGCCTCCGCCAGGGCCGTCCCGCCCTGCTGTATCGCCGTGAGCGCCGCGGCGATGCGGGTGGTGAGCGCGGGATCCGGATCGGCCGCCGCAACCTGGGTGCTGGGCAGCGGCGCCACTCGCGCTACCAGGCGCTCGCCCGGCGGCGCCTCACCCACCCGCCAGCGGACGCCGGTCGCCCCGTGCTGATCCAGATTGAACGCGATCCTGATCCCCCGCTCCGCGGATCCGAAGGTCATGCTATCCAGGGCGAAGAACGGCTCGTCCGGCAGGTCATCAGTAAGCGTCTCGAGTCCGGTGCCGCTCTGATTCGGGACCAGAATGATCATCTGATTCTCGCGGAATTCGTAATACCCCGCGAGTCGTGCAAGCCGCGCCGCGCCGAGGGATACCCCCTTTACCGCCGCGGGGGACGCAGGCGACGCGGGAGCAGATTCGCCGTCAGGCCAACCGTACATCCGGCCGATGAAGTCGAGGATTCGCCCCATGAGGCGCGAGTTGTCGTTGGCGTTGATCATGATGACGGCGCCCTGCCCGGTCTCGGCGAACGCGACCAGCTGGGCGTCGAATCCTTCGTCCCGCCCGTTGTGGCTGAAACTCAGCGTGCGCCCACTGCCCCGTACGGCGACGCCGAGGCCAGTGCGATCGCGCTGTTCGGTGACGTACTGACGCGCCATGGCGGGCGAGATCACACCGTGGCCCCGGCCCGCGAGGGTCTCCTGAATCTCGATGGCAAACCGGGCGAGATCGCTCGCGGTGGTCCAGAGCCC
>DASTCF010000181.1:0-3488 GCA_035711365.1 Gemmatimonadales bacterium
CGGCACCGAACCCGCGCTCCAGTTACTCGAGGGGTTCGTGGAATACGCCGCCGCGCCGACCTGGAGCGTGCGAGGCGGGCGACAGATCCAGACCGGCAGGCTTGGCTATTACGGCTACGACGGCGGTCGCCTGGTGCTTCGGGCACCAAAGGCCGGCCTGGAGGCGACGGGCTATCTCGGGCTGGGCCTCGCCCGCGGTGCGCTGGTGCCGATCACGAGCCCCGCGGCCAACCCCCTCGGCGAATACCGTCCGGCCGAATCCCAGCTGGTCGCCGGCGCGACGGCTTCGTGGATCAGTCCGATCGTCGAGCTGAACGGGGAGTACCAGCGGGAGGTCGACCGCAGCTCGGATTATTTCACCTCCGAGCGCATCGCGCTGTCCGGGACACTCCGCCCGGTGGCCCGGGTGAGCCTGGTCGGCGGGAGCGAGTATGACATCGCCCAGGGGTTCTTCGGGACGACTGACCTTTCGGTCCGTTACACGACGCAGCCGTGGGGCGCCGTGGCCGGCTGGCGAAAATACCGGCCCCACTTCGACCTGTGGACCGTCTGGGGCGCCTTCAGCCCGGTGCCGTACAACGCCGCGTATGGATCAGCCTTCGTGAACCCCTTGAACGGATTGCAGCTCCGGGTGAGGGGGGAGCGGTATCGGTTCGACGAGGCGGAGGTTGAATCTCCGCTCGTAACGCTCGAGCGGGAGGGCTGGCGCGCCTCGGGCGGGGCGAGCTACCGCATGACTCCGGCCTGGCTGGTGGATCTCGGGTATCATCAGGAGTTCGGCCCAGGTGCCGCCTCCAAGGGCTGGGATGGCGCCGTCACCTACACGCCGACGGCGCGTGTGACGCTCACCGCCCACGGCAACAGCCTCGAACGACCACTCGAGTATCGCTACGATGAGTCGCACCTGGTGACTCTCGGCCTCGATGGGGAGATCGCCGCTTCGGACAACGTCCGCATCGCCGTCACGGCGACTCGGTATGACGAAGACCGCCAGCGACCCGACGCGGCGGCGTTCGAGTGGGACCAGCTCCGCCTGGGGGCCCGGGTCGTCCTGCTGTTCAGCTCAGGCGCGGATCGCGCCGCCCTTCCGCCGGCGCGCGCGCGCCGTCCTGCGGGACGGTGACCCGAATGCGATTCCGCACGCTGCTCGTTTCCGTTGGATTGGCGTCGGCGCTTGGAGCCTCGGGCCTTCCCGCCCAGGAACGCGACGTTTTCGACCATGTGAAACACCAGAAGGTCTTCCCCAGCTGCGTCGCGTGTCATCAGGGGGCTCAGGATGGGGTCTCGGCCCTGCTGCCGTCGGGCGCGGGGTGCGTGAATTGTCACGACGGAACCATCGAGCGACGCGTCAACTGGAGGGCTCCCGAGCCCGCGCATTCGAATCTTCGATTTACCCACGGCCGACATATCAGCGCACTGGCCACCCGCGATTCGAGCGTCGCGTGCGTGGCCTGCCATACACCGGCCGATTCCACATGGATGACCGTGAAACGCGCGGTCATCGTCCAGTGCTTCGACTGCCACGGGGTAAAGACCGCACACACGGCCGCTCCTGACACCGTGTGCGTGACCTGCCACTTCCCGCTTCCGGATGCCCCGCTGCTGACGGCCACCGACGTCGGAGCGTTTCCCGAGCCGGAATCGCACAAGGCAGCGGGGTTCATGGGGCGCGGTGGCCACGGGACCCAGGCCAAGGCCCCCCCGGGCAGCCAGTTCGCCGTGGCGCCGAGTTGTGCGACCTGCCATGCCAGGGACTTCTGCATCACCTGCCACGTGAACGCACCGGAAACGGTCCTGATCCAGGCGCTCGCTCCTGACGCCCGCTCGCTGGGGATTTCAGCCGACCTGAAGCCCCCGGCAGGGCATGCGGCGACCGACTTCCTCACCAAGCATGGTTCAATGGCGCGGAACGCTCCCGCCGATTGCCGGACCTGCCACACCCAGGAGAGTTGTGCCACCTGCCATCGCGGACAGCCCGAAGTCGCGAAGGAGATGTACGCGGCAGGCCCCGGGCGCGGTGTCGGGGCGAGGATCGAGCGCCGGCGGCCGGATTGGCACGCCAGCGACTTCAGCGACATCCACGCCTCCCGGGCGGCGAGCCGGCCGGCAACCTGCGAGGGCTGCCATGTCCGGACGCAGTGCCTGGACTGCCACCGGCCGACCGCCGCCCGCACGCCGGAGTACCATCCGCAGACGTTCCTGGCCCGGCACCCGGCCGCCGCCTACGCCAGGGAAACGGATTGCAGCGACTGCCACAATCCGGCGGCGTTCTGCCAGAGCTGTCACGAGCAGTCCGGCCTCGTTTCGCCCAGGGGACAGCTCAGACACGGGTTCCACGACGCGAATCGTGCCTTCAGCGTCGGCCACGGCCAGGCCGCACGTCAGAGCCTGGAGACGTGCACCTCCTGCCACGTGGAACGGGACTGCCTCACCTGCCATTCCGCTATCTCCGGCCGGGGATTCAATCCGCACGGACCCGGATTCGACGCGGAGCGGCTCAGGAAGAAGAATCCGCAGATGTGCACAGTGTGCCACGGGACGTCGATTCCAGGCGGATGAGCCCCGTCCGGCTCCGAAATAAACAGCCCCGGGCAGCAATGCCCGGGGCTGTGTCGTTCCGAACGCGTCGTTCCTACTTGATCATGATCTTGTTCGCGACGGCCGTCGGCACCTTCGGAAGGTGAACGGTCAGGACGCCGTCATGATACGTCGCCTCGATCTTGTCGGCGAGGATATCGGTGGGGAGCCGGATCGTCCGGGTGAACTTGCCCCACTCCCGCTCCCGATAGAGATAATTCTCCATTTTCTCGGCCGCCGGCAGCTCGCGCCGGCCGACGATGGTGAGCAGGTTCGCTGTCAGATTGATGTCGAGGTTCTCACGATGGGCGCCTGGGGCGTCGAGACGGATCACATAATCCTTCTCGGTCTCCACCAGATCGAATGCCGGCATCCAGACCGGCGTGGTGCCTTCATACGTCCGGAATGCGGGTTCGGCAAAGAACGGCGCCGGGAAGAAGCGGTCGAACACCCGGTCGATATCGTCCTTCACCCTCTCCAGCACCGGTGCAGCCTTGACGACTCTCATATGCCCTCCTGGCATGGTCCAGCGCGCAAAACATATAGGAGGAGGGCTGAAGCGGCGGTGAACGGGAACTGAAAGATTGGCCAGAGAGACAGCGGGGACGCGGGGACGGAATCGAGAAGGCAAGCGGACCGGAGTCGGCCCCCGGACGTCGGCGTCCGACGGGGTGGCGGCTGGGGGTGGTTTGGGCGTCCGACGGGAGGGGCCGACGCCGGGCTGCGCGCCGCGAAGAGTCGTCGTCTCGTCCGACCGTCCGACCGTCCGACCGCCGGAACTTTTCAATCCCAGTTCAGCCCCGCTTCACACCCTCCATGACATATTGTCGCCGCACCTTTGCAAGGGGACAATATGAAAATCACGAAGAGCACACCGATCCTCGGCACGGTCGGCGAGAAGATCGACCGGC
>DASTCF010000182.1:0-6919 GCA_035711365.1 Gemmatimonadales bacterium
GATGGTCCAGGACGCGTGGGACGAGATCAAGCTGGACCTGCCGTCCACCACCCCGCTCACCGAGCTGAAGCAGCGCGCCCTCGCCCTCGCCCACGTGCGGGGGGATCCCTCCTGGTACCTCGTGAAGTACCGGGGCGCGTCCATCACCGATGAATCCCTGAGCCTCGCCGACTGGGGCGTCGTCCCCAACGCCGCCCTGATCGTCTCGCCGCGCCGGCGGCGTCCCGTCGTGTAGCACGGGGCCGCGAGGCCCCGCGCCATGCCCGCCGGCGTCTTCACTCATCCTGCCTGCCTGCTGCACGAACCGGGGCCCGGTCATCCCGAGGCCCCGGCGCGGCTTCGCGCCATTATCGATCAGCTGAATTCGCATCCGGTCGCGAAGCTGGCCGAGGTCCCTGCCGCGGGCTCTGACGCGCTCACCGCGGTGCACCCGCCCACGTACCTGGCCATGCTCGAGCGGGTGAGCCGCGCGGGTGGCGGCATGCTGGACGCCGATACCATTCTCAACGACCGGAGCTGGGACGCCGTGGTCGGCGCCACCGGCGCCGTCCTGGCCGCCGTGGAGCACGCGTACGCGGGCCGCGGACACGCCTTCGCCGCCGTGAGGCCTCCCGGGCATCATGCGCTCGCGGATACCGCGATGGGATTCTGTCTGGTCAACAACGCCGTCATCGCGGCCCGCCGGCTTCAGGCGCTGGGACGGGCCCGCGTCCTGATCGTGGACTGGGACGTGCACCACGGCAACGGCACCCAGGCGATCGTCGAGCGCGACGCGTCGATCCGCTACGTCTCGATTCACCAGTTTCCGTGGTATCCGGGGACAGGGCTCGCATCGGAACGCGGCGTGGGCAACGTCTTCAACGTGCCCCGGCCACCCGGACTGCCGCCCGGGAAGTACGTGGCCGATCTCTGGGAGGCGATCGAGCTCGCCGGCACCGGGTGGGCGCCGGACGCGCTGGTCATTTCGGCGGGGTTCGACACGATGGCGGGGGATCCGCTCGGCGGGTTCACGCTCGAGCCCTCGGACTACGGCGAGCTGACCCACCGACTGCGCGATCGCTTTCCGGCGTGCCCGATCGTCGGCACGCTCGAAGGTGGATACAATCCATCCCGGTTGGCCGACGGCGTCCTGGCCCACGTCACGGCGCTGGGCTGATCGCTGGTTGCCTCCGCCCTCATGGGCGGTATAATTCGGCCGCGAACCAGGCGGACAGGCGGACAGGCGGACAGGCGGACAGGCGGACAGGCGGACAGGCTGACGCTCCGACCGTCCGACCGTCCGACCGCCTGACCGTCCGACCGTCAGCCCGTCCGATGCCAATACCCCGACCGGACCCGCCCATGCTGCGTCTCCAGGCCGAATACCTCGCGCTGCGCACGAAGCACCCGTTCATCATCGCCCGCGGCGGCCAGAGCGACTACCGCACCGTGTGGGTGAAGATCACGGATGCGGACGGGCTCGAGGGCTGGGGCGAGGCGGCGCCGACGAAGTTCTACGGCGAGACGGCCGAGACGGTGATGGAATCGCTGCAGGTGTATGCGACGCAGCTGCCTTCCGATCCATTCGACCTGGAAGAGACCGACCGCCGGCTCGAGGCGGCCCTGAGGGGGAATCCGTCGGCGCGGGCCGCGATTTCCGCCGCGCTGCACGACCTCGTCGGCAAGCGGCTTGGCGTGCCGGTCTACAAGCTCTGGGGGCTCGACCCCGCACGGGCGCCACAGTCCACCTTCACGATCGGGATCGACACGCCCGAGAAGATGCAGGCGAAGGTGCAGGAGGCGGCGGAATACCCGATCCTTAAGATCAAGCTCGGCACCGACCGGGACGTCGAGTTGCTCCGCACCATCCGCGAAACGACCGACCGCGAGCTCCGGGTGGATGCCAACTGCGGCTGGACGGTGAAGCAGGCGCTCCGGATGCTGCCGGTCCTCGAGGAATACGGCGTCACGGTCCTCGAGCAGCCGCTGGTGCCGACCGACCTCGAAGGCCTCGGCATCATCCGCCGCGCGGCGCGCATCCCCCTCATCGCGGACGAATCGTGTCGCACGGCCGCGGACATTCCGCCGCTGGTGGGCCAGGTGGACGGGATCAACATCAAGCTGGCCAAGTGCGGCAGCCTGCGCGAGGCGATCCGGATGATCGGGATCGCCCGGGCGCATCACCTGATGGTCATGGTCGGCTGCATGATCGAGAGCTCGCTGGCCGTCACCGCCGCGGCCCATTTCACGCCGCTCGTGGACATCGTGGACCTCGACGGCGCCGCGCTCCTCGCCCAGGATCCGTTCGCGGGCGCCACCATCGCGGGTGGTCAGGTTCGACTCCCAGGCGGTCCGGGGCTCGGCGTCTCGCTCACATGACCGACCGGCACGCCCAGGTCGCCCTCCCGCTCCCGCTCGCCCAACCCTACACGTACCTGATCCCCGATACCCTGGCCGACCGCGTGGCGGCCGGGGCGCGCGTCGTGGTGCCGGTTCGCGGCCGCGAGCTGATCGGCATTGTCACCGACGTGGATGTCCCGGCTCCAGGCGTCACGGCCCGCCCGATTCTCGCGACACCGGATTCCGAGCCCGCACTCCCGGGCGCGCTGCTTCGCACAGTCGAGTGGATGGCCGGATACTACGGGGCGCCCATCGGCCTTGCGCTCAAGGCTGCATTGCCGGGCGGTCTCTGGGGCGCCTCGTCCGTGGTGGCGCAGATCGCGTCCGGACCGAAGACGCCCGGCGGGCTCGGGGGAGAAATTCTGACCTGGCTCGGCCGAAAGGGCGGGGAGGCGCCAGTGGCCTCCATCGCGCGCGGGCTTCGCCGCCCCGTGTGGGATGCGGTGGACCGCCTGGTCCGGGTCGGCGCGCTCACCGTCCGGGTGGAGCCGCCCGACACCGGCGGCGGCGCGGTGACCGAGCGCGTACTCGTGCTCGCGGGCGAGCGGCCGACCCTCGTGGAACGGCAGGGCTTATTCAAGGGAACGCCGCGTCAGCGGGCGCTCTATGAAGCGGTCGAGGGAATGGGTGGCGCGGCGTCAGTGGCCACGCTGCGCGACCAGCTGCGATTCAGTGACGGCGTCCTGCGCGCCATTGTGACCCGCGGGCTCGCCCGGGTGGAGGAAGTCGAGCGCGTTCGCGACCCCTTCGCCGGAGAGCCGGGCACGCCACCGCCGGACGAGCTGACCGGCGACCAGCGCGCTGCCATCGGGCTGCTCGACGCACTGGGTGCCGGGGAGGGTGCCCTCCTCTTCGGAGTCACCGGGAGCGGCAAGACGCAGGTGTACCTGGAGACGATCCGGCGGGCGCTCGAGAGCGGCCGCGGCGCGATCATCCTGGTGCCGGAAATCGGGCTCACGCCGCAGACGGTGCGCCGGGTGCGCGGAGTCTTCGGCGACGCCGTGGCCGTGCTGCACAGCGGGTTGTCGGATGGCGAGCGGGCCGATGCGTGGCGCGGGCTCCGGCGCGGCGAGCGGCGCGTCGCCGTCGGGGCGCGCTCGGCCATCTTCGCGCCGGTAGCATCGCTCGCCGTGATTGTGGTGGACGAGGAACACGAGGCCACTTACAAGAACGGGGAGGTGCCACGCTACCACGCACGCGACGTGGCCGCCGTGCGGGCCCGCCTCGAGGGGGCGAGGCTGATCCTGGGCAGTGCCACGCCGTCGCTCGAGAGTTGGGCGGCGACGCAGCACGCGCTCCGGCTCGTGCGGCTTCCCGACCGGATCGGTACCGCGGTGCTGCCGCCGGTGGAGATCGTGGACGTGCGGACGGCGCCACGCGTGGCGGAGACCGGCGGGATGCCGTGGTCCGAGGCGCTGGACCAGGCAGTGGCCACGACGCTCGCCCGGGGAGAGCAGGGGATGCTGCTGCTCAACCGCCGGGGCTACGCGTCCTTCCTCCAATGCCCCGATTGCGGGCAGGTGCCCCAGTGCCCCCAATGCAGCATCTCGCTGACCGTGCACCGCACCCCGCCTGCGCTGCGCTGCCACTACTGCGCCCACGAGGAGCCGCTCGACCAGGCGTGCCGCGAGTGCGGACATCCGGTGCAGCAGATGCGGGGGATCGGCACGCAGCAGCTGGAGCAGCTGCTCGCCGAGCGGTTTCCGACGGCGCGGATCGCGCGGATGGACCTCGACACCACCGGCAGCAAGTGGGCCCACCACCGGATCCTCGGTACCGTCGAGCGCGGCGAGATGGACCTGCTGGTCGGCACCCAGATGATCGCGAAGGGGCTGGACTTCCCGAACGTTACCCTCGTCGGTGTCGTGGACGCGGACACCGCCCTCTACCTTCCCGATTTCCGCGCGGCCGAGCGGACCTTCCAGCTGCTGGCGCAGGTGGCGGGCCGGACCGGCCGCGGGCCGAAGGGCGGCAGGGTGCTGGTGCAGACCCGGCAGCCAAAGCACCACGCCCTTCGCTTCGCCGCGGCGCACGATGCCGAAGGATTCCTGGCCGAGGAGCTGGCGCACCGCGCCTCGCCGCCGTATCCGCCGGGCGTGGCGCTCGTCAACCTGCTGGTGTCGGGTCGGGACGAGACGAAGGTGGGCCGGGTCGCGGCGGAGGTGGCCGACTGGTGCACCGCACTCGCGGCGTCCCAGAAACTCGAATTGATGATCCTCGGACCGGCGCCCTGCCCGCTGGCGCGGATTCAGGGCCGCTGGCGGTGGCATGTAGTGCTCAAGGGCCAGCCCGCCGTGATCGGCGGGGTCACTCGCTACGCGGCCGCCCGGCTCGGTGGTGGGGGGGAGACGAGGGTGAGCATTGATAGGGATCCGGTATCACTACTCTAGGACAGAGGACTGAGTTGCGAGGACTGAGGACGGACTTTCCAACTCTCGGTCCTCAGTTCTCAGTCCTCAGTCCTCAGTCCTCGAACCTTCCCGCTACCGCCAACCTATCTCGACTCCGAGATACCCATTCCTCCTCGGCGACGGCTCCAGCACCCGTCCTCCAAAGCCGTTGATCGTGACGGAGCCGATGTAGGTGCGATCGAAGAGATTGTTCACCACGAGGAACGGCGCCACGGACCAGCTCCCGATCGGCCAGTCGAGGCTCAGCCGCAGGTTGGTGACGCCGGCCCCCCAGCCCGCGACCTTGATCGTGTTCTGGTCGTCTCCGTACAGCGAGGAGCTCATCGTCTGGTCGAGGTCGATGGCCAGCCCCGCGCCGGGCGTGGCGCGGATCCCCAGCCGGAAGAACGCCTCGGGCACGCCCGCCAGGCGATTCCCATCAAGCGTATCGACCTCGGCCCCGTCCACGAGCTTGTAGTCGGTGAACCGGTAATGCGCGTAGGTGTAGGAACCGAAGACGCGCAGTCCGCTGAACGGGGCCACGCTCAGACCCGCCTCGACGCCGCGGTGGCGGGTCTGCCCCGCATTCTGGAAGAAGGCGCGCCCTCCGACTTCCCGGTACTGCACGATGGCGTCCTCGACGTCCGCCTGGAACACGGCCAGCGACCAGGACACCTCGTGGCCCATGTCGCCGCGGGCGCCGAGCTCAAGGTTGACGGCCCGCTGCGGTCCGAGCTCGTCATTGAATCCGCCCGAGCCGTCAGGCTGGTTCACGAGCTCGGTCGTCGTGGGTGTCTCGAACGACGTCGAAACATTCACGTACGGAATCAAGGACTCCTGGACGGCGTAACTCAGGCCGAGGTTGCCGCTCCAGGCGCTCATCGTCCGATCGCCGCTGTTGTCCACTCCGTCGCTCAGGTGGAGATCATCCACCTCGAAGTGGACATTGTCGTACCGCACACCCGCGCCGACCGTGATCTTCGGTTGCGGCGACCACGTCAGCTGGGCGAACGGGCCGACCTCCGACACACGTTCGATCTGGTCGATCGTGAGGCTGTCGGTTCGCTCGCCGGCGCCGTCGCCCAGATAATTCTGCCGGTCATCCTGCATCACCTGGCCGTCGATGCCTGCCGTCAGGCTCGGCGCCGTCGCCTCGCCGAGGTGCCTGCTCGCCTGAAGGCGAACTCCGCCCGCCCGCCGGTCGATGACGACGATGTTATTGGTGGCCAGCGGGTTGTCGAGATCGCGGAGCAGGCCGAACACGGTTCCGCTCAGCGAGTTCCCGCGGGTGTCGGTGTGGCGGACCGTGAACGCGAGCTGCTGCTGCTGCACCGCCTTGTCGGCGTGCCGGTTGATGTTGTTCGCCGGGGCCGAATCCGGATTGGCGGCATACTCGGCCTCCGACAGCGCACCGGGGTTCTCGGCCTTCGGCGTGTCGGCGAGCCCGAGCCGGACGCGCACTACCGTGGCATCCGAAAGCGCGTAGTCCGCGCCGAGATTGAGTTGCCGGATTTCCGCCGCGCTCTGCTGCCGGAAGCCGTCGGTGAGAAACCGCGAGAGGGAGAGCGTGCCGCCGAGCCGGCCGGACCTGCCCGCGCCGCGAACCTGCCACTTGGTGCTGCCCGCCGCGCCGCCCTCGAACCGGGCCGCGGCGGCGATCGGACCCTGTCCCGCCGCCTCGCTTCGGAACGAGATCACGCCCCCGGAGGCGTTCCCGTAGAGCGATGACGACGCCCCGCGCAGCACCTCGACCCGGTCCAGCGTCCCGAACTCGACGTTGGTGAGCTGGCTCTGACCGTCGGGCAGCGTCTGCGGGACATCGTCGAGCAGGATCTTGACCCCGCGGGCGCCGAAGTTGGCGCGGCTCCCCGCGCCGCGGATCGAGATGCGCTGGTCCACCGAGAAGTTGTACCGGTTTGCCACGTACACGCCGGGCAGGTTGGTCAACGCCTCGTCGGCGCCGATGGTGAGCTGGGCCCGGCGGATGTCGGTGCGTCCCAGCACGCCGGACGCCGCGGGCACTCGGTCGAGCGGCTCGAGGGTGCGCGTCACGTTGAGGGTCGGCAGCTCGAAGCGGGGCAGGGAGTCGCGACGGGCCGTGTCCGGCTTGACGGGCTCCTGCGAGGCGGCCCCGGTGGCGAGTCCGCCGA
>DASTCF010000183.1:0-2317 GCA_035711365.1 Gemmatimonadales bacterium
CGGGATGTCCGACAACTGGATGCGCGATCACCGCAAGATCGCGTTCTACGACATTTCGGAGGCCGACCCCTATCGGGGCGAGGCGATTTACACGGGCATGGGGGTCGGGGAGCATTACGTCGGGGCGACCTGGGAAGACCGCGCCATCAAGGTCCAGGGGCCGGCAGTGCTGTCCCTCAAGGCGCAGGCCAGACGGCTGCTCGAGAGCCAGGGCATCACGGGGGAGAAGATTCCGTATCCGCTGCGAACCCACCCGATGGCGGATGGCTATCGCGCAGCGGTGGAGGCGGAAAGGACACGACTGCGTGCACAGGGGGGCCGCGACCAGCGGGCGGTCGAGCTGCACAACCTCACTGGCTTCCAGGAGAAGCAGGTCAATGTGGCCAAGGCGACGCTGTTCAGCCTGATGCCACGGGGTTCCGTGCTGAAGGTGCCCGACTCGCTGTGGGGCAGCGCCCTGTATGCCGCCCTCCTCTCCGGCAGCGCGTTCCGCGGCTGCCGGGTGCTGTTCGTGGCGCCGTCACTGGCCGCCGCGCCGAGTTCAGGGTGGCCGCAGATGGCGGTGGCCCATGATCTCTTCGCGCGGCTGATCGTACTGCAGCAGGAATTCGGTCCCGAGCTCGAAGCGGCGGGTGGGATGCTGAAGACCGGGATCTACAATCCCGGCATTGGCGTCCAGGAGGTGGGGGCCCGGTTCAAGGCAGCGTACGAGAATGCGCGGCGCACGCCTTTTCTTCGCCGGCTTTTCCCCCTCCACGCCGATGTCGATTCCCTCCTGAAACACGTGGACGTACTGCTCCCCGTGACGGCCGGCGGAGTGAAGCCGCCAGGAGAGATCATGCCCAAACTGCACCTCAAGGCAAACTTCTTCGCCTCGCGTGAGGGCTGGGACAGCCTGGTGGCCCGTCCGGAGATGGCCCAGGTGCTGGAGGCCTACCTGATCCCACTCGTTAGCACCACCGTCGACCCCAAGGAGGCCGCGCAGACACTCGCGGTTGCCAGCGAGCGGTTGCAGGCGAACTTCAGCGCGGTCCTCTCCCCCGATGAGCGCAAGCTGGTGATGTATTTCCTGATGATTGGATCCACGAACCAGGACTACAGGTCGATGTTCATGGACGGCGAGGCGTCGGTCCTGCTCTCCGGCTGGTCCGGTGTGGTAAGCCTGGTGGATTTCGGGCTCATCATGACGCTCAGCGTCTGGATCGACGATCTGGACCTGCTCGATGCCCTGATTCCGCCACCGACGAGCTTCCAACGCGGCGCAGCCCGACTGGGGCGCCCCCTCATGTGACCGCCCCGCTCAGAACGCGGGGACAAAGCTGAAGCTCCAGCGGAATCCGATCGGCTCGCCGGGATCGTCGTCCTGCGCGAGTTCAGGCCGGCTCACCCAAAGCGGAAAGTCGAATCTGGTCTGGAAGGTCGTCTGCCCAAGCCGGTGGCCGATGCGGACGCCGACCCCCGCGTCTGCCACGGTCTCGAGCCCGTCGCCGCCGGAGGCAAGATCCCCGTTGCCCAAGCCGCCGTCCACGAACGCCGCGACAGCGATCCGGCTGAACAACCCCATCACCGGCCGCGGGACCACCGCGTATTCGAATTCGAGGGTCGCTCCGATGGCCTGATCGCTGCTCACCCGCGAATCGAGCCCGCGGACACCCGCACCGCCCGGGGCGTGATAGTTCATCCGGGACTCGGTGAGGAGCGATCCCCGCGATCGCAGGAACGGACTCCCGAATCGCTGGTACGGATCGGCTCCGGCGAGGTACATGCGACGCTGGCGAAGGACGGAGTCACCCGACCAGACCCCGCCCGCGAAGGCCCGCGCACCCACGGTGATCGCCTTTCCGATGGGGTGGCGCACGGAGCCGCTCAGACTGGCTCGCCCGTATCCCCCCGCGCTCGCCCCGGCCTCCTCGTTCGGGTACCCGTACCCGGCCGCGAGGCTCACCTCGAGCCTGAGTGGCCACGCGGCCGCCGCTCGAGCGAAGGTGCCGCTCAGGGCGAGCTCCACCGTGCCGGCATTTTCGTAGAACCCGGGGTCCACATACACAGCGTCCGTCACGGTGAGCCACCGCGCGCCGAGGCCGATGGATCTCACCGTCGAGTCCGCCAGCCCCTTCCGGAACTCACGCACCACGCCCAGCTCGGCCGCGGCACGCCCTTCGACCCAGGCGGCGCTCAGGGTTTGCGACCAGCCCTGCGCCCTGAGCCAGACCGGGTTCCGCAGCCGCAATTGGCCGTTGAGATCGTTCCGGCCTCCCTCCGGCCCCCAGCCGGTGCTGAGCGACGCCCAGCCTTCGTTCTGTTCGAAGCGGTCCAG
>DASTCF010000184.1:0-13115 GCA_035711365.1 Gemmatimonadales bacterium
CGCGATCAGGACGCGAAGCGCATTCGGGTACCCGGGCGGATTTCGGCCACCCGCGCCCCATCCTGATGCGACCCCACGCCACCTCGCCGGCGGCCGGCCCTCGGAGAGCACGCGCAGCAGCGCCGCGCCTGTTGGGGTCGTTGCCTCACCGGTCACCGGCCCGTCGGGGCCGATTTCGAGCCCTTCGACCAGGATGGCAGTTGCCGGCGCCGGGATCGCCATCGTTCCGTGCGCCGCACGGACCCAACCCTGTCCAAGTGCGACCGGCCGCGAATACACCGCGGAAACTCCGAGGCGCTCCAACCCCTCGACGCAACCGACGATATCAACGAGGGCATCGAGCGCCCCGACCTCGTGCAGCGCCACCCGATCCGCCGGAACGCCATGCACCCGTCCCTCGGCTTCACCCAGCAGCCGAAACACCCGCACCGCGCGTTCCCTCACGGATTCCGACAGCGGCGCCCGTTCGATCATCGCCACGAGCTCGCCCAAATGGCGGTGCGGCGCATGCTCCTGCGAGTGCGCGCCAGCGCCATGCTCCGTCGCGATCCGGTGATCGTGCGGCTGGACCGGCACGGCCGGCTGTTCACGCGCGCCACCAGGCATCGTGACCTTGACTTGCGTGCTCCGGATCCCGCAACGGTCAACCGGCTCGGTCGTGATGGCGACCTCCGGGCACCCGAGCCGGGCAGGCAGTGTCCGTATCCAGTCTTCACCTGCCCCAAGATCCACGAGCGCGCCGAGCATCATGTCCCCGCTGATGCCGGCGGCCGGATCAATGATGGCGAAACGGCTGTCAGACATAGACTTGGAAATATCGCCGGTCATCGCCCTCCAAGCAAATCCCCTGGATTCCGATACAGCCAACCCCCGCCGGTGTTGAACGCGATCACGGTCTCCCCTTCATCCAAGACCCCACGGCGTACGAGTTCGGCCGCCGCGACGATCGACGCACCACCCTCGGGGGAACAATCCACACCCTCTTCGCGCATGAGGCGAGTCGCTTCCGCCTGCAGGTCGGCATCCTCGACAGCCACCGCCCCGCCTCCCGTTTCGGCAATCGCTCGAAGCATCAACCTATCCCCCAGGGGGGCCGGCACCCGGAGCCCGCTCGCGACGGTCTGGGGATCGATCCACGGCTCGCACCGATCCCGGCCCTGCTCCACTGCCCGAACCACCGGAGCGCATCCGGTGGATTGCACCGCATACAGCCGCGGGAGGCGTCCTTCGACCCATCCGAGGGCCAGCAGCTCGAGAAACGCCTTCCACATTCCGATCAGGCCCGTCCCGCCCCCAGCCGGGTAAAGGATCGCGTCGGGGAGCCTCCATGACAGTTGAAGGGCGAGTTCCAGGCCAAGCGTCTTTTTCCCCTCGATCCGGTAAGGCTCGCGCAAAGTCGAGAGATCACAGGCACCTGACTCAGCCGCCCAGGCTCGACTCGCCTTGCCACAATCCCCGATATGTCCCCCCAGGAGGACGAGATCGCCCCCATATGACACGATCTGGGCGAGGAGGGTCGGTGGGGTGGAGTCGGGAGCGAAGACCCGTACAGGGGCCCCAGCGCGCGCTGCGTAGGCTGCCGCCGCAACGCCGGCATTGCCAGCCGTGGGCAGGGTGAACCTGTTCGCGCCGGCGGCCGTGGCACGGGTGATGGCCGCGCTGAGGCCTCGAGCCTTGAAGGAGCCGGTGGGATTTGCTGATTCGTCCTTCAGGAGAAGGCGAGGTAGGCCGATCCGGGTGCCGGACCGGGGGATCGCAAGCAGCGGAGTATCCCCTTCCCCAAGCGTCACGGGATTCTCGTCCGGCATGAGGGGAAGAAACTCACGGAATCGCCACATGCCCTGTCGCCTCTGCACCACGTCGCGGTCGCGGAGGCCGGGCTTCCGGCCCTGATAACGGACCAGCCATGGCTGGCCGCAGTCGCAGACGGTGGGGAGGCCGCTGGCGCCCCTGGTGTTGCCACAGGCGGCGCACTCGAGGTGCCAGTCCAGCTCCCGCGGCGATCGCACGCTCATGGCTTCCCCTTCAGTTCCCCGAGAATCCGGTCGGCGAGCGTCGTTGAGAAACCCGGCACCGCCGCGATTTCCGCCGCGCTCGCGCTCCTGACGCCCGCCAGGCTGCCGAATCGCTCCAGCAGCCGGGTGCGCTTGGCGGGGCCGATGCCGGCGATGTTGAGCAGCTCCGAGGTGACCGTTCGCTGAGTGCGCCGCTTTCGACTGTACGCCACACCGAAGCGGTGGGCCTCGTCCCGCGCGCGCTGGAGCAGCCGGAGCGAAGGCGCGCGCCGGGGGAGGCGGAGGCTCTCGCTTCGCCCCGGCACGAACACCTCCTCCTCGCGCTTGGCGAGGCTCACGATGGGCAGGGCGGTCAAACCGAGAGTGTTGGCCGCCTCACACGCCGCGCCGAGCTGCCCCTTCCCGCCGTCGATGACAACGAGATCAGGCAGCGGTTTGCCTTCTTCGCGCCGGCGTGTGAAGTAGCGGGTCATGACCTCGTGGATGGCGGCGTAATCGTCCTGCTGACCGACGCCCCGAATCTTGAACTTCCGGTACTCAGCCTTCCGGGGCCGGCCTGCCTCGAACCAGACCAGGGACCCCACGGTATCGCGCCCCTGATTGGTCGAGATGTCGATGCAGATGAAACTCCGCGGCACTATGCTGAGGCCGAGATCGCGGCCCAGGGCGTAGACCGGGTCTTCGGCGCGTTCATCGGTCTCGAAGGATTCGATCCGCAGGCTCTCGAGAAGGTGACGGGCATTCTGGTCGGCGAGCTCCAGCCAACGTGCGGCCGTGCCGCGCTGCGGAACCAGAAACTTCACCTCCGGCGTGAGGACTTCGAGCCCCGCCAGGTCGGCCGGCTCGAAGGGGAGGATCACGCGCCGGGACCGGTCGTCCACCGGCAGGTAATACCGCACCAGGAGCGCGCTCAGGACCTCCGGGTCCGGCACCTCCTCGACATTCTCCAGGAAGCGGTGCTCGCGCGAGATGACCTTGCCTTCCCGGATCCGGAACAGCACCCCCACCGCATCATCGCCATCCCGGGCGAAGCCGATCACGTCGGCGTCACCCGTGCCGATGACCTCCACCGCCGTCGGGGCCTCGACGCGATCGAGCCACCGCAGCGTGTCTCGAAGCTCACGGGCGCGCTCGTAATCCTGCCGCTCGCTCGCGGCGGCCATCAGGTCGCGCACCCGGGCGCGGACATCCACGGTGCGCCCCTCGAGGAAGGCGAGCACCTCATCGATCATGGCGCGGTACGAAGCCTCATCCTGCCAGCCGACGCATGGCGCCTTGCAGCGCCCGATATGGAAGTCGAGACAGGGACGCTCTCGGCGCTCGCGCGGAATGTCGTCGGTGCAGCTCCGCACCGTGAAGATCCGCCGGATGAGCGCGAGCGAGCGCCGCATCAACGAGACGTCAGTATACGGGCCGAAGTAGCGCGCGCCGGGCAGGTCCCGGCGCCGCGTCACCAACACCCTGGGGAACGGGTCCCGCACCGTAACGGCGATCGAGGGGTAACTCTTGTCGTCCTTGAGCTGGACGTTGAACCGGGGCAGGTACTCTTTGATGAGGTTGTTTTCGAGCAGCAGCGACTGGGCCTCGTCGGGCACCACGATGGTTTCGACATCAGCGATCTGGCGCAGCAGGAGCTCCGTCTTGGCGCTGGCGCCGGTGTCGCCGGAGAAATAGCTGCGCACCCGGCTCTTCAGCCGGGCCGCCTTCCCGACGTACAGGACCCCGCCCGCGGCATCCTTCCACAAATAGACGCCGGGGCCGTCGGGGAGGGTGTCGAGCTTGCGCTGGAGTGCTGCGGGAAGCAGTCGCGGATCCGTCATCGGCACCGATCAGTCGCGGGAGCCTGGCCTGCTCGGCATGAACCGGCCCAATAGCTCCCTGGCTTCGCTCACGCCCATCGCGCGAGCCAGCCCGAAATATGCGATGCCGAAGGCACCAAGAACGAGTATGGCAACCGGAATCGGCGGCCAGGAACCCACCAACAGGAGCACCCCCCAGGCGACGCCTGCCGCCGCGCCGGCCGCCATCCAGAGCCGGCCGAGCAGCTCACGCGGAACGCCGGTCGCACCAATCCGCGCGCCGAGGCTTCGCCGGAGGAGGCTGAACTCAAGCCAGCCGGCGACCCCGGCGGACGCGGTGAGTCCGGCAGCGCCCCAGCGGGAGTCGATGAGCAGCAGCTCGGGCAGGCGGAGCGCCGCGAACAGTCCGAGCGCCGCGGTGGCCGCCACGCGAATGGTGGCGAACTTCAGGGGCGTTCGCGTGTCCTGCAACGCGTAGAACGCGGAGGCGTAGAGGCGGCCCATGGTCGAGGCGAGGAGACCGACGGCCGAGCCGGCGAGAATGCCCCACACGTACAGCGTGTCCCCGCGACGGAATTGCCCGGTCTGGTAGAGCGCGCCCGCCACGACGTGACCAAGCGCAAGCAGGGCCATCGCCGAAGGGACGACGAAGAAGGCGATTTGGCGGAGGCCGGAGCCCAGGCGCGCCCGGAGTTGCGCGGCAATCTCGTCCGTGCTGCCTCGCGCCCGCGCCATGGCAGGGAGCTCCGCGGCCGAGACCGACATGCCGAAGAGACTCACGGGCAAGGTGTAGATGGACTGGGCGTAGCCGATGGCGGCGACTGCGCCGGTGGGCAGGAGCGTGGCGATGAGCTCGTCCACGAACGCGCTCACCTGGACGACACCACGGCTCACCAGCGCGGGCGCAAAATTCCGCAGGACAGTTTGCACGTGCGCGGTCCGTTCCCGCAGGCGGAGTCTCAGCGCCGGCGCAACCCGGCGGACCGTGGGCCACTGGACGAGCACCTGGAGCAGACTCCCCGCCACACTGCCCCACGCGGCGGCGACGGCCAGTGGGAACTGTCCCATCCGGCCGCCGAAAGCCATGAGGCTCCCGATGATGGCGAGGTTCCACGCGACCGGAGCGGCGTAACTGAGGAAGAACCGGCGGTGGGAATTGAGCACGCCGAGGCACCAGGCGGACATCACGAGGAGCCCAGCCCCCGGGAAGAGGATTCGGACCAGGCGGATGGTCAGGTCGCGTTTGGCGCCATCGAATCCCGGGGCGATAAGGGTGACGAGTACCGGTGCCGTCAGCACCCCGACGACCACCATCGCCGCGACGGCGACCGCCAGGAGCGCCCCGATGGCACCGGCGGTCCTGTCCGCGTGCTCCTGCTCGTCCCGGCCCAGGAGTCCGGCGTAGACCGGGATGAAGGAGGCGGAGAGTGCGCCCTCGCCGAAGAGGTTCTGGAGGACGTTCGGAATCCGGAACGCGGCGGTAAAGGCGTCCGCCGCATCGGAGTTGCCGAGATAGTGAGCGAACGCGCGCTGGCGCACGAGGCCCAGCACGCGGCTGAGCAGAATGCCGGCGGCGACCATCGCCGCGGGTCGGCGGCGGGACGGGAGATTCAGGGCGCGGAACGGGGTGGCAGGGAGGGCCGGCTGGCGGTGTCCTCGAGAAGGCGTTGCAGGAACGCGTTCTCATCCTTGAGCCCTTCGATCGCCCGAGTGAGGTCATCCACCTCGCTCTCCAGCAGCTCAACCCGCTTTGCGATCTCGAGGACCCCGGGGGGCGTGTTCTCCGGCCCCTCCATCCGGCGCGCGATGGCGCGCCCGATGGGAGAGTCAAGCAGGATGGTCAGGACGGGCACCATCACTGCCACGAGGAGTATCAATCCGATCCAGCCCATGAGTCGAGTCTACGCCAGTCGGTCACCGCGCTCAAGGGCGGCGCCGTACCAGGAATGGATCTCGGCCGCGAGCGCGGGGAGCAGATCGGGACCGTACCGGGCCAGGAACGGCGCAGCGGTCAGCACCCTTTCTTGCGGCTTGCCGCCGGGAAGCAGGGCAGTCCGGGCCCGATCGACCTGTCCGAGCTCGGTCTCCTGACGCCGCTTCAGGTGCTGAATGAGTTTCTTCTCCGCATCCTGCGTCCCGGTAAGCGCGCCGTGCCGCAGCACCTGGATCGGGCGTTGAAGGGTCGGATCCACATCGCGCGCCATGGCTTCGAGGGTCGTGTAGCCGCGCTCAATGGCCGCGCGCAGGTCGGCGAGAGCGGCGGAGGCCTCCAGCGGGAGCTGGTCGCGCGCCAGCCGCGTCTCGAGCCGGCCGCCCGGCTCCAGGAGCTCCGCGATTTCGACGCCGAACTTGTCCAGCACCCGGTCCACTCTCGGCTCGATGAGCATTCCGGACCACCGCGGCACCGGGAGTTGCCGCGGGACGCCGAGCGCACCATAAAGGGGCGCGCAGAGCGCCAGATACCGGAGCTCTCCGGGGCCCGCGATGTACGCGACGGTCGGGAGAAGCGCGCTCTCGACGACCGGCCGGAGCAGCACATTCCCGGAGAACCGCTCGGGAGACTCATCGGCCAGACGCTGGAGTTCGGCCTGCGTGAATCGCTCCCCACTCCGGCGGGTGGTGAACGCGTCCCCGTCGCTGATCAGCCGGTCCCGGCCGAGGCGGCCCTCCAACATGACGAGAGTGGCTCCACCGCCGACGGGAACCCCGGGATCCACCCCTTCAGCCGCGAGCCTCGCGGCCTGCCCGAGGAGCAACCGCTCGAGGCCCCCTGCCTCCGAGAGCGCCCGCGTGATGACGGGTGCCGCTGCACGCTTCACCGCAGGGTGCGCACTGTCGACGCACAGGATGCCGAAGGGAGCCAGCACTTCGGCCAGGGCGCCGCCGAATGCTGCCGCGACGGGCCGCTCCGCGCGATAGTGCCGGGCAAGCCAGGCCAGGGTCTCGTCGCGATGGGCGGATGGTGGAAGGTCTTCGGCAAGGGCGTCGAGGGCCGCGCCGATCTCGGGCCCGAGGAGCTCGCGGGACATCGGCGTCAGGGGCGCATCGGCCGGCCGTTCCCGGAGGACGTGAGTCCGGAGAGTGCCGTCGACCCGAAGCCAGGACGCGTGGTTAGCCTCATGAAAATCGTGGTCGTCACCGGCCAGCCAGAACACCGGCACAACAGGACGCCTCCACCGCGCCTCCAACTGGCGGGCGAGGGCGGCGGCGGAGAGTGCCTTGTGGATCGTATAGAGGGGACCCGTGAAGAGGCCTGGCTGCTGACCGGTCGTCACCGCGAGGGCGCCGGGCTGCATGAGGCGGCGGGCCAGATCGTGGCCTGGCGCCACGACCGCGTCGACCGGGATTGCCGGCAGGTCCCCGTTCCTGGGGGTGGGTGTGTTGACGTGGGACTGCAAGGGAGTCGCATGAAAGCGCACGATTACCGCCGGCGACCGAGAAGAATCACGCGCGGCGAATCGGCGGTGCATGGGCCACCGTCGTAGTCGCCGAACCCGGTAACAGGTTCAAGGCCGGCAGCGCGCATCATGGTCTCCAGATCTCCCCGCTCGAAGAGGCGCACGCGCTCAGTGAAGCACCGTCCGTCCGCCGTCCGAATCTCCTTCACGACGTACCGACCGGCGTGCGTCAGGCGGCGAGTGATGCCGACCCGCTGCCCGCCCAGCACCCCCTCGGTATGCGGCAGGAGCGTGGACCGGACGGTTGCCGCATTGAGAAAATCAATTGCGAACCATCCGGCCGGCCGGATAGTTGCCGCCATCTCTGCCAGCGCGGTCGTGTGTTGCGTGTCGTCGGCGAAGTAACCGAAACTGGTGAACAGGTTCACGGTCAGGTCCATCGTGCCCGGGCGGATCGGGAGCGCCCGCATGTCGGCCCGGACGAGGGCCGCCCTCGTCACTTGTCGGGCCCGGCGCAGCAGGCTGGCCGAGAGGTCCACTCCCGTCACCGAACCACCCACCAGCTCCAGGGCCCGTGCGTGGCGACCCGGTCCGCAGGCCACATCCAGCACCCGCCAGCCGGGTTCCCAGGAGACAGCCTCCCGCAGGAGCGTCACGAGCCGCTCTGCATCGGCGCTGTCGCGGTGCGGATAAAGAGCGAGATACTCCTCGCCGAACCACTCACGAAACCATTCAGCCATCAGGGCCCGCCGGTGCGCCTTTGTGGTACGGTGTGCCTCGCAGTATGGTCGCCGCGCGATAGAGCTGTTCCACGGCCACGACCCGTGCCAGCTCGTGCGGCAGCGTGAGCGGACCGAGGCTCCAGCGTTCTTCGGCGCGCCCGAGCACCACGGCATCGAGACCCGTTGACCCGCCGAGCACGAGGACCAGCGGACGCGATTCCTCCTGCCAGGTCTTTACTCTGCCCGCCAACTCCTCGCTCGTCCACCCGCGCCCGCTGCGTGCGAGCGCCACCAGCCGGGCCCGCGCCGGCAACCGCTCGAGCAGGCGTCGCGCCTCTTCCGCCTGCTGAACGGCCCGGGTGGGAGCCCGGGCCGCCTCGCGCACCTCGATCTCGTGCACGTCGAAGAACCGGCCGAGCCGGCGCAGGTAGTCGTCACAGGCGGAGCGCAATTCGGGGCGAAGCCGGCCGACGGCCAGCAGCGTGACGTTAAGCGTACAGTCCGCGCAACCGGTGAACCGCCGCAACCCGTTCGATCGACAGCATGTACGACGCCACCCGCATGTTGACCGCGTGGCGATCCGCCATGCCGGCGACTTCGTCGAACGAGCGCCTCATGATCCGCTCCAGCCGGTTGTTGACAGTTTCTTCGTCCCAGAAGTATCCGCCGCGGTCCTGCACCCACTCGAAGTAGCTGACGGTGACCCCGCCCGCGTTGGCGAGGATGTCCGGGATGACGAAGATTCCCTTTTGCTCCAGGACCGCGTCGGCCCCGGCCGTCGTGGGGCCGTTGGCGCCCTCGCAGATGATCTTGGCCTGGATGTCGCCGGCGTTCTTGCTGGTGATGACGTTCTCCAACGCGGCGGGCACAAGGACGTCACAATCGCACGTCAGGAGCTGTTCGTTGGTGATGCCTTCGCCCTTGGGATACCCGGCGAGGAATCGATTCTCCCTCACCCATGCCTGGGCGTTTGCGATATCGAGCCCCCTGGCGTTGTACACGCCGCCCGACTTGTCGCTCACGGCGACGATGACCGCACCCTCATCGGTCAGCAGTTTGGCGGTGATGGACCCGACGTTGCCGAAGCCCTGCACCGCGACGCGGGCGCCCTTGATGGGCATGCCGAGGCGTTTCAGTGCCTCCTTGGTGACGATCATGCACCCGCGGCCGGTGGCCTCCCGGCGGCCCATCGACCCGCCCATTTCGACCGGCTTGCCGGTGACGACCGCCGTTACGGTGTGACGCTTGTGCATGGAGTAGGTATCCATGATCCAGGCCATCACGCGCTCGTTGGTGTTCACGTCGGGCGCCGGCACATCCGAATCGGGGCCGAGCGTATCAATGATCGCCGAGGTATAGCGGCGCGTGAGGCGCTCGAGTTCGCCGGTGGACATCGAACTGGGGTCGCAGATGACACCGCCCTTCGAGCCGCCGAAGGGGATGTTCACCACAGCACACTTCCATGTCATCCAGGCCGCCAGCGCCTTCACCTCGTCGAGCGTCACGTTCAGGTCGAACCGAATCCCGCCCTTGGCCGGTCCGCGGGAGGTGTTGTAGAGCACCCGATATCCGGTGAAGACGTCCACATCTCCACCATCCCGCTGCACCGGAACCGATACGATGATCTGCTTCTCGGGATGGCGGAGGACCTTGTACAGGCCCGCATCGAGGTTGAGCCGCTTCGCGGCGTAATCGAAGCGGGACATCATTGCCTCGAACGGGTTCTCCTCACCGAGGAAGGTATCCTTCTCGGGGCGCACCATGTCGTGGCTCGGGCGGGAACTGACGCTGCTCATAATCCTCTCCGGTCGGTCCGGATTCCGGGGTTGGCTACCATTTTTCCACGGGGGTCGCCACCGCGTCCAGGGCCGCGACGAATTCGGTGTCCCCCTCTTCAAATCGCACATCAAGCACTGCCACCAGCGGCTCCGGGGCGCTGGCAGGCCAGCGGTCCCGGAGCTTCACCGCGTCCTTCGCGGTAAGAATGACATGATCCGCCCGGCGGGCGGCGTGCGCCAGCCAGGCGACGTCTTCGTCACGGAACGCGTGGTGGTCCTTCCAGGTGGCCACCTGAACCTGCGCGCCCGTGCCCTTCACCTGGGCGACGAACGCGTCGGGATCGCCGATCGCGGAAGCCGCGACGACGCGTCGCCCGCGGATCAGCTCGACCGGCTGCGGTTCGCCGCTCAGCAGCCCTTCCAGATGGTGGAACCCGAGGTGCACCACCGCGACCGGCCCGGCCACCCTGTCCTGCGCTTCGCGCGCGAGGAGCAGCGCGGCCTCGGCAGTGGCCCGCTTCCGCGTCACCACCACGGCATCGGCCCGCGCCATTGCCCCCCAGCCTTCCCGCCACGGGCCCGCCGGGAGCAACCATCGAACGGCACGACCCGCCTCCGCACTCAGGACCAGGACGTTCAGGTCGCGGCGAACGTCGAGCCGCTGGAACGCGTCGTCCAGGACGAGCACCTCGGCACCATTGGCGAGCGCCCGCTCGGCACCGGCCACGCGGTCCGGGTCCGGCACGACCACTGCCTCCGGCACGTCATGGCGGTGCACCAGCGCTTCGTCCGCACCGTAGCCGCGCAGCAGGATCCCCGGCTTGAGCCCGCGCGCCGCGTAGTGCTTCGCGATCCACGCCGCTATCGGGGTCTTGCCGGACCCGCCGACGGTCAAGTTCCCGACTGCCACGGAAGGGAGCGGAAGGTCGTGGGTCGGCAACCAGCCGCGACGGTACGCGACCCGCCGCACGGCCATCCCGGCCCCCCACAGCCCCGACGCCGGCAACAACGCGAGGCGTGCGAGTCGCGCGTCGAGCCGCCGGCTGGTCCATAGCCAGCGGATCAGCCGGTGGGTGTCGCCGCGCCGCTGGGCCATTGGGCCATCCTTGTGACCTCGTCCATGGCGGTGACCGCCCGCAGTTGCGCCGCGGCCAACCCCGCCCCCCCCGCTTCCACTCCGAACGGACTGCCGTAGGCCACCCGGATCCGGCTGAACGGCTTGGGCACGCAGAACCGATCCCAGGAATTTAATCGCCAGGCCGACTCCGCCTCGGCGTGTACAGGCAGCACCACGGTGCCTGAGCGCTGGGCGGCGGCCAGCACGCCCGGCTTGATCTGCCGCCGCGGGCCTCGCGGGCCGTCCGGCGTAACCGCCAGCACCTCGCCTGCCTCCAGCTCGCGGACCGCGGCGAGCAGAGCCCGTGTACCTCCGCGGGTGCTCGAGCCGCGCACGAGGCGGAATCCGATCCGCTCGGCGAAGTCGGCCAGGTACTGCCCATCCCGGGCCTCGCTCACCACGATGACCGCATCCTGACGGCGGTGCCACCAGAGCAGCGGCAGCAACGCCTCGTGCCACAGCATGCAGGCGTAGCCGGGAGCGCCCCCGTACAGCGCATCCCAGCGCTCCTGCCCAATAACGTCGTAACGCCAGGTCGAGGCGAGCGCGCCCGCCACCGGTGCTCCAAGGGCCGCCGCCGCCCGGGGCGGGACCTTGATCCTCACGCGCCGAGAACCTCCGCCGCAAGCGCCGCGACCCGCCTTGCCGCCCCCGGCGTGCCCAGGTCGCTTCGAACCGTCGCCAGGCCGTCGAGCTGTGCCCGGCGCGCCGGGCTCCCGGCGTCGAGCAACGGGCGCAGGGCGCTCACCAGCCCGTCGACGGTGAGCTCGTCCTGCAGCAGCTCGGGCACGATCTCGCGTCCGGCGATCAGGTTGACCAGGCTCACCCACTTGACCGTCATGACCCTCCGGGCGACCGCGTAGGTCAGCGGATTTGCCCGGTAGGCGACCACCATCGGGACATCGGCCATCGCCGCCTCGAGCGTCGTCGTGCCGGACTTGGCCAGGCACGCATCGGCCGCCGCGAGCACGAGGCGGGGATCATCGGCCAGCAGAGCCCCATCGGGATTGGGGTATGCACCGGCGGGCGTGGCCGCAACCACCACGGCGTCGCAGCGGTCCTCGTCCCGTAGTCTCGCCGCGGCCGCCGTGAAGATGGCCCAGTGATTCCGGACCTCCTGCCGGCGGCTTCCCGGGAATACCGCCAGCACACGCGCCTCCACGGGAAGCCCGAGCGCGGCGCGCGCCGCCGCCCGGCCCGGTGGCGGAGGCCGATCGAGCAGCGGATGTCCCACATAGGTGGCGACCAGGCCGACCGTTGCGAAGAATGCCGGCTCGAACGGCAGGATCACTGCCAAGCGATCGACCGCCGCCTCGAGCGCCCGGGCTCGCTGGGGCCGCCAGGCCCAGAGTTGCGGCGGGATGTAGTAGAGCACCCTGGTTCCGGCCCGCCGGGCCGCACGGGCGACTCTCACATGGAACCCCGGATAGTCGATCGGCAGGTACAGATCGTATTCCCGCCTGCGAAACGCCTCCCGCAGCTCTCGATACAATCCGATATGCTGCGGAAGCTTTCCGACGATCTCCACCAGGCCGATGGCGCTTAACCGTTCCATCGGGTAGCGCACCCGCGCCCCCGCCGCAGCCATCCGGGGCCCGCCGACCGCATCAATTCGGGCGTCCGGCCAGCGAAGGCGGAGCGCCCGAATGACCTCCGCGCCGTGCAGGTCGCCGGAAGGTTCCCCCGCGGAGACCAGGATTCGCGGAGCGGCGGCGATCACGGACTGCGCAACGACGCGGTGACGCGAAGTGCCAACTCGAGCGCGGCCCGGCCCTCGATGCCCGAAACGCCGCGATTCGGCGCGCCCCGCACCGCCAGCACAAAGTCCGCGAGCTCCAGGCGCAGTGCATCTCCCTCCGGCGCATCCAGCGGAACGGCCTCGACCACGTCGTCCAGACTTGTGCCCGTGCCGCGCTTCCAGTCGGGCCGCACCCGGAGGAAACTTCCCGTCCCACTCGCCAGATCGAGCGAGAGATACCCGCCCTCCTGGTAAATGCGGATCCGCCGGATGCGATCCCGTCCCACCCGCGAGGCCGTCACGGTCGCGACGCTCCCACCAGGGAGCTCGAGCCACGCGTTTACGAGATCGTGATGCCCGGAGAGCACCTGGGTGCCGATCGCGCGGACATCCGAGACCTCGGGCGCACCGCTCAGGGCGAGCACCAGGTCCAGGTCATGAATCATCAGGTCGAGCACCACCGAAACGTCAGTGCCCCGGGGCGAGAACGGGGCGATGCGCTCCGCCACGATGTAGCGGGGTGCATCCACGTACGGCAGCGCGGCGCG
>DASTCF010000185.1:0-29924 GCA_035711365.1 Gemmatimonadales bacterium
TCCGGCGTCGCCGTCGAATTCGGCGCCACCACGCTCTTCTCGGAGGTGACGTTCACCATTGAGCGCGGCGAACGCTGGGGCGTGGTCGGCCGGAACGGGACCGGCAAGACGACGCTGTTCCGCCTGCTCACGGGCGAGGCCCAGCCCACGCGCGGGACGGTGGCCCGCGAGCCGGGGGTGCGGATCTCGGTGATGGAGCAGCACCGGGAATTCGGTACAGCCGTGACGGTTTGGGAAGCGGCGGCAGGACCGTTCGCGGAACTGCTGGCGCTGGAGGCATCGCTCGAGGCGCAGGCACATGCCCTGGGCGCCGATGCGTCCGACCGCGCGCTCGCACGCTATGCTGCCGACCTCGAGCGCTTCGAGCGCGACGGCGGATATACCATTGCCCCCCGGGTCGACGCGGTTCTCCACGGGCTGGGATTCGATCCGGTCGTCGCCCGTACCCAGGCGCTGACGACGCTGAGCGGCGGCGAGCGCGGCCGGGTCGGCCTCGCGCGGCAGCTCGTGGCGCCCGCCGACGTGCTCCTGCTGGACGAGCCGACCAACCATCTCGACCTCGAAACGACGCGCTGGCTCGAGGATCACCTGCTCTCCATTGACGCGACCGTGCTCGCAATCAGTCACGATCGGGCCTTTCTGGCCCGGCTGGCGGATCACATCCTGCACGCCGAGAATCGCAGCATGACGGACTATCGCACGGGGTATGCGGGTTTCGTCGAGCAGCGGGCGGAACGGCGGTTGAGCCGGCAACGGGCGTATGACCGCCAGCGGAAATCCATCGAGTCGGAGGAGGATTTCATCCGGCGCAATATCGCGGGCGGGAACAGCGCGCAAGCGAAGGGTCGCCGCCGCCGGCTCGAGCGGCTGCCCCGGCTCGGGGCGCCGCCCGGCGAGGCTGGGGCGATCGACATTCGATTCCCACCGGGAGACCGCGGTGGCGACCAGGTGCTCGTGGCCGACGATGCGAGGGTGGCGATCGGCGATCGAGTGCTCCTCGATCGGTTCTCGGCCCGCGTGGGCCGGGGCGAAATCGTGGCGCTCATCGGGCCGAACGGGGCGGGGAAGTCCACGCTCCTCAAGGCCCTGCTCGGGGAATGGCCGCTCGCCGCCGGCACGCTGCGCCTGGGCGACTCGGTCCGGCCCGCGTGGTACAAACAGGACCTGTCGCAGGTCCCGCCCGGCAAGACGCTCTACGACATCACGACCGATCTCCGTCCATCGTGGTCGCGCGGTGCCGTCCAGAACCACCTCGGTGCTTTCGGGTTCTCCGGCGACACGGTGCAACGCATGGCCGGTTCACTCTCCGGTGGCGAGCAGGCCAGGATGGCGCTGTCGATGATGATTCTCGAGGGCGCCAACCTGCTGATCTTCGACGAGCCGACCAACCATCTCGATGTCGAGACGATCGAGGCGCTGGAGACTGCCCTCGAGGAATACGGGGGCACCGTGTTGCTGGTGAGCCACGACCGGGCGTTGCTCGAGGCACTCGCTACGCGGGTGTGGGTGCTGCACCATCGGCACATCACGGACTATCCGGGGCGATTCGAGGAGTGGGAGGAGGCCAGCCGGGAACGGGAGCATTCGGCGGCGATCGCGGCGGCAGAGGAGGAAGCCGGTCGCCGGGTCCAGGAGCGGCAGCGAACCCGGCACGGGGAGAGCCGTCGACGCGACGAGCAGGCGTCCCGCCGTGCGGCCAGGGAGGCTGTGGCGCAGGCGGAAGCGGCCGTGGCGGCGTCCGAGCGCCGTGTGGCGTCGCTGCGCGGTGAGCTCGAGGATCCCGAGCTCTACACGACCCCGGACGGAGCCCGGCGTTCAGCTCTGCTGGGCAAGGAGCTCGAGGCGGCGCGCACGGCGTTCGAGGCGGCGTTCGCGGAGTGGGAACGCGCCAGTGCGGAACTCGATCGGGTCGAGTTGTTGAGTCAGTAGCCTGGCGGCGCTCGGAACCCGCCGAGGATCGTGGCCACCCGCTCCGCAACGGCGAGCAGCCGATCGTCGTCCCAGCGGCGGCCCACGAGCTGGATCCCGATCGGCAGCCCGTCCGCAGTTCGTCCTGCCGGAATCACCACGACGGGGCTGCCCGTCAGATTGAAGGGCGCGGCATAGGACGCGATTGCCATCGCGTAGTCGGTGCGCTCCCGGTTCACGGGGATCGAACTGCCGGGCCGCGTGTGCGCGAAGGCCGGGACCGGCGCGGTCGGCAGCAACCACCCGTCGAATCCCGCCAGGAAGCCCTCCAGGCCGGAGATGAGCTGGTCCCGCGCGGCAAGGGCGGCGAAGTAGCGCCGCGGTTTCAGCGCCAGTCCGCCGCGCAGGCCGCGGGACCAGCGGCTCCGTCCGAGGCGCAGATACGTTCCGTGGCGGAGCATCATGCGGAGCACGGCCGGCGTCATCACACCCATCTCGAATCCGTTGATCTCCCCCCACCACTCCAGGGCGTCGTGCATGTCGAACGCGTCGGGGGCGGCGTCTTCCATCGTACACCCGGCCGCCGCGAGCCGGGCCGCGCTTTCGCGTACAACCCGCGCCGACTCCTCGTCCACCGCGGCGTGTGGAAGCAGCGCGCTCCATCTGAGGCGCACGTCATCCGGTGGCGGCGCGTCGGCCTGCCGACGTACTGCCTCGGCCCGGGGCACCTCCCAGTGCCGACCATCGGGGCCCTCGATGAGCGACACGGCCAGCCGGAGGTCGGCTACCGATCGGGCGAGCGGCCCATAGCTGACCATGTGGCGCAGGCCTCTCGGAGGTCCACCGGGGAACTCACCGTGCCCCGCGCCCGACACTCGATGCTCGGTGGGTTTGAAGCCGAACACGCCGCAGAAGTGGCTCGGGATGCGGATCGAGCCGGCGGCATCACTCCCCAGTTCCAGCGGCGACAATCCGGCGGCGACCGCCGCGGCGCCACCGCCCGTGCTGCCGCCTGGGGTTCGTGTCGGGTCCCATGGATTGTTGGTCCGGCCGAAGATGGGGCTGTCACACTGCCAGTCATAGCAGAGGAGGGGGACGTTGGTCTTGCCGAGGAGAATTGCGCCAGCGCCGAGGATGCGCGCGGTGACCGTGGCGTCGGAGGTGGAGACGTTGTCGCGGGCCGGGGGGTAGCCGCCGGTGGTGCGGAGTCCGCGGGTGTCGAAGATGTCCTTGATCGTGACCGGAACGCCATGGAGCGGGCCCCAGGATTCACCGCGTGCCAGCGCCGCATCGGCCGCCTCGGCACGTGCCCGGGCTTCCGGGTTGCGGATGACGACGGCGTTGAGATTGGCGTTGAAGCGATCGAGGCGGGCCACATGGAGGTCGAGCAGCTCGACCGAGGTGGTCTCCCGTTCACGGATTGCCCTCGCCATCGAGGTCGCCGTGGCGAATCCCGGTCCGGAGTCCGTCACGGCGGCACCGGATCTCCCGGGCGCCATTCCCGGTGCGACAGCTCCCGAAGCAGGCCCAGTGCTGCGTCGCGGTCCGCATGAACGGTGAGCAGTAGGAGATCCCCGTCGTGGGCCCATCCGAGCGCGCGGCGAATTCCATCCAGCTCACTCGCCGCCTCGTCGAGCTGGGCCGGTGAAGCGCCCAGGCGGCGCAATTCGCCGGCCAGGAGGTTTACGACTTCGCCTTCGGGGCGGCCACGGGCGTGTTCCCGCATCTCCTTCACGACGACCCGGTCCGGCCGGCCGGCCCACGCCGCCCGGGCGAGTTCGCGGATGGAGGCATCGTCACGATCCCCCGCCTGGCCGATCAGGACGAGCCGCCGGCGCGCGGGGAGCACCGCGGCCATGTCCATCAACGCCCGGAGGCCGTGTGGGTTGTGCGCGAAATCGAGGACGACCCGGAGCCCGCCGAACTCGAACAGATTGAGCCGACCGGGGTTCCCCTCGGGGCTGTTGGTCACCGCCCGGAGCCCGTCCGCGATCGCAGCTCGGGGCACCCTCATCGCTGCCGCAAGCAGCGAGGCGCCCAGAGCGTTGGCCACATTGTGGCGTGCCGCGCCGCCCAGCGTCACCGGCACCTCGTCCAGGGGCGCAATCACCTCGGCCCTGCCGTCGCGGGCCACCACGATCGAATTCGATTCGATCCAGGCGGCGAGGGAACGGTTCGTGATCGCCGGCCGGAGGCGGTGGTGCTGTCGATCGGGCGAGAACCACGCGATCGGCGCGCGAACCGACTCCGCGGCGTCCGCCAGGTCCTCATCGTCCGCGGTGAGGATGAGGGGCCGGGCCTCCCCCAGCGCACGGGCGACGACCAGCTTGGCAGCAGCGAGGTCGCGCATGGTGTGAACGCCCCACTCCCCCAGATGGTCCTCGGCCAGGTTGGTCACGAGCGCCGCATCCGCCCGCCGCACGGCGAGGCCCCGGCGGAGGATGCCGCCGCGGGCCGTCTCGAGGACCGCCGACTCGACGCGGGGATCGCGAAGCAGGCGCCGGGCGCCTTCCGGGCCCGCGAAATCACCGGCCTCGACGAGATCCGGGCCGACCCGGATTCCGTCGGTCGACGTGTATCCGGCCACGCGGCCGGTCGCAGCGAGCATCGCGGCGACCAGCCGGACGGACGTCGTCTTCCCGTTGCTGCCCGTGACGAGGGCGACGGGGATGTCGTGGACGCGATCCCAGGGGATGGCCTCGGAGTCGGGCAGGGCGTCGGCCGGCCAGGTGATCGAGCCCGCACCGAGCCCCACCGAGACCGACTCGTCATCACGAAGGAACGCCACGCCGCGCCACCGGGCTGCTTCCTGGATCGCGAGCAGCGCCGGCCGGCGTTCGGTGGCAATCGCAGCGCGGAGCGCCTCAAACGCTGGAGTGGGGTCCGGAGAACTTCCGCCCGCGAGCCGGGCGCTGGCGCTTATCCAGGCCCATTCATTGAGCTCGGTCGCCGCGTACAGGGCGTCGACCGGCGCCGAAAAAAACAGGCTGGCTCCGCCGGAAAACCGGCGCGAAGCGACCTGCTGACCCTCCCATCCGACTGCCGCCAGCCCTCGCTGCGCCTCCTGCTCCCACAGCGCGATCGCCTGTTCGGCGTCTGCGTCGGACAGCTCGACGTCGAGCACCGCTCCGGGAAGATCACCCAGCAGGTTCGGGCCGGTCAGGCGACGCGAATCGCGCACCGTATCCGGCAGGACCATCAGTCGTCCAGCTCTCTCGCCAGCCGCACACCGCGCTCGTCCCGGATCAGCAGGTCCTGGTCGCCGAGGGCCGCAGCGGGAACCTGCGGCGCCTCGACGGCCACCGGCGCCGCCGCGGGCACCGGAGCCTCGGCGACATCCGGGCTGAAATGGATGATCTGCTTCCAGCTTCGCGTGATTGCGTCCGCGAAGACCAGCAGCAGGTCGCCAGGCCGCGCCATTCGGAGGGCGGCGTCGACTGCCTGCTGCTCATCGGGAATGACCTGGATCCGGTCGATGGGCACACCGGCCTCGACCAGCGTCTCGCGGAGCAGCAGCGGAACCTCGTCGGGCCTCCGCCCGCGGAGCTGATCATCCCGGCGGCAGATGTAGTGGTCGAACCGGCCGGCCGTGCGGCGGGCGATGGCCCGGATATCCTCGTCTCGCCGGTCGCCCGGGCCGGCCATCACGCAGATGCGACGTCCCGCCGGCTCGAGCCGGTCGGTCAGCTGGCACATCACCTCGACGGCGTCCGGGTTGTGCCCGTAGTCCAGGATGACCTTGAACGGGTGCTCATCGAAGACGTTCATCCGTCCCGGCGCCTGGAAGAAGCTGGCGTCGAACGTGCGGAGGCCGTGCCGGATGTCCTCCAGCTTTACGCCCATGCTGAAGGCCATGGCCGCCGCGAACATCGCGTTCTGCACGTTATGCGCGGCACGCCCTTCCAGGGTTGCGGGAACGAGGTGGGTCCAGAGCAGGGGGATGTGGGACCCCTTGTCGTAGATCGTGATCATCTGCCCGTTCACGCCCGCTTCGAGCGCCAGGGCCCGTCCCCCCGCGCGGATGTGCTCGCGCACCAGCGGGTGTTCGGGATTCATGGTGACGTAGCAGATCGTCCGGGCCTCCGTGTAGTCCGCCATTCCGAGGCACAGCGGATCGTCGGCGTTGAGGACGGCGGTGTCGCGGGCGACCTCGATGACGATGCGCTTCACCTTGGCGAGCTGCTCGAGGGTGTCGATCCCCCGCAGGCCGAGGTGATCCTCCTTCACATTGAGACAGGCGCCGACGTCGCAGTACGGATAGCCCATCCCGGCCCGAAGCAGGCCCCCGCGCGCCGTTTCGAGCACGGCCACGTCCACGTGAGGGTCGGCGAGCACCATGCGGGCCGCCACCGGACCCGTCATGTCGCCCTCGACGGTCCGGTTGCCGTCGATGTACACCCCGTCGGTCGTAGTGAGCCCGACCGTGTGCCCGGCGAGTTTGTGAATGTGGGCCAGCATCCGCGCGGTGGTGGTCTTCCCGTTGGTGCCGGTCACCGCGGCCATCGGAATCCGGGACGGGCTTCCAGGCGGAAAGAGCATGTCCAGCACCGGCCCCGCCACGTCGCGTGGTTTCCCTTCGCTGGGCGCCATGTGCATCCGGAATCCGGGTGCCGCGTTCACTTCGCAGATCGCGCCGCCCGCCTCCTTGTAGGAGCGGGTGATGTCCGGAGTGAGGAAGTCCACGCCTCCCACGTCCAGGCCCACGGCTTCCACCGCCCGGATCGCCATCTCGCGATTGTCGGGATGCACCGCGTCGGTCAGGTCTATCGCCGTCCCGCCAGTCGAGAGGTTGCCGGTGGATCGGAGGTACACGATCTCGCCGGCCATCGGCACGGTCTGGC
Source organism: Gemmatimonadales bacterium (assembly GCA_035711365.1). Taxonomy (GTDB): domain Bacteria; phylum Gemmatimonadota; class Gemmatimonadetes; order Gemmatimonadales; family GWC2-71-9; genus DASTCF01. Next base: position 6,750 of record DASTCF010000185.1, read on the forward strand.
GGTGGTAGCCGTGTTGCGACAGCAGGCGGTCGGCCTGAGCATCGAATTCGATCCGGGTGAGCACTTTCTCATGCCCGATGCCGCGGCGGGGATCCGCGTTGACCAGATGCACGAGCTCCTCGACCGAGTGTCGGCCGTCGCCGACAACGTGACCGGGCACGCGCTTCGACACCGCCACCAGGTCACCGTCGATCACGAGCATCCGGTGATCCTCGCCCTGGACATATGTCTCGACGATGACACTGCGGCTGATGGCCTGCGCCTGCCGGAAGGCGACGCGCACGGCTTCCTCGTCGGCGAGGTTGATCGAGACCCCGCGTCCGTGATTGCCGTTGTAGGGTTTGACGACAACCGGGAAGCCGATTCGCCGGGCCGCCTCGACTGAATCGCGCTCATCCTGGACGAGTCGCTGCCTGGGGACCGGAAGGCCGAGCTTGGAGAGGATCTTGTTCGTCTCCTCCTTGTCGGAGGCGATCTCCACGGCGATGTGCGAGGTCCGGGTGGTGATGGTCGCCTGCACGCGCTGCTGGTAGCGGCCGTACCCGAGCTGTATGAGGCTGTAATCGTTGAGCCGCATCCACGGGATGCCGCGCGACTCGGCGGCGTGGACGAGTGCCGCCGTGCTGGGGCCGAGCGCGCGCCGCTGGGCGAAGCGGATAAAGCCATCGCGCTCCTCGGCGAAATCGAATCCCTCAGGCACCGCGCGGTCCGGCCGGAGCTCGGGCGGCAGCAGGGCGTGTACGAGTGTGAGGGCCAGGCGGCCGGCCTCCAGGCCGACCTCCTGCTGCTCGTATTCGTACACCACCTGATAACGTCCGGGCTCGTCCGCCGAGCGGGTCTTTCCGAACGTGACCGACGCGCCCGCCACGTTCTGCAGCTCGATCGCGGCGTGTTCCAGCACATGGCCCAGCCACGTGCCCTCGTCCTCCGTGGCGCGACGCCGGAAGCCGCCGGCGTCACCGTAGGAACAGCCGTGGTCCTCGAGCCCCGGGAGGGCGGCGAACAGCCCCTCGAGAAACGCGGGACCCAGCCGCATCGTAGGCCATGCCTCCAGCTCGCCCAGGTCCACATCCAGGCGGATGACGGGGAAGTGGGCGTACAGGCTCGGACCCTGGTAGACCGATGTGTCGAGAATGCGCATACGTTTCCGGACCCGGGAGCCGCGAATCGCCTAGGAGCGCGTGGCGGGAGTGCCGGGGGCGCTTGCGATGCGGGTGTGCAGGTTGAACGATGCACCCGCGGTCAGGATGTGCAAGCGGAGCCCGAGCAGGCAGACCGGCTCGTGGTCGGTCGCCTGGTCCATGGACGAGAACTCGACGCCGGCACCATCCACGATGGTGATGCCGCCGCTCCCGACGACCTCGAGCGTCTCATCCGGGCCGACGAACGCGGCGGTGTCCTCATCCAGGCCGACGCCGATCGCGAAGGGATTGTACGCGAGGGCGGTCAGCAGCCGGCCCAGGCGATCGCGCTGGCGGAAGTGCTGGTCGATAACCATTCGGTTGGTGAGTCCGAGCCCGGGTGCGAGAGTGACCAGGTTGGCCCGCGGAACGGCGCCGTCCTCGCCGTAGGCGATCATGTGTTCCGACAGGAACGCCGCGCCGGCCGACGTGCCCGCGACGTGCGCGCCGGCGGCGTTGAGGCTCCGGATGGCGCGCGCCACTTCGGTGCCGCCGAGTGTCGTCGAAAGGCGGAGCTGGTTGCCGCCCGTGAGGAAGATGCCCGTGGCGCGCTCGAGCTTCCGGAGCCAGTCGGTACGCTCGCAGTCAGATCGACTCTCGAACGGAATTGATCGGGACCGTCCCGCGCCCAGCTCCTTGAACAGCTCCTCGTAGCGCTCGCCGGTGTCGCCGAGTTGCGAGGCGGTCGGAATGACCGCGATCCGGGCGTCGTTCCCGCCACACAGGTCCACGAAGCGCCGGAGGATGTGCGCGTCGCGCATTTTGTCTTCGGCGCCGCCGATCGGGATGATGAACCCGCGCTGCGCTCCATCGGGTGGACGCGCCGGGCTCACGCCAGCCGCTCCTCGAACGCTCCGCGGATTGTCGGCCGGGACTCCATCAGGTGCCAGCGGCCCATCGCCATCACGTCGGTGATCTCGCCGTTGGGGTCGAGAACCACGAGGTCGGCGTCGGCGCCGACTTCAATCCGGCCCTTGTCCGGCAGGCGCAGCAGGTCGGCCGGATTGGAGGTGAACGCCGGAAGCGCACGTTCGAGGGGCTCCCCGCGATCGAGCAGTACGCGCAGCGTACCCGCCAGGGCTCCCGGGCTGCCCACCTCCATCTCGGTGACCCGGCCGTCCGCGTCGAACTTGGGGAGGCAGCCGCCTCCGTCCGAGCTGACCGTGATCCGGTTGGCGGGTAGCCCGGCATCGAGGAACTGGAGCAGCGCGTCCTCGGCGCTCCAGGCATCCTCGCCGGGCGCCACCGGAAAGGCGGTCACATCGATCGTCACGCCGCGATCCGCGAGCGACAACGCCTCCTCGAAGAGGGCTTTGCGCCGGTTGACGTGCGTGGGATTAAAGACTCGGGGCGGAATCTCGCTGGCCTCCAATGCCTGGCGCACGAGGTCCAGCCCGCGCGGCCCGTCGCCGAGGTGCAGGTGGGCGATACCCCCCTTACCAGTCATCAGTCCCGCCACGTGCGCCTCGCTGGCGAGGCGAAGCAGTTCGTCCAGCGTCGGCTGGCTCGACCGGTGGTCACTGAGCGCCACCTCACCGACGCCGAGAATGCGGTCAATGTGCACGATGTCGCCACGCACGGTTCCCGTGAGGGTCACCGGCGGCACGTGATACCCTCCCGTATGGCAGTACGCAGTGATCCCCTCTGCCGTGAGCCCGCGCGCCGCCGCCACCAGGTCGCCCGTGGTACGGGTGACGTCGTCCGTCCCCAGCACACCGACCACGGTCGTCGTTCCGCCCGTGGTGAACCGCGTGAGGGGGACCGGCGGGACGCGCGTCTCGGGCCCCGATTCGCCTCCACCTCCCGTCAGATGGACGTGGCAATCCACGAACCCCGGGATGAGGCGCAACCCTGCGAAATCGCGCTCAATCACGCCGAGCCCGGCCGGAAACGCCGGGCGCTCGCGGCCGAGCCACAGGATCTTGCCGCCGCCGATGAGGACGTGGCGCACATCCCGCGGCTCCGGGGCGTAGACCTCGGCGTTGGAAAGGAGCATCAGCATCGCGTGGGGATTCTCCGCGGGGCGTGGAGCCGGATTATACCGCCGCGGCACTCTATATTGAAGGATGCCTGCGGTCCCCCTTGCTTCGTGTGTGCTCGAGGGCAGTGTCGTCCGGTTGGAGCCGATCACCGAGGCCCATTGGCCTGGCCTGCTCGCGATCGGCCTCGAGCCGGCCATTTGGCGCTGGACGGTCGATAACGTGGAATCGGAAGCCGACCTGCGCCGCTGGTTCGATTCGGCGCTCGACGCGCAGGCGACCAGGGCGGCGATCGTCTTCGCGACGGTGGATCGCGCGACCGGCCGGGTTGCCGGGTCGACCCGGTTCGGGAACCTCGACCAGGCGAATCGGCGGGCGGAAATCGGGTGGACCTGGCTCGGATTACCGTGGCAGCGTACCGCCACCAATACCGAGGCCAAGTACCTCATGCTGCGCCACGCGTTCGAATGGTGGGAGCTCGTGCGGGTCGAGCTCAAGACGGACGCGCTGAATGAGGCGTCGCGCCGGGCCATACGCAGGATCGGGGCGCAGGAGGAAGGGATCTTCCGGCGCTACCAGGTCTCGCAGGGGGGCCGGATGCGCGACACGGCCTGGTACGCGGTGACCGATCTCGACTGGCCCGAGGTTCGCCGTCGGCTGGAAGCGATGCTCGGCCAGGGCACCGCAGCTCGTTGAGCCAGTGTTGAGTGGAAGGGGCGATCGTCCGCCGATCGCCTCTTTCTCTTTGCGGACGGTGCGTTAGCTTGCCCTGATTCCGCGCCCGACCTTCCCCAACCCGTGTGCACATGCCCTTCGAAACCGTCGTCACGCGCGCCGAACCCGCAACGCATCGGACACCCCTGCTGGCCATCGTGGTGCCTCGCGGCGGCCTGCCTGCCTCCCTCGCCGCCCTCGACAAGTCGGCCGGCGGAATCCTCGGGCGACTCTACGACGCGGGCGACTTCACCGGGAAGAAGGACGAGGTCGCCGTGGCGTACCCGGCGGGCCCGGCCGAGCGCCTGGTGCTGATCGGCGTCGGCAAGTCCGAGGAGGTCTCGACCCGGGCCATCCGGCGCGCCGCGTCCATCGCGGCGAAGCGTGCCCGGATGCTCGGCGCCGCGACCGGCGCGTTTGCGCTGAGTCCCGAGGCGAGGAGTTCGGTCCCCCTCCGGGATGCAGCCCAGGCGACCGCCGAAGGACTCGCGTACGGCGCGTGGCACTATCCCGACCTCAAGCTCCCGCCGGAGGACCCGAGGCCGGCGCTCGAGCGGATGGAACTTCTCGCCGCCGATGGCGCGGCAGACGTCGAGGCAGGCCACGAGGTCGGCGCGGCGATCGCCGCGGGTCAGGCGTTCACCAGAGGGTTGCAAGTCCTGCCCGGCAACATCTGCACGCCATCCTATCTGGCTGACCGGGCGCGGGAGCTCGCGGTCACGCACGGATTCGATATCACAGTGCTGGACAAGGCGGCCATCCAGCGGGAAGGGATGGGCGCACTGCTGGCGGTCTCGCAGGGTAGCGCGCAGGAGCCGCGTTTCATCGCGATCGAGTACGCCGGAGCCGAGGGACCCCCCGTGGTGCTCGTCGGGAAGGGCGTCACCTTCGATACCGGTGGCATTTCCATCAAACCAGCCGAGCGCATGGAGGATATGAAGTTCGACATGTCCGGCGCCGCGGCTGTGCTTGGCGCATTCGAGGTGCTGGGCCGTCTCCGGCCCAAGGTGCGCGTGATTGGCCTCATTCCGTCGGCGGAGAACATGCCCTCCGGGACGGCCTACCGGCCCGGCGACGTGGTGAAAAGCCATCTCGGAAAGCACATCGAGGTCATCAACACGGACGCGGAAGGTCGGATGCTCCTGTGCGATGCGCTCTCGTACGCGCGCCGCTATCAGCCCGCCGCCGTCCTGGACATCGCCACGCTCACCGGGGCCGTCGTGGTGGCGCTGGGGCACACCGCGGCCGGTGTGATGGGCACCGATGACGCGCTGGTCGAGGAAGTGCGCCGCGCCGGCGAGCGCGCGGGCGAGCGCGTCTGGCCGCTGCCGCTCTGGGACGACTACCGCGAGCTGATCAAATCGGACGTTGCCGACGTCAAGAATTCCGGCGGTCGGCCCGCCGGGAGCATCTCTGCGGGGTGGTTCCTGCGGGAATTCGCCGAGGGCTACCCGTGGGCGCATCTCGACATCGCCGGCACGGCCTACACCGATCGCGAAGACGCCGGGAGCGTGAAGGGCCCCACGGGCATGGGAGTCCGCCTCTTCACCGAATTCCTGCTCGCACGCCAGAAGTGAGGCCGCGCGTGACGGGCCCGAAGGGCCTGATCCTCCTGTTGCTGGTCATGAGCACACCAGCCGGAGCCCAGGTCCCCGATTCCGTCCCGCCGGATTCCGCGCAGGCACTGCAGGACACCGTCGACCTGACGGCCCGGTACCTCGAAGCCCTGGCGCGGGCCAAGCTGCGCACTCCCGTGGTTCCCCACCTCATCGATGACGGACCCAGGCCTCCCACCTCTCTCGTGGTGTTCGACCGGCAGGCTCTCGAATGGGCCACCGCCGAGACGCTGGGAGATCTCCTGACCCACGTACCCGGAGTGTATCTCTGGCGGGGTGGCTGGATAGGCCGGCCGGAATACGCGGCATATCAGGGACGCGGGGCGACGTCGGTGGAATACTATCTCGACGGGCTTCCGCTGACGCCGTTGGGCCAGGATTCGATCGCGGTGGATCCCGCTACGCTCTCGCTCCGCATCCTCGACCGGGTGGAGATCGAGCGGTGGGCTGGTCTCCTCCGGGTGCGGCTCTATACGCCGCGACATGATCGGCTCGCGGCAGGCTCCCGGATCGGAATCTCCACCGGCGATCGGGACCTGGCGCGCTATCTCGGCGGGCTCGAGCGGCGCTATGCGTCGGGGTTGGGGCTCGGACTGGCGGCGGAATACTGGTCCGCGCCGACATTCGGCGGGGCCTCCAGCGACGCTCGCGCGACGTCCGTCTGGCTGCAGGGGAGTTATCTGCATGGCGAGCAGTGGGGGGTGCAGTACCAGCTGGTGAGTCAGGCGCCCGATCGCGACCCCTATGTCGGCGGCGAGACGGGCGCCGACACCCTGGGAGCCGGGCTCAAGGGAACCCGAACCGACATGCAGTTCCGCGTGTTCCTCCGCCGGGAAGTCGGCGGCACCGGCCGGCGGGTCGAGTTGGTGGGTGCACGATCCTCCTGGTCCGGGAGTGGGGTGGAGCAGGAGGTCAACTCGGGTGGCCTCGTCGCGAGCTGGCGCCAGCCGACCTGGACTGTGACTGCTCAAGGGTTCGTTCGGTCGCGGTGGACTCCGATCGATGTGCGCGCCTCGGCCGGCTGGGTGCCGACCGCGTTCACCTCTTTCAATGCCGAGGCAGGCTACAAGAGCCACGAGGCGGACCGGCGGAGCACGTGGGTGGGCGGCCGGGCAGGTCTCCAGCTTCCCGCGGGGTTCTCGTTGAGCGGCTCGGCACGATTCGGGTCAGTGGTCGTGGCGCCCGCGGTCGAGTCCTCGGTAGCCCAGGACATTAGCGATATGGAAGCGACCCTTGCCTGGCAACGGTCGCTCTTCGAGCTCGAAGCCGGGCTGTCTCGCACCAACACATTCCAATCCCAGGCCCCCCAACCGTATCTCCAGATCCCGGGGCTCGCGGAGGCACAAGCGACCACCTGGGTGACGCTCTCTGCGCGAGTTACCCCGGTCCAGTGGCTTGTCCTGGAGAGCCGGTACAGCGATCCGAACGGCGAGTTACCCGACGGCCAGCCGCCCACACACTCGCTCAGCACCGTGACGATCCGGTCGAAGTTCCTTCGGAGTTTTCCGAGCGGTTTCTTCGACCTGAAATTGCAACTGGGCATGGAGTCCTGGGGCGACGGGATATTGGGTCGCGATCCGCTCGGCCAGCCGGTGCGCCTCGACGGCGCAACCTTCCTCCGTGGGTACATGGAGCTCTCGTTGGGCGACTTCCGCTTCTACTATGACCGGGTCAATCTGGCGGGCAGCGACCAGACCTACGTGCCCGGCTTCGTTATCCCTCGATATGGCAGCACCTTCGGCGTTCGCTGGGACTTCCTGAACTAGATATCCACATCACACAATTGTGTGGAAAAGCTACCAGCCATCCTCCGGGCGGTTCGACCTACCGAGAAGCGGCTGAAGTCGCTAGTTTTCCGTGCTTTACGGGATCAGCGGGGGCTTCGTGCCGTTCAGCATGACAGGGTTCGGGGCGGCGGAGGGGCCTGCGGCCAGCGGCCGACTCCGCGTCGAGATCCGGACGGTTAACCACCGCTTCTTCAATCTGTCTGCGAAGCTCCCGGGCGACCTCGCCGCGCTGGAGGTAGAGCTGCGTGAGCGGCTCCGGAAGGAATTCGAGCGCGGACACGTGACGGTCTCGGTGCGCTGGCTCGAGTCGGCGAATCGGGATGGCGGGTTGTCACTCAATCTCGAGCGCGCCCGCGCGGTGGTGGCCCGGCTGAGGGAACTGCAGACCAATCTCGGGCTCGCGGGCGAGGTGACCCTCGATCTTGTGGCGCGCGCACCGGAAGTGCTGACCACGGAGCTCGCCGAGACGGCCGCGACCGGATGGAGGGATCTGGAGCCGATCGTGGCAGCCGCGGCCTCCGAATGCCGGGCAATGCGCCGTCGCGAAGGCGAAATGCTCGTCTTGGAGCTCCGGCATCGGCTCGATCTGCTGGATGCCGCCTGTCGCGTCGTGGCGGGCCGCGCGCCGGAACGCCTGCTGCGTGAACGCGACCGATTGCGGGTGGCGGTCGGCGAATTGCTGGGCGGGAAGGCGGTGGACGAGAACCGCATCGCGCAGGAAATCGCCTTCCTGGCGGAGAAGCTCGACATCACCGAAGAGTTGGTGCGATTTACGGCCCACCTGCAAGCATCTCGCGATTCGCTGGGTGCGGATCGCCCGGCGGGCAAGCAGCTCGGATTCCTCGCGCAGGAGCTCGGACGCGAGGTCAATACCATGGGAGCCAAGGCGAACGACGCGGAGATCGCGCAGCAGGTGATTCTCATGAAGGGCGAGCTCGAGAAGTTTCGCGAGCAGCTCGAGAATCTCGAGTGACGCCCTTCCTCGTGGTGCTCTCGTCGCCGTCCGGCGGCGGCAAGACGACGATCGCGCGCCAGCTCCTCGAGAGCCGGAAGGACATCGGGTATTCCGTCTCGGCGACGACCCGGGCGCCGCGTCCCGGGGAGCGGGACGGAGCGGACTACCACTTCCTCGAGCGGGGGGACTTCCTCCGCCGGGTCGAGGCCGGGGAGTTCCTCGAATACGCCACCTATGGCGGCGAGCTCTACGGGACCCTGCGTGCCGAGGTCGAGCGTGTGCTCGGATCCGGCCGGCACGTCGTCCTCGATATCGAAGTGGTCGGGGCCCGGCAGGTGCGGAACCGGATGGCCGACGCGATTCACGTGTTCGTGCTTCCGCCGTCGGCCGAAGTCCTGGTCCAACGGCTGCTGCGCCGGGATACCGAGGATGCGGAGAGGGTTCGCGCCCGCCTCACCCACGCAGCGGAGGAGCTGGCGGCCGTCGGCGAGTACGATTACGCGGTCGTGAACGACGATCTGGCAGTCGCGGTACGACAAGTGGCGGCCATCATCGATGCCGAAGGCCACCGCGTTCCGCGACAGCGCGAACTTGAAGCGTTTACCGATGCATTGCGCCAGGGTGTGGCCGCCGAATCCGCCCGCCTCGGCGTCAAATGACCCCTACGGGAGCAAAACACGGATGAAGATCTACACCCCGGTCGAGGCCGCGAAGAAGGCGGGCAATAAGTACCTCGGCGTGCTGGTTGCCGCCAAGTTCGCGCGGTACCTGAACGAATTTCCGAAGGACGCCTTCCAGTCGCGCGACGAGAAGCTGACCACCACGTCCCTGGAGGCGCTGACCTCCGGTGGGCTCGAGTACAAGCTCCTCCGCCGCCGCCGCTCCGAGGCCTGACGTGTGGGTCGGCCGCCACGTCGTCCTCGGCGTGTCGGGCGGGATCGCATGTTATAAGAGTTGCATCCTGGCCCGGCGACTGACCGAGGCCGGAGCGCGAGTCGATGTGGTGCTGAGCCGTGCTGCCGGCGAGTTCGTCCGGCCGGCCACGTTCGAGGCGCTCACCGGGCGCCCGGTCCTGAGTTCCCTCTGGGAACCGGATCGGGCGCTCGTGCACATCCGGCTCCCCGCCGAGGCGGATCTCATCCTGCTCGCTCCGGCGACGGCGCACCTGCTCGCCCGCGCGGCTCAGGGCCTCGCCGACGACATCCTGTCGACGCTGCTGCTGGCCCGCACCGGGCCGGTGCTCGCGGCGCCGGCGATGAACGACACGATGTACGCCCATCCCGCAACCCAGCAGAACCTCGCGACACTCGCCGGCCGGGGCTGGCGTTTCGTCGGGCCGGAGATCGGCCCGCTGGCCGAGGGGCCGTCCGAGCGGCCGGGTCGCATGAGTGAGCCCGAGACGATACTCGCCCACGCGGCGCGAACGCTGCGCGGCGCGGGACCGCTCGCCGGGCGCCGGGTCATCATCACCGCCGGACCGACCCGCGAGCCGATCGATCCGGTGCGCGTGGTGACCAATCGCTCGAGCGGGAAGATGGGCTACAGGCTGGCGGAGGCCGCCTGGGAGCGTGGTGCCGACGTCGTCCTGATCAGCGGCCCGGTCTCCGAGCCGGAGCCGGTCGGTGTCCGGCTGCGCGCCGTCGAATCGACGCGTGATCTCGAATTGGCGGTGCGCGAGGAGCTCCGTGCCGCGGATGTCCTCATCATGGCGGCGGCGCCCGCCGACTTCCGCCCCTCCGATCCGAGCGAGCAGAAGCGGCCACGCAGCGAGGGCGCCCTCGCAATTCCGATGGAGCCCACGCCGGACATTCTGCGGGCCACCCTGTCCGAGCGGCGGCCCGGAAGCGTCATCGTCGGCTTCGCGCTCGAGACCGGTGATGCCCTGCCGAAGGCGAAGGCGAAGCTCGAGCGGAAGGCGCTCGACCTGATCGTGGTCAACGACGCCCTCGAGCCCGGTGCCGGGTTCGAGGTCGACACGAACCGGGTCGCGATCCTGGACCGGGAAGGCAACGCCCGGGTGGTGCCGCTCGCCTCCAAGCGCGCCGTCGCCGAGGCGATCCTCGACAGTGTGGAGGCCCGGCTTGCCTGACCGGTGGCAGCAGTATCTTCGGCAGCAGGCGGAGATCGGCGGGAACGAGGTGTACGTCAATCGGACCGCCGGACAATCGGCCCGTCAGATGGCGCCACAATCTGCCGCAGAGCCGGCTGCCCATCCGCCCATCAGCGCATCCGGCCCGCCGTGGTCCAAGGGCGCCCCTCCAATCCCCGGTCCCGGTCTCGTGGTCGAGCCGCCGGTGCTGGACCTCCTCACGGATGAGCTCTCCAGCCTCGACACGCTGGATGCGGTGGCGGCGAGGGTGGCTGGGTGTACCAAGTGCCCGTTGTGCAAGGGCAGGCGGAATACGGTCCCGGGGGAGGGAAATCCCCACGCCCGGCTGATGCTCGTGGGCGAGGGTCCGGGCGCCACCGAAGACGAAACCGGGCGTCCCTTCGTCGGAGCGGCCGGCGAGCTGCTCACGCAGATCCTGGGGGCTATCGGCATCCCGCGCGAAAGTGTATTCATTGCCAATATCGTGAAGTGCCGGCCCCCGCAGAACCGGAAGCCGCTGCCCGACGAAGCCGCCGCCTGCCTGCCCTACCTCCGGCGACAGATCGAGCTGATCCGGCCCAAGGTGCTGGTTGCCCTGGGTGCCACTGCCGCCGAGAACATGCTGGGAGCCCGCAAGTCGCTGGGTGAGCTGCGTGGCTCCGTGCACTCGTACGCGGGGATCCCGCTCGTGGTCACGTATCACCCTGCAGCGCTGTTGCGCAACCCGAACTGGAAGAAGCCGACCTGGGATGACGTTCGTATCGCCCGACAGCTCCTCGATCGCTGACACGTACGCAGGCCGCTCCGCCCCGTGGAGCCAGGAGGCCGAACAGGCCGTCCTCGGCGCCATGCTCCTCGACCAGGACGCGGCGCTGGTGGCCTCCGAGCTGCTCGAGGACACGATGTTCTACCGGGAGGGCCACCGGCGGCTGTTCCGTGCGATGCGCGCGCTGGTGGAGCAGCGGGTCGTCATTGATCACGTCACCCTGCGCGAGGAGCTCACGCGGCGGAATGAGCTCGAGTCGGTGGGCGGGACAGAATACCTGGGTGAGCTGGTGGATGTCGTGCCCACGGCCGCGAACCTCGAGTACCACGCGCGCATCGTCAAGGACAAGGCGATCCTGCGCCGGCTCATCGAGACGTCCACCTCCATCATCACCGAGGCGTATGACGGCCGGGCCACCGCGTCGGACCTGCTGGACAAGGCCGAATCCCGGATTTTCACGATCTCGCAGGAACGGGGGAGCGAGGGCTTCTTCCGGCTCAAGGAAATGCTGTGGCCGACGATGGAGCGCATTGAAGCGCTCCAGCGGAGCGGCAAATCGATCACGGGAGTGCCGAGCGGATTCGTAGACTTGGATCGCTTGACTTCCGGCTTCCAGGCCTCGGAACTGGTGATCGTGGCCGCGCGCCCCTCGATGGGGAAGACGGCCCTCTGCCTGAACATCGCGACGCACGCGGCGGTGGAGAACTTCGGCGTCGCCATCTTTTCGCTCGAGATGTCCCGGGACCAGCTCGTGCAGCGGCTGATCACTGCGGAGGGCCGGGTGGACAGCCAGCGCGTGCGGCAGGGCAGCCTGCGGGACAGCGATTTCACGAATCTGGCTCGCGCAGCCGGCGTGCTGCAGAGCTGCCCGATCTGGATCGACGATACGCCGTCCATCACGCTGCTCGAGATGCGCTCGAAGGCACGGCGCCTGAAGGCGGAGAATGACATCAAGATGGTGGTGGTTGACTACCTCCAGCTCATGCGCAGTCCGGAATACGCGGAGAATCGCGTGCAGGAAATCTCCGACATCTCCCGGTCGCTGAAGGCGCTCGCCCGCGAGCTCGAGGTGCCCGTGGTCGCGCTCTCGCAGCTCTCGCGGGCCTCGGAGCAGCGCGGGGGGGAGCGCAAGCCGATCCTGTCCGACCTGCGCGATTCCGGAGCAATCGAACAGGACGCCGACCTCGTCCTGTTCATCCACCGGCCCGAGTACTACGACCGGGATGACGAGGCCAAGAAGGGCCTGGCCGAAATCATGCTCGCCAAGAACCGGAACGGGCCGACCGGCGACGTCCACCTCCGGTTCAATCGCGAGTACACCCGCTTCGACAGCTTCTCGCAGCGCGACGAGCCCGAGTAACATGGCCCGCGCGCACTCCGCCTATCGGTGCACCGAGTGCGGCCACGACCATCCAAAGTGGGTGGGGCGCTGTGAGGAGTGCGGGGCCTGGAATACCGTCGCCGAGGAGCCGGTGACGCGCCGCGCCGACCCCCGCACACCGCGGCGCCGGAGTGGTGCAGTCGGCGGGCCGGCCCCCATGCGCCTCCGCGAAATCGAGGAGAGTCGCCTCATCCGCTGGACCAGCGGGCTCCAGGAGTTCGATTTCGTCCTGGGCGGCGGGATCGTCCCCGGCTCGATGACGCTCATCGGTGGTGAGCCGGGCATCGGAAAGTCGACCCTTCTCCTGCAGGCCGCGGCGCGGCTCGAAACCGCAGGCCGCCGTGTGCTCTACGCCAGCGGGGAGGAATCACCGGAGCAGCTCCGGCTTCGCGCCGGCCGCCTCGAGGAAGACGCCGGCGCCGTGCACGTGCTTGGCGAGACCCGCCTGGAGGCGGTGCTCGATGCGGCGCGCGCGCTCTCCGCGGAATGCCTGATTCTCGACTCCATTCAAACCGTGTATACCGACGCGCTCGAAAGCGCGCCTGGGAGCGTCGGCCAGGTCCGGGAGTCGGCCGCGCTGCTGATGCGGCACGCGAAGGAGACCGGGACCGCCGTCTTCGTGGTCGGGCATGTGACGAAGGGCGGCGGAATCGCGGGGCCCAAGACGCTCGAGCACATCGTCGACACCGTGCTGTACTTCGAGGGCGAGGGCACGCTCGATCATCGGCTCCTTCGAGCGACGAAGAACCGGTTCGGATCCGTGGACGAGCTGGGCGTGTTCTCGATGACGGAACGGGGTCTCGTCGCGGTCGCGAACCCGTCGGCCGTATTCCTGGCGGCCCGCGCGACGGGCACGAGCGGGAGCGCCGTCACCGCCCTGATGGAGGGCACGCGCCCCGTCCTGGTCGAGGTGCAGGCGCTCGCCTCTGCCTCCGGCTACGGCACCCCCCAGCGGGTCGCGACGGGATTGGACCCGCGCCGCCTCGCGGTCCTCCTGGCCGTGCTGGAGCGTCGGGGCGGGGCGTCGTTCGCCAGCCTCGACGTCTTCGTCCAGGCGACGGCCGGCGTGCGCCTCAGCGAGCCGGGGGCCGACCTGGCGGTGGCGGCCGCGCTCCTGTCGAGTCTCCATAATCGCCCGGCTCCGGCCGACGCCCTGTTCCTCGGTGAGATCGGCCTGGGGGGCGAGGTACGGCCCGTGGGTGGCATGGAGCGGCGGATGTCCGAAGCCGTGCGCCTCGGGTTCCGCCGGGTCTTCGGCGCCGGGCGGACAGCGACTCAGGTCCCGGGCATCGCGGTCGTGGGGCTGGATCACGTGGATCAACTGGTGCGTGCGCTTGCCGCGTGACGTTGGAGTGATCGTGGTGGCGGCGGGGCGGGGCACTCGGATGGGCGGCACGCGGCCGAAACAGTATCTCGATCTCGTCGGCGTGCCGGTGCTTTTGCGCGCGATCCGCCCGTTCGCCGCCCATCCGGACGTCGTGTCCATCGTGGTCGTGCTGCCGCCGGCCGATGCCGCCGCCCCGCCGCCATGGCTGGCGAATCTTACCGGCGATTCGCTTCGCATCGCGGCCGGCGGCGAGGCGCGCACTGATTCTGTCCGGGCCGGCCTGGCGGCACTCCCGGCCGCGTGTGCCCTCGTTCTGGTGCACGACGGCGCGAGGCCGTTGACGCGCCCCACAACGGTCTCTGCCGTGATCGCCGCCGCGCGGGCGGGCTCCGGTGCGGTCGCGGCCGTGCCGCTGGGCGATACGCTCAAGGAAGTCCGCCAGGAGGGGCCCCCACTCCGCGTGCTCCGCACGGTGCCCCGGGATGGGCTCTGGCGGGCCCAGACACCACAGGGCTTCCCGCGGCCGCTCCTCGAGCGCGCGCTCGCACGGGCCGCACAAGATGGCTACACCGGGACGGATGACGCCGAACTCGTCGAGCGGGCAGGCGGCGAGGTCACCATTGTGCCGGACTCTCCCGACAATCTGAAGATCACCACGCCTGACGATCTCGACGTCGCCCGCCGCCTCCTGGATGCCGGGGCATGATCCTGCCGTTCCGGAGCGCCGACGAAATCTCCGCCGCCACCGAGGCCGCGCGAAGCCACCTCGCCGCAGGCGGGCTTCTCGCCTACCCGACAGAAACCGTGTACGGCCTCGGCTCGGCGCCCACCGACGCCGGACTCGACCAGCTCGCAGGCCTGAAAGGGCGGCCGGCGAACAAACCCTTTCTGCTGCTGGTGAGCAGTCGCGAGATGGCCACTGCGTGGGGCCTCGTGCTGAACCGCGCCGCGAGCGCGCTCGCGGACGCCTTCTGGCCCGGCCCGCTGACGCTGGTCCTGAAGGGTGGGGAGGGGCGGCTGCCCGACCGACTGCGAGGGCGTGAGGGGGGAATCGCGATCCGTCTCACCTCCCACAAGGGGGTCCGGCAGCTCATTACTGCGTGCGGCGCGCCGCTGACCAGCACTTCCGCCAATCGCCCCGGAGGACCCACTGCACCCGGTGCAGCGGGCATCGTCGAGCTGTTTCCCGAGGCGGTCACTTCGGGCCAGCTCCTCGTGCTCGACGGTGGGGTGCTCGGCAACGTCCCCCCGTCGACTCTCGTGGATTGTACCGAGACGGAGCCGCGGCTGGTGCGGGAAGGGGCCATCCCTCGGGAGGAGCTTCGCCGCGCGGTCGGACGGCTCGCTCCCTGATTTTCACATTGCCGATGCATATCCTCTTTGTTTGCACCGGGAACACGTGCCGGAGCCCGATGGCCGAGGCGATTCTCCGGCAGGCACTCGCGGCCCGGGGCGCCACGGATATCACGACCGCTTCTGCCGGCACCGGAGCCTGGGATGGCGCCCCTGTGTCCGAGGGGGCCTACCTCGTTGCGCTCGAGCGCGGGCTGGACCTCTCGGGCCATCGGGCGCGCCTCCTCACGGATGGGATGATCGCCGAAGCTTCCCTCATCCTCACGATGTCGCGGCATCACCGGGCTCGCGTCGTGGACCTGGGCGGCGGTGAGAAGGCGCACCTGATCGGCGACTTCGCCGGTCGGAGCGGGCCGGAGGCGGAAGTACCCGATCCTTTCGGAGCCGACCTCGATGCGTATCGGGAAACGTTCGAGGAGCTGGTCCGGCTCATCGACGCCGTCGTCGCACGCCTGACCGCGGAGCCGCCCGGTGATTCGCGGTAGCACCCGGGTTTTCGCCGTCCTTGGCGGGCGGGTGGCCCACTCGCTCTCGCCCGCGATGCACAACGCCGCGTTCCGGGTCCTCGGTGCGGACGCGACCTACGTCGCACTGACCTGCCGCGAGGACGACCTTCCGGGATTGATGCGGAGCCTGGTGCGCGCAGGCGGTGGCGGAAACGTGACGCTGCCGCACAAGGCCGCAGCCGCCCGGACGGTCGACCAGCCGAGCGATCGGGTGTCGGCGCTCGGCGTGTGCAACACCTTCTGGGGTGACGATGGCGGCCTCGCGGGGGAGAACACCGACGTCGATGGCGTGCTGGCGGCACTCGACCGACTCGACGCGCCGGCGACCGCGTGGCTCGTGCTGGGCACGGGCGGATCGGCGCGGGCGGTAGTCGAAGCGGCGCGATTGCGCGGGGCACGACTGGCGTCACACTCGAGAGACAGCGCGCGTGGCGCGGCGTTTCTCGGGTGGGCCGCGAAGCTCGGTGTGCCGCAAGCCGAGACCGGCGAGGCCGAGGTCGTCATCAATACCACACCGCTCGGTCTGGACCCCGCCGATCCACCGCCTTCCTCCCCGGATTCCACTCCGAGGGCCCGGGTGGCCCTGGACCTGGTCTACGCCCGCGGTGAGACTCGCTGGGTGCACGCGCAACGCGCCGCCGGCCGGCGATCGGCGGATGGCCGCGAGGTGCTCATTGCCCAGGGTGCGGCATCGCTCGCACGCTGGCTTCCCGATGTGCACCCGCCGGTCGAGGTCATGCGGGCCGCGGTCCACATTGCCCTTCGTTGACCTCGGCCGCCTCGCGCTGCAGCTGGAGCGGGCGCTGCTGCCACCCGCCTGCCTGCTCTGTGATGAAGCCATCCCGATGTCCGAAGGAGACGCGCTCGTGTGCGCGCTCTGCCGGTCCCGCTGGCGGCCGGTGCCGGCGCCCGTGTGCGTGCGCTGCGGGGCTCCGAGTCCCCCGGAGGGTCCCTGCCGGGACTGCGAATCCTGGCCGCCTGAATTCGGCTGCGTACGGAGTGCCGTCTGGCTGGATGAATCCGCCCGGCGTGCGGTGCACCTGCTCAAGTATGACGGCTGGTGGCGGGTGGCGGATGCGATGGCCAGCCCGATGCGGACTCTCGATCCCGTGGCGGAGAAAGCGACGCTGATTCCGGTGCCCCTCGGCCCACGTCGGCGAGTGCAGCGAGGATACAATCAGGCCGAGCAGCTCGCCGAGGCGCTCGGGCGGGTGTCGGGCTATCCGGTCGCCGGGGACGTCCTGGTGCGGACTCGCGAGACGGCGACGCAAACGGCCCTCACACCCGAGGCCCGCAGCGCAAATGTGTCCGGGGCCTTCGCCGCCCGGCACGAAGTCGCGGGGCGCGTTGTCGTAGTCGATGACGTTTTCACCACCGGCGCCACGATCATCGCCGCCGCGACCGCACTCCTGACGGCAGGTGCCTGCCAGGTGGACGCGGTGACCTTCGCTCGCGCCCGACCGCCGGGGGCAGCCCTGGTGCCTTAGCGATCCGCCGGGAGGTCGTTATTTTCTGCCACGGCTCACCAGACCCTTCACAGGAGACAAAATGGCGGTAAGAGTCGGCATCAACGGGTTCGGCCGGATCGGCCGGAACGTCGTGCGGGCCGCGAAGAAGATGGGCATCACCGAGCTCGACTTCGTCGCGGTCAACGACCTGACGGATACGAAGACACTCGCGCACCTGCTTAAGTACGACTCGGTTCACGGTCGATACCCGGGATCGGTCGAGGCGCGCGAGGGGGCGCTGGTGGTTGACGGCGACGAAATGAAGGTCCTGTCGGAAAAGGACCCGGCGAAATTGCCCTGGAAGAACCTCGGCGTCGACCTCGTGCTCGAATCCACCGGCCGGTTTACGGATCGCGACCAGGCGGCCCTCCACCTGAGCGGGGGAGCAAAGAAGGTTGTCATCTCCGCTCCCGCCAAGAAGGAAGACATCACCATCGTGGTCGGCGTCAACCACGAGAAGTACGACCCGAAGTCCCACCACATCGTCTCGAACGCCAGCTGCACGACGAATTGCCTGGTGCCGGTAGTGAAGGTGATTCTGGAGCGCTTCGGCTTTCGCCACGGGTTCATGACAACCGTGCATTCCTACACCAACGACCAGCAGATCCTCGACCTGCCGCACAGGGATCTGCGACGCGCCCGCGCGGCTGCGGTGTCGATCATTCCGACCACCACCGGCGCGGCCAAGGCAACGGCGCTGGTCATTCCCGAGGTGAAGGGGAAGATCGACGGAGTCTCGCTCCGCGTCCCGACGCCGGACGTCTCAGTCGTTGCGTTGAGCGTGGAGGTGGAAAAGCGCACGAGCGCCGAAGAGGTCAATGCCGTCTTCGCCGAGTACGCCAAGGGCGCACTCCGCGGGGTGCTCGCGGTCAGCGACGAGCCCCTGGTGTCGGTGGACTACATCGGCAACCTGGCCTCGAGCACTGTGGACCTGCTCTCGACCAACGTCGTGGACGGCACGCTGGTCAATGTGACCTCGTGGTACGACAACGAGATGGGCTACTCGGCGCGCTGCGTGGACCTGCTTAACTTCATCGGCGCCCGCCTGTGAAGCGCTCCCTCGGGGCGCTGCCACCCGCGGCCCTCGAAGGCCGGCGGGCGCTCGTCCGCGAGGACTTCAACTGTCCGATCAAGGATGGGGTCGTTACCGACGATACCCGGCTTCGGGCGGCGCTGCCGACCATCCGTTACCTGCGGGAGCGCGGATCCCGCGTCGTGATTCTGTCACACCTGGGACGCCCGAAGGGCGGTCCCGATCCCAAGTTCTCTCTGCAGCCTGTCGTGCACGCGCTCGAAGGACTCCTCGGCGCGCCTGTCACCTTTCTGCCCGATCCGACCACGGCGGCAGCGGTCGCGATGACCCGTCAGCTGCCCCGCGGCAGCGTGGCGGTGGCCGAGAACACCCGCTTCTATCCGGGGGAGGAATCCAATGACGTGGCACTCGCCGAGCGCTTCGCGGCGCTCGGCGACCTGTACGTCAACGATGCGTTCGGCTCGGCCCACCGGGCCCACGCGAGCACGGAGGCCGTAGCCCATTTGCTCAAGCCGGCCGTATCGGGATTCCTGATGGACAAGGAGTTGAATTTCCTCGGCCAGGCACTCGAGCACCCGAGACGGCCGTTTCTCGCACTCATGGGCGGAGCGAAGATCTCCGGTAAGATCGATCTGATCGAGGCGCTGCTTCCGAAGGTGGATGGCATCCTCATTGGCGGGGCGATGGCCTGCACCTTCTTCAAGGCCATGGGACTCGAGGTCGGTACCTCGCTCGTCGAGGCGGATCGCGTGGCGCTCGCGGCGGACCTCCTCGAGCGCGCAGGGGACCGGCTGATCCTGCCTGGCGGCGCGGTGGTGGCGGAGAAGCTCGAGGCAGGGGCGCGGTCACGCGCGGTGCCGCGTGACGGCATCCCGGCGGGCTGGGCCATGTTCGACATCGATCCGGCGACGGAAGCAGACTTCGCGCGTCGCATCCTCGCCGCCGGCACGGTGCTCTGGAATGGCCCGATGGGGGTGTTCGAGACTCCGCCTTTCGATCACGGCACCCTGGCCGTGGCGCGGGCGATGGCGGACGCCTCTGGGAAAGGGACGATCACCGTCGTTGGGGGAGGTGACTCCGCCGCCGCGGTCGCAGCGGCCGGGCTCTCGGACCGCATGACTCATGTCTCCACTGGTGGCGGTGCCTCACTCGAGTTCCTCGAGGGCAAGGTGCTTCCGGGCGTCGCCGCCCTCGATGAAAGCTGAGATGACGATGCGAGTGTTCCGGATGCTCGCCGGGATCCTGCTCGTGCCCGCCACTCTGGCCGGCCAGGCGAAGCCGGCCGCCCCGCCACCCAATTTCGACGCGTATGTCGCCGCGGTGATGAAGCGCTTCGGCGTTCCGGGGATGGGCGTGGCCATCGTGAAGGACGGCCAGGTGGTGCTGGCCAAAGGGTATGGCGTGAAGCGACTCGGCTCCCGGGACCCGGTGGATGCAGACACCCGCTTCGGCATCGCCTCGAATACGAAGGCCTTTACCGCACTTGCGCTCGGCATGCTGGTGGAGGAAGGCAAACTGGAGTGGGACAAGCCGGTCGTGAACTACCTGCCGCAGTTCATGATGTGGGACCCCTGGGTCACCCGGCAGATCACGGTGCGCGACCTGCTCGTCCACCGCAGCGGCCTCGGCCTCGGCGCGGGCGATTTGCTCTGGTGGCCGCCGACGACCTACACCCCCCAGGAGATCATGCGGCGCCTGCGTTACATCGAGCCCGCCACCAGTTTCCGGACCGCATACGCCTACGACAACGTCCTCTACCTGGTGGCGGGGCAGCTCATCCAGGCGGTGTCGGGCCGGACCTGGGAAAACTTTGTGACGGAGCGGATCCTGCGTCCGGTGGGGATGGCCGGGGCCACGGTGACCCGGAAGGAAGCCGTCGGCGCAGAGGAGAATGTGGCGATCACCCACGCACCGGTCGAGGGTGTCGTCCGGGTTGTCAACCCGTTCTCCGACCCCAATACCAACCCGGCCGGCGGCCTCAACGTCGGTGCGGCGGACATGGCCCGGTGGATGATTGCGCAGATGGATTCCGGGCGTGTCGCTAGCCAGCGGCTCTGGAAGGCCGGGACCACGCGGCAGCTGTGGTCCCTGGTCACTCCCATTCCGACCGGCCCACCGCCGAAGGAACTTCCCCCACTGGCCAGCAACTTCAGCGGCTATGCGCTCGGATTCTTCGTCCGGGACTTTCGTGGCGAGAAGCTCGTGACCCACACCGGAGGCCTGCCCGGATACGTCTCGCGGCTGGCCATGCTCCCCAATCGGAAGGTCGGCATAGTGGTCCTGACGAACATGGAATCGGGAGCCGCCTTCGATGCCGTCGCCTATCACGTCCTGGACTATTACCTCAAGGCTCCGGCGTTCGACTGGCTGGCCGGGTTGGGTTCGCTCATGACCCGGGTGGACTCCACGAATGCGGCCGAGGACAAGGCGACGGCGACGTCGCGCGACAGCACATCGCGGCCCTCACTTCCGTTGGCTCGCTATGCCGCCACCTACCGGGACTCGTGGTACGGGGACGTGGTGGTGAACCTCGAAGACGGACACCTGGCGATGCAGTTCGCCCAGACGCCGGCTCTCATCGGCGACCTGTCGCATTGGCAGTACGACACCTTCCTCGTGAAGTGGCGGGACCGCGAACTCCGCGCCGACGCGTTCGTCACCTTCGTGCTGGATGCGGATGGGAAGATCGCGAGTGCTTCGATGAAGCCCGCTTCGCCGACGGTGGACTTCAGCTTCGATTTCCAGGATCTCGACCTGAAGCCTGTCGCGGCTCCCTGATCGATGCAGACTCGCCTGTTCGCCGCCAATTGGAAGATGCACCTCGGCCCGGATGAGGCCGTCGACTACCTCCGGCGCTTCCTGGACGTGGTCCCGCGGGCCGCCGGACGGGATCTCTGGTTCTTTCCACCCGCGGTGTCGATCGGGGCGGCCGCCAGAACCGTCGTGAAGCGCGATGACATCCGCGTCGGGGCGCAGGATGTCCATTGGGAGCCGAAGGGCGCCTTCACCGGCGCCATCTCGGTGCCCCTGGCCCGGAGTGCTGGTGCGGCCGGTGCCCTGGTCGGCCACTCCGAGCGGCGCCACGTTTTCGGAGAGACCGACGAAGAGTCCGGCCGAAAGGTCCGCGCCATTCTCGCCGCGGGCCTCACGGCCTTCCTGTGCGTCGGCGAGAAGCTGGAGCAACGTGAGGCCGGCCAGACGGAGGCGGTGGTACTGCGACAGCTGCGGGCCGGCCTCCACGGCGTGGATCCGGCGGAGCTTGACCGGGTTGTCGTCGCCTATGAGCCCGTCTGGGCGATCGGGACGGGGCGCAATGCCACCCCGGAGGATGCGGCCGCAGTGCACGCGGTCATCCGCAATGAGCTCACGGTCCTCGGCATGGGGAACGGCAGCCGGATTCTCTACGGTGGGAGCGTCAACGCCCGTAACGCGCTGGCGCTGCTCGCCAGGCCGGAAATCGACGGGGTGCTCGTGGGCGGCGCGAGTCTCGACCCCGATGGATGGGCGGAAATCGTGGGCTTCGGCGGTTGACCGGGGTCGGGCGACCCGATTACGTTTTCAGACTGCTAAAGAACTGGGATAGCGCATGTTTGGCTTCTTCTTGACACTGTTGATCATCGACGCGCTCCTCCTGTCGGTCGTAGTCCTGCTGCAGGCAGGCCAGGGCGGCGGGCTGGCCTCGCTGGGCGGCAGCGGTGGCACCGAAACCTTCGTCGGGGGCCGTCAGGCCGCGACGTTCCTGACCCGGTCCACATGGTGGCTCGGGGGAGCGTTCCTGTTCCTCGCACTGCTCCTGACCGTGGTCTCCTCGCGCCGGGCGACCGGCACGACCGATGTGCAGGAGTTGCTGCGCCAGTCGCAGACGCAGTCTGAGGCCCCGATTGCCCCAGCGCCGCTCGGCGGGACGCCGGTGCAGACGGCGCCCGCCACGGGGGGCGAGGCGAGCCCGACTGCTCCTGCGACTGCCCTGCCCGCAGCGCCGCAGCCCCAGCCGCAACAGTGAGACTCGTGTCCCTTCGTAAACGCGGGGTGGCTGGATGACCGGCCGCCCCGCTTTTGTATTGCTCGAGGACGGGACCTGGTATCCAGGTACCATGGACCTTCCGCACGCCCCGGCGTTCGGCGAGGTCGTCTTCACTACGAACCTCTCCGGCTACCAGGAGACGTTCACGGATCCGAGCTACCTCGGCCAGATCGTGGTGATGACGGCGCCCATGATCGGCAATTACGGGGTGAACCCGGAAGACATGGAGTCGGACAAGCCGCAGGTCTCAGGCGTCGTCGTGCGCGAGCTCTCCCGCTCCGCCTCCAACTGGCGATCCACGGAGCGCCTGGACTCCTGGCTCGGCCGCCACGGCGTACCAGTGATCTCCGGCGTCGACACGCGACGGCTCACCCGGCATATCCGGTCACGCGGGGCGATGCGCGGGGTCATCGTCGAGGGCGTGGAGCCAACTGCGGAGATCAGAGGGCAGCTCCTGGCCTCGCCCTCGATGGAGGGGCTCGATCTAGCCACTCGAGCGACGGTCGACGAACCCTACCAGCGCGGCACAGAGGGCCCGCACGTCGTCGCCTACGACTTCGGAATGAAGCGCAACATCGTCGAAATGCTGAGGGATGCGGGGTGTCGTGTGACCGTTGTCCCGGCCACCACGCCGGCGGCCCGTGCGCTCGCGCTCCGCCCGGATGGCATTTTCCTATCGAACGGCCCGGGCGATCCGGCTGCCGTGGGCTATGCCCTCGACACGATTCGGAGCCTCACCGCGACTGGCGTCCCGACATTTGGTATCTGCTTGGGCCACCAGCTGTTGGGATTGGCGTTCGGGGGCCGCACGACGAAGATGCCGTACGGGCATCGGGGCGGGAACCACCCGGTGAAGGACCTGCGGGATGAGCGAGTGCTCATCACGACGCAAAACCACGGATTCGCTGTGGAGGGAGACGCCGAGGGCGTGCGCGGAGCGCCCGACTTGGAGGTGA
>DASTCF010000186.1:0-4198 GCA_035711365.1 Gemmatimonadales bacterium
GACACGCGTCCGACGGGTGTTGGAGTTGGCCCGCAAGGGCGCAAGCGGGCGCTTCGTGGAGCTAGGGGCCGGCTGGTGCGCGGAACTCGCGTTCGGCCGGCTGCGTTTCTTTCGCACCCTCGATGTCCCCCGCCCGGTGGCGCTCGCCGCCACCGAGGGGTCGCTCTCCTGGGGAGGCTGGAAGATCAGGTGGCGACCCGACCGCACACCCGCGCGGCAGCCGCGCGACGGCCCTGTGGCGTGGTTCATCCCGCAGGGCATCCAGGTGCGTGGACCGACGACCGGCGATCGTCTCGTTCCGCTGGGGGGGACCGGTCACCGCCCGGTCGTGCGATGCCTGCAGGATGCGAAGGTACCGCGAGGCCGGCGGGCTGGCTGGCCTCTCGTCGTGGTGGGCGGCGAGGTGCTGTGGGTGGCGGGGATCTGCCGGGCGTCTGTCGCGGTGCCAGCCGAGGGGGAGGAGGCCGTTCGTGTCGAAGTCGACGCTGGATGACATGCGGCGCCGGACCGGCGGTCGCAGCGCGCGGGCGATCGTTTACGATACGGACCAGATTGCGAAGCGGGTCCGCGAACTGGGCGCCGAAATCGCCGAAGCTTACCCCGAGGGCGACCTGCTCCTGCTCGGGCTGCTCAAGGGGTGCTTCATATTCCTCGCGGACTTGGTCCGGGCGATCGAGCGGCCCCATCAGATTGATTTCCTGATCGCGAGCAGCTACGGCGCGGGGAAGGTCTCCAGCGGGAACGTCCGGCTGCTGTACGACCCGGAGACGGACATCGGCGGCAAACATATCGTGGTCGTTGAGGATATAATTGATAGTGGGAGGACCCTGAAGCAGCTGATGGAGCTGCTTCGGGCGCGGCGACCGGCGAGCCTGGCGATCTGCGCCCTGCTCGACAAGCGGATTGCCAAGGAACCACCGCCCGAGCTTCGGTTCGTGGGGTTCCACGCGCCCACCGCGTTTCTGGTCGGCTACGGCCTCGATCACGCGGAAGAATTCCGGCACCTCCCTTACATCGCAGACCTGGATTGAGTGCATGGCTGAACGCATACCACCCCGCCCGCCGGGATCGAATTGGACGAACCTGAGCAAGAATCTCGCGCTCTGGCTGCTCGTGGGCCTGCTTGCCCTGACGCTGTTCCAGGTGATGAGCCGGCAGCGCAGCCCGTCGCAGGAATTCACCTACACGGACTTCGTCCGCCAGCTCGAAGCCGGCAACGTCATCCACGTCGTCGTGCTCGACGGCAAGCGGCTGGAAGGTGACTTCCGGACGCCGGTCCTTCAGAACGAACGGGCGGCCAAGAGCTTCACGGTTCTGCTTCCGTTCGCGGACAGCGAGTCGTTCCAGAAGCGCCTCGAGGATTCGGGGGTCACGATCGAGGCCCGGGAATCCCGGGGCGGGTTCACGGCGTTCCTGGTCAACTTCCTGCCATGGATCGTTCTGTTCGGACTCTGGTTCTTCCTGCTCCGCCAGCTCCAGGCTGGCGGCAATCGTGCCTTCTCGTTCGGGAAGTCGAAGGCCAAACTGCTGAGCGGCGACACGCCCAAGCTCACCTTCGCCGATGTCGCCGGATGTGACGAGGCCAAGGTCGAACTGCAGGAGATCATCGAGTTCCTCAAGGACCCGCAAAAGTTCACCCGGCTCGGCGGTCGCCTGCCGAAGGGCGCGCTCCTGGTGGGGCCGCCAGGCACCGGCAAGACCCTCCTGGCCAAGGCAGTCGCCGGCGAGGCGGGCAGGCCGTTCTTCTCCATGTCGGGCTCGGACTTCGTGGAGATGTTTGTCGGTGTCGGCGCCAGCCGGGTGCGCGATCTCTTCGAGCAGGGAAAAGTGCACGCACCCTGCATCATCTTCATCGACGAAATCGACGCGGTGGGCCGGCACCGCGGTGCCGGGCTCGGCGGCGGTCACGATGAGCGCGAACAGACGCTGAACCAGCTCCTGGTCGAGATGGACGGGTTCGAGTCCAACGACGGGGTCATCCTGATCGCGGCCACGAACCGGCCCGATGTCCTGGATCCGGCGTTGCTCCGCCCCGGCCGGTTCGACCGGCAGATTGTCGTCGATTCACCCGATGTCAGGGGCCGGGAAGGCATCCTGCGGGTCCACACCCGGAAGATCCCGCTGGCGGCGGATGTCCGGCTCGAAGTGCTCGCCAAGGGGACTCCCGGACTCGCCGGGGCGGACCTGGCGAACCTGGTCAATGAGGCGGCGGTGCTCGCCGCGCGGCTGAACAAGAATCTCGTGGCCATGGAGGATTTCGAGGCCGCGAAGGACAAGGTCATGCTCGGTGTGGAGCGCCGGAGCCTCCAGCTCACTGAGGACGAGCGGCGCCTGACGGCGTATCACGAGGCGGGGCACGCAATCGTCTCGCTGCAGATTCCCGGGCTCGACCCGCTGCACAAGGTTACGATCGTCCCGCGGGGCCGGGCACTGGGCCTCACGACGTGGCTCCCCGAAGAGGACCGGCACAACTACACCAAGTTCTTCCTGGAAGGACGGCTGGCCTCCGCGTTCGGCGGGCGGGTTGCCGAGGAGCTGGTCTTCGGACCGGAGAAGGTCACCACGGGCGCCGCGAACGACATCGAGGTGGCGACGAACCTCGCCCGGCGCATGGTGACGCAGTTCGGGATGAGCGACAAGGTCGGCGTGATCGCGGTGGGCGATCGCGAGCAGGAAATCTTCCTCGGCCGGGAGATCGCGCAGCGGCGCGAAATCTCGGAGCGCATGAGCGAGGCCGTTGATGGCGAGATCAAGCGCCTGCTGGACGAGGCCTACGCCCGGGCCCGGGTGATTCTCCTCGAACACCGGGAGACGCTCGACCGGATGGCCGAGGTGCTGCTCGAACGGGAGACGATCGACCGGGAGGAGGTCGAGGCGATTGCGCGGGGAGAGACCCTGCCGCCCCGCGATGCTCCCTCGCCTCCCGCGGGCCCGCCGCCGGCGCCCGCCACGCCGGTGCGGGCCGCGCCGGAATCGCCCGGGCTGGGACCGGTTCTCGGCGCGCCACCGGTCAAGCCCGCCGGGGCGTGAGAGTCACGCCGTTCGTACCGCACGCCCCGGCGGTGCTCGCGGGCGTGCTGCGGTCGGGCGGTTGGGACGAGTGGAAGGCCGACGCGGCTGCCCAGGGGACTGAGGTGGCCGCGTTGCGCATTACGGGCCTCGATGCCGGCGCGATCGAGGAGCTGGTGCGATACGCGGGGCGCGCCCTCGGGCTGGAAGTGCAGACCGGCGAGACGTGGGCAGTGATCCTCGGTACCCGGGCCCGGCTGCAGGCGCTTGCCCGCCCGTGGGTCGGTCCCCCTGAGTTCGCGGCGCTGGCCCACCAGATCGGCCTGGCCCTTCCTGTCGAGCTGCCGGTGATGTGGCCCACCGCCCGGGGCACGGTCTCGCTGGAACAGCCCGTACTCGTCGGCATCCTCAATCTCACTCCGGACAGTTTCAGTGATGGCGGTGCCCTGCCGTCGGTGGAGGCCGCGGTCGCGCACGCCGAGCGCCTGCTCGAGGGCGGCGCGACGGTGCTCGACGTGGGGGGTGAATCCACTCGGCCCGGACGGCCGGCGCCCGTGCCCGAGGCCGAGGAATTGGGCCGCGTGCTTCCGGTCGTGCACGCGCTGGTTCAACGCTGGCCCACGCTGGTGATCTCGGTGGATACGGTGAAATCCCGCGTCGCGCGCGCGGCAATTGATGCCGGCGCCGCCATCATCAATGACGTCTCCGCGTTTCGGCTCGACGCCCGGATGGCGGACACCGCCGCGGAGACTGGCGCCGGCGTCGTGTTAATGCACTCGCGCGGTGGCGTCACCGACATGGCGACCTACGAGCATGCTGAGTACGGCGGTGACGTGGTGGGCGCGGTCATCGCGGAGCTTCGCGCCTCGCTGGACGGCGCGACCGCGTCAGGAGTCCTCCCCGACCGGATCGTCATCGATCCGGGCTTTGGCTTCTCGAAGACGGTGGAGCAGAATATCTTGCTCGCCGATCAATTGGCCGCCCTGCGCGCTCTCGGGCGGCCGATCTTCGTCGGTCCGTCGCGGAAGCGGTTTCTGGGCGTGATCGCCGGGCGCGAGCTCCCCGACCGCGACCGGGCCACGGCGGCACTCTGCGCGCTGGCGTTCGAGCGCGGAGCCCGCCTGTTCCGGGTCCACGATCCCGCAGCCACGCGCGATGCGCTGGCGATCGCCCACGCCCTCGGAGAACC
>DASTCF010000187.1:0-33204 GCA_035711365.1 Gemmatimonadales bacterium
CTTCCTGGTCACGGTGGGACCCGAAGACGTCTGGACCGACGACCGGATCTTCCAGTTCGAGGACCTGGTGAGCCGGGGCCGGCACCGCGAATTCGAGGCGCCCGCGTTCGACCCGGCCACCTCCCCGCTTGCGCTGCTCTACACCTCGGGCACGATGGGCAAGCCGAAAGGGGTCCTGCTCTCCCATCGGAACCTGGTGGAGACGGCGCTTCGGACCGGTGAATCGCTGGGGCTGCGCGACGCCGAGCGGGTGCTGGCCGCCGTGCCGTTCTTCCACGTGTTCGGCACGTCCACGGTGGTGACGACCGTGGTGCATGGCGGGACCCTGGTGCTGCAGGAACGGTTCGAGCCGGCCGCCGCGCTCGACCTGCTCGAGGGCGAGCGGGTCACCGTGTTCCACGGCGTGCCGACGATGTTCCACCTGCTGATGCGGGAGCCGTCGTTCGGCCGGCGGCAGCTGCGGGCGCTCAGGACAGGGGTGGTCGCGGGTGCGCCGGTCACGCCCGAGCTCGTCCGGCGGATCCGGACCTGGTGCGACGTGGAGATTGCGTACGGCCTGACGGAGACAGGGCCCACGGTGAGCATGACGCGGCGCGGCGACCCGGCCGATCGCCGCGAGCAGACCGTGGGGCAGCCCATCCCGGGCGTGGATGTGAAGGTGGTGGATGTGGCGACCGGGACCCTCCACGGGCCGGAGGCCGTTGGTGAGCTGGCGGTGAAGGGCACCAACGTGATGCTGGGGTATCACCGCATGCCGGGCGAGACGGCTCGGGTCCTGACGCCGGAAGGGTATTTCCTGACCGGCGACCTCGCGATGATCGACGAGGACGGATTCGTGCAGGTGGTGGGTCGCCGCAAGGAGATGATCATCCGCGGCGGCAACAACGTCACGCCCCGTGAAGTGGAAGACGTCCTCCGGACCCATCCGGCCGTGGACGACGTGTGTGCCGTGGGCGTCCCCAACGAACTGCTCGGGGAGCTCGTCTGTGCCTGCGTCGTCGCGGTGGAGGGGGCCATCGTGACCGGCGACGAACTCAAGGAGTTCTGTCGCGACCATCTTGTCGACTACAAGGTCCCCGACCTCGTGCGCTTCTTCGATGCCTTCCCGATGACCGGGTCCGGGAAGGTCAAGCGACGGGAGCTCGCGCGGGTGGTGGGCCTGGAGCTGAGCGCTACGTGAACCATCCGATCCACCGGCCCGGCCGGACTGCAGTGCCCCCCACGCATGCGCCCAATGCGGCGCTCCTGATCGACTTCGACAATGTGACCCTCGGGATCAGGTCCGATCTGACGAAGGAGCTCCGGACTCTCCTCAACAGTGACATCATCAAGGGCAAGGTCGCCGTCCAGCGCGCGTACGCCGACTGGCGCCGCTACCCGCAGTACATCGTCCCCCTGGCGGAGTCGTCGATCGACCTCATCTTCGCCCCGGCATTCGGCACCAACAAGAAGAACGCCACCGATATCCGCCTCGCGGTGGACGCCGTCGAGCTCGTGTTCACGCGGCCGGAGATCGGCACGTTCATCCTCCTCTCGGGCGACAGTGACTTCTCGTCGATGGTCATCAAGCTCAAGGAGTACGGGAAATACGTGATCGGGGTCGGCATCCGCGAATCCGCGAGCGATCTCCTGATCCAGAATTGCGACGAGTATTACTCCTACAGCGATCTCGCCGGGCTGACGAAGGAGGAGGACGTTCCGTCGGTCCAGCGCGACCCCTGGGAGCTCGCGCGCGAGGCGGTGGCCCAGATGGCCCGGAGCGGCGACGTGATGCGCTCCGACCGGCTCAAGCAGGTGATGCAGCAGATCGACCCGAACTTCGACGAGAAGAATGCCGGCTTCAGCCGGTTCTCCAAGTTTGTGACCGAGGCCGGGACGAAGGGCGTGATCGTGGTGAGCCGGATGGACAATGGCCAGTACGAGGTCTCGCCGGCCGCCGGCGGAGTGCTGCCCCGGAAGACCGCCGCGGCCTCCCGCGACGGGGCCTCGGCCGAGGACCGCGAGAAGCGCAGCCGCCGCGGCCGTCGTGGCCGGGGGCGCGAGCGGCGTGGAGACGAGCGCGGCGCGGAGATCGCGCCCGCCACGGGGCCGAAGAGTCTTTCCCTCGCGAACGCATTCCAGTTGATGACACGGGCGCTCGGCGAATTGCCGACCCCCGTCCCGCACGAAACGCTGCGCAGCCGGATGGCTGCGCTCTTCGGTCGCGAAGACCCGCTGCTGGAAACCGGCCGGTTCGCCCGGCTCCTGCGCCAGGCGAACGACGCCGAGGTCGCGGATGTGCGGAAGATCGGCGATGATGACTACGAGATCTCGATTCACCCGACGGACATGACGACACCGCGCGCCCGGCCCGCGGAACCGCCGGCGCCTCCACCGGCGGAGGAAGCCCCCCGTGCAGCTTCCGCCGCGCCGGCCGCGCTTCGTTTCCGCCGGGGCTCGCGCATCGGGATGGTGAAGCCCGAGATCCCGATGGTTGGCGTGGTGCTCGTGGACGATGACAGGAAGACGGAAAAGACCGATAAGACGGAAGGATCCGTGAAGCCGGAGAAGGGCGAGCGGCCGGGGCGGGGTCGGCGGCGCGGCCCCAAGCCCGCCACGGCAGCGGAGACCTCAGCAGACGGGGCGGCTCCTGCCGCCCACCCGCCGGCGACCCGCCGGCGCTCACGAGCTCCACGGAAGAAGAAGGCCGAATGATGAGGATCCGACGGGCAGCGACGCTGCCCGTTTCCTTTTTCCGGCGGCCCACGGAGCAGGTGGCGCGCGAGCTGCTCGGCGCCGTCGTCGTCTCGCGGGTGGATGGGCTGGTCACTGCCGGGCGCATCGTCGAAGTCGAGGCATACCTCGGCTATCGCGACCCTGCCTCACACGGATTCCGGCACCGCCGGCACGCCCAGAACGAGACGCTGCACGGGCCCGCGGGCCGCTGGTATGTCTACCGGTCTTATGGAGTGCACTGGTGCGCGAACCTGGTGTGCGAACGGGAGCGCAATGCGGGCGCCGTGCTGCTCCGGGCGCTGGAGCCGTTGGAGGGGTTACCGCTCATGCGGACGCGGCGCGGGCTGGTGACGGACCGTCAGCTCTGCGCCGGCCCCGGGCGGCTTACGCAGGCCCTCGGCATCTCCCGCGCGCTGGATGGGGCGGCGGCTTCCGCGGCCGAGGTCGTCGTGCTGCGGGGCGAACCGCCGGAAACGATCGCGGCCACGCCACGGATCGGGATCACCCAGGCCGTGGAGTGGCCGCTGCGCTTCGTCGTGCCGGGATCGCCATGGCTCTCCCGGCGGGGGGTCATTCGAAGCCTTCGTTCGCCTTCCCGATGCTGAAGCGGAGACCGCCCGCCAGGGTGTGCGTCGCGCCGATGATGAGGCGTCCATCGGCGGGCGCGGTCGTGACCAGGTATTGCCCGAAGGCATTGAGGCGACCCACGCGGAACTCCAGGCCGGCCGTAAACGAAGCGAAGCCGGTGCTTCCCAGTTCATCGACGATGTCCTCGGCCTCCGCGGCTGCCGCGTCATCCACGAACGTTCCCTCAATCTCGGTGCTGGACAGCGTCATGATCCCGAATCCGACGCCGAAGAACGGCTGGACGTGGGACTTGAGCGGGTAGGCCATGAGCACCGCCTGATACCGCATGATCCGGTCGAAGCTGACGGTGCGTACCCCATCCACCTCGGTCGAGTCGGCGTAGGCCGCCAGCTCATTGTTGCCCAGTCCCGCATCCACCTGAATCAAGAGGGCGGCACGCTTGGCCGTGATGAGCGCGTGCGCGCCGGCGAGCGGCACCCCGCCCGAATTCTGCGCCGCGGTCTCGAAGACCAACGCACCGGCCTGGCCGCCGAGGTAGAAGCGGAACGCGCCGACGCCGCCTGTGGCATCCTGTGCGCCGAGCGAAGTGGTGCCGGCCAGGGCCGCCAAGCCGAGCGCCGCGAGGGATCGGGTAAGCACACGCATCAGTCTGCCTCCTGTGGGTCTCAACACCGGGCCGGTCCCGGTGTCAGGCACAGCTCAGCCGTCGGGTGGTTCAGGGGCAAATTCCTTGCCCCGGGGGGGTGGGGTTGGGTCGGTTGGGAGTCACCAAGATAGGGCGGAACCTGCTAAAACTCTAGCCCCCAATGGGTTGGCAGCCCTGATCTCGGGCAGTATGGGAGCCTGTGGGCGGGCCCGGCAGCCGGGGCGGATTTCGAGCCGGATTGCAGGGTGACGCGGGGGTTGCAACTCGCCTCAGATGAGGCCCAGACGCGACCCCACCTTCCGGAAGGCGGCAAGCGCCTCGTCGAGATCCTGCCTGGAGTGGGCGGCGGAGACCTGGCAGCGCACCCTGGCCTGTCCCTGCGGCACGACGGGGAACCCGAATCCGGTGACGAACACCCCTTCGGCCAGCAGCAGGTTGCTCATCTGGATCGCCGCGGCGGTTTCGCCGATGATGACAGGGATGATCGGGGTCTCGCCCGCGAGCGGCTTGAATCCCAGGCCGAGCAACTGTTCGCGGAAGTAGCGCGCATTCTCCCGCAGCCGGGCGACGCGCTCGGGGTGCTGCTCGAGAAACTCGATACTGGCGAGCGCGCTCGCGGCGACGGTGGCCGGGAGCGCGTTCGAGAAGAGCTGCGGCCGTGCGCGCTGGGTCAGGTAATCGCACGCCGCCTCCGATCCGGCGACGAACCCGCCCGCCGCACCGCCCAGCGCCTTCCCCAGCGTGGACGTGATGAAGTCCACCTCCCCCACCAGACCGAAGTGCTCGGCCGTCCCCCGACCGGTCGGTCCGAGCACGCCCGTAGCATGCGAGTCGTCCACTACGAGCACCGCATCGTGGCGGCGGCAGATGTCGATCAGGTCCGGGAGCCTTGCGATCGCTCCCTCCATCGAGAAGATGCCGTCGGTGATCACCATCCGGGTCCGGCGGTCCCTGGCGGCCTCGAGCTTGGCGACGAGGTCGTCGAGGTCGCCGTGCTTGTACACGCCCGTCTGGCACTTCGTGATGGCCTTCGCCAGCCGGATCCCGTCGATGATCGAGGCATGGTTGAGCTGGTCGCTCAGGACCAGGTCATCCTCGCCGAGCAGAGTGGCGGGCAGGGCCTCGTTGGCATTCCAGCAGCTGACGAAGCTGAGCGACGCGGCCGTTCCGACGAGCCGGGCGCAGGCCGCCTCGAGCTCCCGGTGGATGGTGAAGGTCCCGCAGATGAAGCGCACCGAGCTGGTCCCGGCCCCGAACCGGTCGAGCGCCGCCTTCCCCGCGGCCACGACAGACGGCTCATTCGAGAGGCCGAGGTAATTGTTCGACGACAGGATGATGACCTCGCCCCGGCCTTCCATCTGGACGCGGGCGGCCTGCGGGCTCGCGAGGTAGTTGAGTTGCTTGTAGACGCCGTCCGTGCGGAACTGCTCGAGTTCCGCGCGGAGCCGGGCTTCGAGGTTCCGGCTCACGTGCCGATCTCCAGGATGACTTTCCCTGCCTGGCCATCCTTGATCACCTGGATGGCCTCGGCGATGTGGTCGAGCGGGAAGCGGTGCGTGACGACGGGGCGGGGATCGAGCTGTCCGGCGCGGAGGAAGCGCTGCATCACGTGCCAGGTGCCGTACATCTTGCGCCCCGTGACGCCGTAGAGCGTGAGCCCCTTGAAGATCACGTCGCGCGCGAAGTCCACTTCGGTCGTGCGGCTCGGCGTGCCCAGGAGGTTGACCCGGCCGCCGAGTCGCGCGGCCGCGAAGGCCTGCGCATGCCCGCTCGGGTGGCCGCTCATCTCGCAGACCAGGTCAACCCCATCCCCCTGCGTCAGCTCGCGCACGCGGGCGAGCACGTCGTCGCGCCCGGGGTTGAGGGTCACGTGCGCGCCCATCGTGTGCGCGATGGCCAGGCGCCTGTCATTGAAGTCGCTCGCGAGCACCAGCGATGCGCCCGCCGCCCGCGCCACGCCGACCGCGAAGCAGCCGATCGGGCCGCACCCGAGCACGAGCACCGCGCTGCCGATGACCGCGTCACCCTCGAGCACCGTATGAAACGCGTTTCCCATCGGGTCCATGATCGCGCCGATCTCGGCCGGGATCCCGTCGAGCCGCATCACGTTCGACGCCGGCATGGCGATGTAGTCCGCGAACGCGCCATCGCGGTCAACGCCGATGATCTGGGTGCGCTGGCACAGATGCCCGTTGCCTGTGCGGCACTGGAGACAGTGACCGCAGATGATGTGCCCCTCCGCCGTCACCAGATCGCCGACGGCCAGCAGGCCCGCCGCCTCGGCTTCCGGGCCGAGGCGCTCGATACGCCCCGCGAACTCGTGGCCGATCACCACCGGTGGCTTCAGGCGATTGCTGGCCCAGGCATCCCATTCCCAGATGTGCAGGTCGGTGCCACACACGCCGGCAAAATGGACCCGAATCAGGACGTCGTTCGGGCCGCAGGCCGGGACCTCGATCTCGCGCAGCTCCATGCCGGGGCCGCGGGAGGTCTTCACGAGTGCGCGCATTGGGAGATGGGTTGAGGACGGGGGGAATATACAGCGGGGATGAATCCGGAACAGGACTGAGGAGCTATGTTCGGACTGCCATTTCCTCGGCCGGCTCGATGCGGACGGCGCTGACCTTGAACGAGGCGATCTTCGCATAGGGGTCCAGCCTGGGGTTGGTGAGCAGGTTCGCCGCGGCCTCGCGGAAATGCATCGGCACGAACACCTGCCCGCGCGCCTGGCGCTCGGAGAGGCGAACGCCGATCAGGATGCTGCCCCGGCGCGAGGTGATACGCACCGTGTCGCCCTCGCCCACGCCCAGCGCGACGGCGTCGGCCGGGTGCATGTCCACGATGGGCCCGGGTTCCCGCGCATCGAGCCCGGCGGACCGGCGGGTCATCGTCCCGGTGTGCCAGTGATACATCTGCCGCCCGGTGTTCATGACGAACGGATACTCCTCGTCCGGCAGCTCGCTCGGTGGCAGAAATTCCACGGGGACCATCAGGCCCCGGCCGTCGGCGGTCGGGAACTGGTCGGCGAAGAGAAACGCCGTGCCGTTCGACTCCGGCGTGTCGACCGGATACTGGAGGCCGCCTCCCCGGCGCAGGCCGGCGTAGGTGACACCCCGCCACGACGGTGTGACCGAGGCAATCTCGCGCATGACGGCCTCGGGTCCCTCGAAGTCGGTCGGCAATCCGATCCGGTTGCTGAGTTCGATCAGGACATCCAGATCGCGCCGGGCCTCGCCCGGGGGCGGCAGCGCCGGATCCGCGAGCTGGATGCGGCGCTCCGTGTTGACGTAGGTCCCCTGCTTCTCGGCGAAGGAAGAGCCGGGCAGGACGACATCGGCCCATCGGGCCGTCTCCGTGAGGAAGAGATCCTGGACCGCCAGGAACTCGAGGCCGCGGACCCACGCCTCCGCGTGCGAGATGTCCGGGTCTGATATGACCGGGTTCTCGCCCATGACATACAGGCCCCGGACCGGGCTGCCATCCATGGTCATCTCCGTCACCATCAGCCCCTTTTCGAGCGACAGCGACTCGGCGGGAACCCGCCACGCGGCGGCGTACTCCGCGCGGACCGCGGAATCAGTGACCGGCCGGTAATCCGTGTACGCGAACGGGATCGCGCCCATGTCGCTCGCGCCCTGCACGTTGTTCTGCCCCCGGATCGGGATCATCGCAGCCCCCCAGCGCCCGATCATCCCGCAGGCCAGCAGCATGTTCAGAAGGCTGGCGACGATGTCGGTGCCGGTCGCGTGCTGTGTGAGTCCCATCGCCCACAGGGTCGAGGTATTCGGGCCGCGGGCGTACATCTCCGCCGCCGCCTGAATCCGGTCGCGCGGAATGCCGGTGAGCTTCTCGCCGACCTCCAGTGTGTACGGCGCGACGGCCAGGCGGACCTGGTCGAAGTCCCGGGTGCGGTCCCGGATGAAGTCCCCGTTGGTCAGGCCGGCGCCAATCATGTGATTGAGCATGGTGCTGAAGAGCGCGACGTCGGTCCCCGGAAGCATCTGCAGGTGGATGTCGGCCATCGCCGCGAGCTCGGTGCGGCGCACGTCGGCCACGATCAGCTTCGCGCCGTGTTTCACGGCACGCTTGATGAGGGCGCCGAAGACGGGGTGGCTCTCAGTGGTGTTGGCGCCGGCGATGAAGACGACGTCGCACGCCTCCTCGATTTCGCGCATCGAGCCGGACGCCGCCGCCGTGTTGAGCGCCCGGTTCATCGCCGCCACCGACGTGGAGTGGCAGAGGCGGGTGCAGTGGTCGACGTTGTTGGTGCCGAAGCCCGCCCGGACCATCCGCATGAAGACGTAATTGTCCTCGTTGCTGCACTTGGCCGACGACAGCGCGGCCAGGGCATTCGGGCCGTGCTCCCCCCTGATCCGGCGCAGCTCCTGCGCGGTAAGGCTCAGCGCCTCGTCCCAGGTTGCCTCGCGGAATGCGCTGTACCACGCCGCCGGCGTCGCGACCCGGTCCCGGATGTCGTCGTCCCCGGCGATGGGCAGGCCGGTCTGCGGCGGCTTGCCGATGCTCCGCCGCGCGGGCTTCGGCTTTCCCTTGCCCCCGAGCTCCTCGATCGTGGGCCATGGTCCCTCCCGATGCCGCGGCCACTCGCCCGACCAGTGCCAGGCGTGGCCGTCATGCACCCAGCCCTTCCGGATCAGGGGAACCTTGAGCCGGTCCCGGTGCTGAGGAAAGTCGTAGCCGAAGCGGCCCTTCACGCAGGTGGAGCCCTGGTTGGGCGTGTCCTCCTCGATCCAGGGGGAGGTGACGCGCATCAGCTCGCCATCCTTCGCGTGAAGGTCGATCTGGCAGCCGACGCCGCAGTATGGACAGACGGATCGCGCCACGGCGTCCGGATGCCGGGTCCCCTCGGCGCCGAACCGCTGGCGCGGAATGAATTCGAAGATCGCGCCGGTGGGGCACACGCGGACGCACTCGCCGCACCAGGTGCAGCTCGCGTGGTCGGGATCACCGTCGCCCCCGACAATGATCTGCGTGTGCTCGCCGCGCCGGCCCACGTCGAGCACGCCGACCTCCTGGATGTCCTCGCAGGCCCGGACACAGCGGGTGCAGAGGATGCAGAGGCTCATGTCGTGCTGGATCATCACGTCGCCAGGCCGCTCGTCCCCGGTGCGGAGGGAGAGCTCGTGGTGCACGGGCGGGTCCACGTGGTATCGGACGACGTAGCGCTCGAACTCATTGCGCGGCGCGGCGCCGGCGCCATTGCCGAGGTGCTCGCCGGGGTAGCGCTCGAGCAGGAAGCGCAGCACTCCCCGCCGGTTCTCCACCGCAGGCGCGCTCTCTGTCTCGATGACCATGCCCTCCGCCGCCTGCGTGGCGCAGGCAGGGAGCAGCTTGTTCTGCCCTTCGACGGATACCAGGCAGATGCGGCAGTTCCCGACGTTCGGGAGCCGCGGGTACCAGCACAGCGTGGGGACATCGATGCCCGCGGCCCGCGCGGCGTCGAGAATCGTTGCGCCGGGCGTGAAGGCGATGGCGCGGCCGTCCAGCGTCAGCGTGGGCATCGGTCAGCGGCGCTCGAGAGAGGTCATGTGTCGAGTTTAGGCCGGGCGTGTTCCAGCGGCAAGGGTTGCGCGATTTGCGGAAATTACGATCTTGGTAGGAGACGCGACCCGCCTTCTCGCGCCGCGCCGGATTCCGGGCGGCCTTCGAGCTGGAGAGCGATTCCGCTCTCCGCATTACCGCCCGGCCACAAGGGTCGGCGGTTCCATTCTCTCCCGGAGGTCGTGATGGCGAAGAAGAAAGCCGCGAAGAAGGCCGCGAAGAAGGCGCCAGCGAAGAAGAAGATGGCGAAGAAGGGGAAGTAGCCCGCTTGATGCGGAAAAGCCCCGGACCGTTGTCCGGGGCTTCGCATTTTCAGAGGCTCGCCTGCGCGATCGCGACGGGCGGTTACGCGGCCTCGCGCTCAACCGGCACGCGCTCGTGCCAGTGCTTCACCGTATCCTCCTCGTCGGCCGCCCACATGTAGGCCCAGAACCGCACCGGGCGCTGCCTCGCGACCGGGGTCCGGATGACGATGCCGAAGATCTGCTCGTTCAACACGACGGGAAGACTGGTCATAAAAGGCCCCTCCGACTCCAGGCGACACGAACTCCCACACAGTACAGGAGAAGCATCGATCATGCCGGTTTCGTGGCCGGTACAACGTATTGTCGGGGAAGCGGTTAGAACTTCGTATTCGGGGAACAGTGTCAAAAAGACACGGAGGGAGGTGATCAGAATGTGTCTATCTGACGCGCGAGCTTCGTGAGCAGGAGACCGGTGCGCCGCACCCGCGAGTTCGATCCTCCGTCATTCCCGTCAGTTTCCCATTCCGCGTAGAGTGAGCGCAGTGAATCCGGTGCCAGGCCACGCGACGGCAGGAGCGCGTGAACGCCACCGCATTCTGTGAGTCGTTGCAGCTCGAGCACGAAATCGCGTCGGGTCCCCGGTTGGAGCGGGGCCAATGCGGCGAGGTCGGTGACCACGAGGTGCACCGGTTGCGAAACCGGCGGGAGCCAGGTGCCGAGTTGTGCCACGTAAGCCTGGAAGAGGCTTCCCAGCGATTCGGAAGCCACCCGGCTCTCGACCCGTTCGACGCTGCCGAGGTCGCCGGCGATGAACGTGACGGCGGCGTCGTGCGCTGCAAGCAGGTACGCCGCGGGCTCGGCGCCCGCGCCGACGACGAGCGCGCCGTCCCCGGGTTCGAGTCGTGGCAGCAGCCGGCCGACCGGACTGGCCGGGTCCAGACCCCAGTGCATCGGCTCGCGTTGCGCGGCGCGCAGGGTAAGGTACGACTCCCTCCACCGGCGGTACGACCGCAGCTTGAGCCGCTTCATGATGAGGCGGTCCACCGAGTCCACCATGAGCACTTCGGTCAGGGTGAACTGTCCCTCCACCGTGGCCTGGAGCTCGGAGACCGCCTCGTCGCCGAGCCGGAGCAGCTCTTCGCGCGCCATGGAGTTCTTGTAGGCCTCGATGCGCTGCATGATGTATTCCTGGTACTGCTGCTTGAGCGACGGCGGGGGCCGGCGCCGTCGCTGCTGCCGGGCCTGGGCGGTCGTCAGCATGGCTCGACGTGCACCTGGACATGGTCGAGTGAGAGTTCCTGAGACAGGCGCTCCTCTACGGCGTCGGCGATGCGGTGGGCTTCCGCGACGTTCTGACGGCTGTCCACCGCGATGGTCAGCTCGGCGAACCGCATCGCGCTCGCGGTGCGGGAACGGATGGCATATGCGGAGCGGACGCCCGCCACCAGCTCCGCCTCCCGACGGATGACGCTGGCGTCGACCGCCGCCGCGTCCACCAGCGTGGGAAGCGAGCGGCCCACGATTTCCCAGCCCACGCGGACGATCAGGAGTGACACCACGATGGCGAGAATCGGGTCGGCGGCGAGATAGCCGAGGCT
This sequence comes from Gemmatimonadales bacterium, assembly GCA_035711365.1. Lineage (GTDB taxonomy): Bacteria > Gemmatimonadota > Gemmatimonadetes > Gemmatimonadales > GWC2-71-9 > DASTCF01. The sequence continues at coordinate 11,352 of DASTCF010000187.1, forward strand.
GGTGAGGCCCAGGCCCGACATGACGGCGAGGGTGATGAACACGTCGACGCGGGTGTGGGCGGCGTCGGCCAGCAGAATCTCACTCCGGAGCCTGCGCCCGGCCCGGGTCTCGAACCACACCACCCAGATGTTGATGGCGAGCGTGAGGACAAGGAGAGCGGCCTCGAGGCGCGTGACGTGAAGCGGCGGCGCGCCGGCGGTCAGCCGCTGCCAGGCGCCCCGGAGCAGCTCGAAGACCGACACGGAGAGGAACACGACGATCAGCAGCGCACCCAGGGTCTCGAACTTGGCATGCCCGTACGGGTGATCGGCGTCCGGCTCCTTGGAAGCGACCCGGACGACGGCGAGGCCGAATACGTTGTTGATGGCGTCCACAGACGAGTGCACGGCATCGCCCACGACCGCGAGCGAGCCGATGCCAAGCCCCACGACGAACTTCATAATGACGACGGCGATGTTGGCGATGAGGATCCCCACCAGGACCCGTCGCACGGCTGCGGTGCGCGCGGGGGCGGTGAGCGCGGAATCGGCCATGGCGTAAAGTCGTATCGGAGGGGGAATGGGAGCAAGAGGCAAGGCGGATTGGCAGATGGGCGGATGGGCAGCGGCGCAGTGAGCCGGCCATCCGCCCATCAGGGTCTTGACTTAAATACTGAGCCAATTATCTTAACATCTCATGATCGATCGCACCTTCAAGGCCCTGGCCGACCCTACCCGCCGCCGAATTCTGGCGCTTCTCCGCGACGGCGACCTCCCGGCGGGGGAGATCGCCGCGCAGTTCCCGGTGGCGTGGGCGTCCGTCTCGCATCATCTCACGGTGCTCCGCGAGGCCGGTCTCGTGGTCTCGGCTCGAGACGGTCAGTTCATACGGTATTCGCTGAACACAACCGTACTTCAGGATGCCATGCAGCACCTGCTCGAGCTCGCTCCGAGCCGAAAGGACCGCCGTCATGCGTAAGCTGCTCCCTGCCATCTCCGCCGTCATCCTCGTGCTTGCCTTCTCGCTCTGGGCGCTGCCGCAGCTGCCCGACCGGATGGCGACGCATTGGGGGTTGAGTGGCCAGCCGGACGGCTGGTCCTCGCGCGCGTTCGCGGCGTTCATGCTGCCGGCGGTGATGGCGGCGATGACGATCATTTTCGCGTTCCTCCCCCGGATTGATCCGCTCCGGCGGAACTATGAGATCCACGGTTCCACCTACTGGACGCTCGTGAATTCCGTGGTGGTCTTCATGGTGCTCGTGCACGTCGCGGTCCTCGGGAACGGCCTCGGCTGGCCGATCCCGATGGGTCGCGTCGCTCCCGCGGGCGTCGGCGCGCTGTTTGTGCTGATCGGCAACCTGATGACCCGGATGCGACCCAACTGGTTCATGGGCATCCGGACGCCATGGACCCTGAGCAGCGAGCGCGTCTGGCGGAAGACGCATCGCGTCGGGGGCTACGCCTTCACGGCTGGCGGCCTCCTCATGATCCTCATCGCCTTTGTCTCGGGCCGGCGGATCGTGCCGATGCTGCTCGGCATCGTGGGCGTCATCGTGATCTGGCCGGTGGTGTATTCATATTTGGAATGGAGGAAGGAGCAGGAGGAGGTGGGACACCGGGTCGGCGGGTCGGCGGGTCAGCAGAACCGTTGAAGCCTCGCCCCCGGTTTCCCTGACGCGCGGATCGGCTGTCAGTCTGCCCTCAAGACTGCCCCCTTTAAGTATCCCGTCTCGGGAATCGTGAGCACTTCCGGATGGTCCGAAGGCTGCCCGAGGACCCGGACAAGCGTGACCCGGCGTCCGCTGTCCGCGGCTGCGTCGGCGAGCATCTGCAGGAACTCGGCGCGTCGCACGTGAAACGAGCAGGAGGCGCTGAGGAGAATGCCGCCGGGGGCGAGATTGCGCAGCGCCCGGAGGTTGATCTCCCGGTAACCGCGAAGGGCCTGCGGTACGGCCGCCTTCGTTTTTGCGAATGCCGGCGGATCCACGACCACGAGGTCGAACCGCCGCCCGGCGCGCTCCCAGACCCGGAGCGCCTCGAAGGCATCTCCTTCCACCCAGTCGATGTTCGTGATCCCGTTGAGGACGGCATTCTCCGTCCCGCGTGCCAGTGCCTCCCGGCTCACGTCGAGGGCGGCCACGCGTCCTGCGCGCTGCGCGAGGTGCAGCGCGAACGAGCCATGGTAGGCAAAGCAGTCGAGCGCCGTGCCTTGCGACCGCATGAGCTCGCCCGCGAGCAGGCGGTTCTCCCGCTGGTCCAGAAACGCACCGGTCTTCTGCCCGTGCCACGGAGCCGCGAGGTATCGAACCGGGCCTTCGCGGATCTCGATGTCCTCCGGCACCGCGCCGTGCGCCAGCACCACCTCTTCGGGCAGCCCTTCGTGGCGGCGGACCGACGCATCGTTGCGGAGCAGCACGCCCTCCGGTGCCAGCACGTCGACCAGCGCGCCGACGATCTCCGCGCGCATCGTCTCGAGGCCCGCGGACAGCAGCTGGGCGACGACCCAGCGGTCGTAGCGATCCACGATCAGGGACGGGATCGCGTCCGCCTCGCCGTGGACCACTCGGTAGGCGGTGGCGTCGATTGCGGCGCGGCTCGCGAGGGCTGCCGCGATCCGGGCGCGCCACCAGGCGGCGTCTACGGAACGGCGGGTCGGCTCGAGGAGGCGAAGCCGGATTTCCGACTTCGGGGAATACAGCGCCTGGCCGAGGAACTTGCCCCGGCGATCCTCGACGGGCACCACGCCCGGAGCACCTCCCTCGACGAGCACATCACTCCGGTAGATCCACGGATGTCCGTGCGTCCATCGGGTCGCGCCCTTGGCGGAGACGCGCACAGGCTTCATTCGGCCGCTCGGAGGGCGTAGCTTCGGGCGAACATGGTCCCCAATCTAGCGCAGGCTCTGCGGCTCCTGCTGGTCACGGACGACCGACTGCTCGCCGGACGTGACCTCGTGTCGGTGTGCCGCGAGGCCGTGGCCGGCGGCGTCACGGCCGTACAGCTCCGCCTCAAACACACGGAGCCCCGGCAGCTCGTGGAGCTCGCACGCGCGCTGCGGCACGCCGTGTCAGTGCCGATCTTCATCAATGACCGGCTCGATGTGGCGCTCGCGGCCGGGGCGGATGGTGTGCACCTCGGCCCCGAAGACCTTCCGGTATCCCTGGCCCGGCGAATCGCGCCCGCGGGATTCGTGATCGGGGCGTCGGTCGGCCTGTCGGAAGAGGCTGGGAACGGGCGTGGGGCCGACTATTGGGGGGTCGGGCCATTCCACACCACCGGGACCAAGCCGGGTGCGGGTGCTGCGCTGGAGCTGGACGGATTCCGAAGGATGCTTGCGATCGCGCCCGAGGGGATGCCGTGCGTTGCAGTCGGCGGGATGCGGCCGGACGATGTGCGAGGCGTGAGGGAAGCGGGGGGCGTGGGTGTCGCCGTGGTGAGTGGGATTCTTGCCGCCGAGGACCCGTCGGCGGCTGCCGCGGAATACGTTCGGTAGACTGCCTCTCCGCTTCCTCCCTAATTCCCACTCCCGACTTTCGTGTTTGGCGCCCTCAGCCCCCGAATCGCGCGCAGGTGCTCGCGGTAAGTGCGGCTGAAGACGTGCCGCCCATCGGGGCCGGCGACAAAGAACAGGTACGGTACGGTCGCCGGATAGAGCACGGCCTCGAGGCTGGCGGCTCCCGGACTGTTGATCGGTCCGGGCGGCAGGCCGGGATGGAGATACGTGTTATACGGCGAGGGGAATTGATAGTCCCGCTGATAGAGCCGGGATTTGCGCACTCCCGTCTTGAGCTCGATGCCGTACGCGACGGTGGGATCGGCCTGCAGGGCCATCCCCAGCTTGAGCCGGTTGTGGTAGACCGCCGCGATCACGGCGCGCTCCTCCTCGGCCCGGGCCTCGCCTTCCACAATCGAGGCCAGTGTGATCGCCTCCAGGCGGGTCATGCCGAGCGAGTCCAGGCGGGCGTCGCGCGCAGGGGTCCAGGTCGCCGCCGCCGCGCGGGCGAGAATCCCCGCGAGGTCGGACGCCGTGACGGTGGGCGGCACGAGGTACGTCTCGGGGTAGAGAAACCCTTCCAGCGACGGGGCATCGAGCCCCGCGCCGTGCACCAGCGCCGTGTCCCGTGCGGCCGCGAGGAATGAGTCGGCCGGAATGGCGAGCTCCCGCTCGGCAACGGCTGCGGCCTCACGCACGGTCAGGCCCTCGGGGAGCGTAAACCGCACCAGCTTCCCTCGGCCCGCGACCAGCGCGTCGATGACGTCCCAGGACCGCTCGCCCCTGAGGAATTCGTAGATCCCCGCCTGCAGCCGCCGGTCGCTCCGGCGGGCGCGCGCCAGCAGGCGGAACCAGGTCGGATGGGCGATGACGCCGTGCGCGACGAGCGTGTCGGCCACGGCCTGGAGGGTGCTGCCCGGCGGAATGGTCAGCTGCTCCACCGGCGCGCCGGGGGCCGGGCCGCCGCAGGCAGCCAGGAGCAGCAGCCCGGCGGCGAGCGGACGGGTCATGGGTCGCGGGCCCGGCGGGAGTCGAGGAATTGCTGGAGCAGCACGGCGGCGGCCAGTGCGTCCACGTCTTCGCGGCGTCCGCGCGTGCTGCCGCCCATTTCACGAATCGCGCTCAGCGCGCGGGCGGTCGTGAATCGTTCGTCCCAGAGCTCGACCGGCAGGCCGGATCGTGCCTCCACCTGCCCGGCGAGGGCCCGGGCCTCCCCGCTGGCCGCAGTCTCACCGCCCTCCGGGGAGAGCGGCAACCCGACGAGAATCCCCGAGGCGCCGGCCTGGTTCACCAGGTCGAGGAAGCGCGGCATCGGGAAGCGCTTGCCGGGGCGGCGGGTGAGTGTGGTGAGCGGGCTGGCCAGTATCTGGCCCTCGTCGGAGCGCGCGACCCCGAACCGGAGCGCGCCCCAGTCGAGCGCGAGGATCCTGCCCTGGCGCGGAAGGGGGCTCACGGCGGCCCTATTGGGCCATGGTCGCGAAGAATTCCTTGTTGGACTTGGTGCGCTTCATGCGCTCGAGCAGGAACTCGATCGCCTCCACCGGCGGCATGTCCGCGAGGAAGTTCCGGAGGAGGTAGACCCGGTTGAGCTCGTCCTTGTCCATGAGGAGCTCCTCCTTGCGGGTCGAGGTGCGCTGGATGTCGATGGCGGGGTAGATGCGCCGGTCGGCGAGCCGCCGGTCGAGCACGAGCTCCATGTTGCCCGTGCCCTTGAACTCCTCGAAGATGACCTCGTCCATCCGGCTGCCGGTGTCGATGAGGGCGGTGGCGATGATGGTCAGCGACCCGCCGCCGTCGATGTTCCGGGCGGCCCCGAAGAAGCGCTTCGGCTTCTGGAGCGCGTTCGCGTCCACGCCGCCCGAGAGGATCTTGCCCGAATGCGGCACCACGACGTTGTGTGCGCGCGCGAGCCGGGTGATGGAGTCGAGCAGGATCACCACGTCGCGGCCGTGCTCCACCAGCCGCTTCGACTTCTCGATGACCATATCGGCCACCTGCACGTGCCGGTCGGCCGGCTCGTCAAACGTGGAGCTGATCACCTCCGCCTTCACGTTCTCCTGCATGTCGGTCACTTCCTCCGGCCGCTCGTCGATCAGCAGGACGATGAGCACGATCTCCGGATGGTTCTCGCTGATCGCGTTGGCAAGCTTCTGGAGGAGGATCGTCTTGCCAGCCTTGGGCGGTGCCACAATCAGGCCGCGCTGGCCATTGCCGATCGGGGAGAGCAGGTCCACCACGCGCATCGACAGGTCGCCGTTGGCGCGCTCGAGCTTGATGCGCCGGTCGGGATAGCGCGGCTTGAGGTTGTCGAACGCGATCCGGTGCTTGGTCTTCTCCGGCTCCTCGAAGTTGACGCTCTCCACCTTGAGCAGCGCGAGGTAGCGCTCCCCCTCCTTGGGCGGGCGCACCTGCCCCATGACCGTGTCGCCGGTGCGCAGGTCGAAGCGCTTGATCTGGCTGGGCGAGACGTAGATGTCGTCGGGGCCGTAGAGGTAGTTCCAGTCCTGGCTGCGCAGGAAGCCGTAGCCTTCGGGGAGGATCTCGAGCACGCCCTCACCGCGGATGACGGTATCGGAGTCCAGCAGCGACTGCTCGATGCGGAAGATCAAATCCTGCTTGCGGAGGCCCGAGTAGTTGGTGATGTTGAGCTGCTCGGCCAGGGTATGAAGTTCCGCGACGGACTTCTGCTTCAGCTCGGCGATATCCACGTAGGTGGCTCCGGAAGGTTGACGCGACCGGCCCGATGGGGGACGGGAACGGGAAAGAGGGGAAATGAGGTCTCGGCGAGAGCGATGGAGTAGTGGCCGTATCTTGGAGGATGCCCGCCGTGGCGGGTCCGCTGGTGCTGTGCTTGGGGAGTGTCCTACGGCAGTGGCAGAAGTACTTGAACGTAGGGGCCGCATGGCGGTCCGTCAAGAGGCGTCGTGGAGTCGTTGATTCCTTTCCTCAGCGCCTGGCGCTCCCTCGGCCTGGGCACGCGCGAGGTCATCGACGCCATTGTCGCGCCGGACCACCGGGGCCCCTCCTCCCAACTCGACGCGATTCTGACAACCTGGCCGGGCCGGCACTACTGGCTGGACCACGACCACAGCCGGCTCGTCCTCATCCGGCACGTCGGTCCCGCCCGGCGGGAACGCTGGGTTCTCCAGGCGACCCTGCTCCTTCTCACCATCGTCTGCACCCTCGCCGCGGGGGCCCTCCTCTCCGGGACCTGGAGCCTCCGCCTGGGCGGGGACTGGATCCTCTCCAGCTTCCGTTTCGTCGAGGAACTGCAGCGGACGGGATGGCGACACCTCGCCGTGGGCTGGACCTTCGCCGCCCCGCTCCTGGGCATCCTCCTCGTGCACGAGCTGGGGCATTACGTGGCCGCCCGCCGCTACGCCCTGGACGTGTCTCCGCCGTTCTTCCTCCCGGTGCCGCCGACACTTTCGCCGATCGGTACCCTCGGCGCCTTCCTGCGCCTCCGCACGCCGGTTCTGGACCGCCGGCAGCTGCTCGATGTCGGCGCGGCGGGACCGCTGGCGGGATTCGTGGTGGCGCTCGGCGTCCTCGTGTGGGGGTACGGCATCTCCGACGTACTGCCTGCGGCACCGGGCCATGCTGTGAGTTTCGTCGTCTTCGCCGGCGAGCCGATCTTCCTCGGCGATTCGCTCCTCACCCAGGCGTTCCGTGACTACTTCTTCCCCGGCGCCGCGTCGATCCATCTGAGCCTGCCGGCCTTCGCGGGGTGGGTGGGAATGTTCGTCACCGGATTGAATCTGCTTCCGCTGAGCCAGCTCGACGGCGGGCACGTGCTCTACGGCATGCTCGGAAGACGCCAGGCGATCGTCGGATTCCTCACGATCCTCGGGCTCGTGTATCTCGGCCAGTACTCCTGGAGCTGGTATGTCTGGGTGGTCTTCGCACTGTTCGTCGGCGGCGGACGGTGGACCCACCCGTCGGTGATCGCGCCGGGTCGCGCCGTACCCGCCAGCCGACGCTGGGTCGGGCTGGCGTGCGTGGTGGTGTTTGTCGTGACTTTCGTGCCGGTGCCGTTCAGATAGGCGCTACCAAACTACTTTCACCCTATTGCGTAATCCACGAAATGCCATATCTTTAGCGGAGAATCGACGAGGAGAGCCGCCCGCCAGCGGCTCCCGGGGAGGCCCACCGATGCCCGCCCAGACGCTCCGGAACCTGGCTCGTGACCCTCATGAGCCCGTCTCACTCGACCTCACGCCCGTCCGGTTCGCCGGACATTCCCTGACCATCCGACTGATCCTGCGCTTCGCCGACGATCGCGTCTGGCGGGGCCGGCTCGAGTTCACTGACGCCGCCTCGCAGATCACCCGCGAGACGGCGGAGATCTTCTGCTCCGCTTCCGAACAGGACCTCTGGGACTCCGTGCGAGGGCTGCGTGAACATCATCTCCGGGACCTCTACCGCTCGCTCGAGTGACATGACGGACGCCGACCCGATCCAGCGGTTGCGTCACGATCTGTCCAATCCGCTGTCCGCGCTGCTCGCGGAGGCGCAGCTCCTGCTGCTGAACGAGAGCAAGCTCGACCCCGAGACGCTCGCGAGCGTCCGCGAGATCGAGTCGCTCGCGCTGCGGATGCGCACGATCCTGCGGGATCGCTGACCGTTGCGTCGCCGGTGCACCATGCGGCGCCCCGCGGTGCCTGGTCCGTCCCGCGGCGCGGGACTCATTTGGTCCACTCCCCACTGGATATGGCCCGGCCGCCGGTGGCGTAGTCGCGCCGGCCTCTCTGGGAGCGGAAGAACCCGCCGATAACTCCCCTCCCTCCTCCTGCCTGCCCTTCATTGCTCTCCCTCCCATCCCGCCTACCAGCCAAGCCCCATCGCGCCTAGTTTCCTGACGGCATTTTCGCTGTGTTCGAACCCAACGACCGAGTCCTTCCATGCGCGCGTCCCCGTTGCTGCTCGCCGTACTCATGTCGGCTGCTCCGCTTCTCGCCCAGGCGCCCGAGCGGGCCATCCGTCGCACCATCCCGATCACCCGCTCGTTTGCACGCGGGCTCGCCTCGGGGACCCGTGACTCGACGGGTCGCCCGGGACCCCGGTACTGGCAGTTGCGGACCGATTACCGGATCGAGGCGCGCCTGGATCCGGCCACCGGCACGGTGACTGGCTCCGAGACGGTGACCATCGTCAATCCGAGCGACTCGGCGCTGCGCGATGTCATCCTGCGCCTGGATCAGAACATGTTCGCCCCGAACGTGGCACGGGCCGATCCGGTGGCCGGAATGTCCGACGGCATCGCCATCACGCGCATCGTTGCCAACGGGAAGGCCATCAGGGCGGACAGCGCGAGCGCGGCGTGGAGCACCACGACAGTCGCGCGGATCCGGCTGGCCACCCCGATCGCGGCCCATGGCCAGGGCACGCTGGAGATGGACTGGAGCTTCAGGATCCCCGACATCCCCGCCAATCGGCGTGGGGACCGGATGGGACGCTGGGGGACCCGGCTCGTGCAGCTGGCGCAGTGGTATCCACGCGTCGCCAAATTCGACGACCTCCGTGGCTGGGACTCCGATCCGTACCTCGGGAATTCGGAGTTCTACAACAATTTCGGCTCGTTCGACGTTCGCATCGACGTGCCGGCCGGATGGCTGGTCGGTGCCACCGGTCTGCTGGCCAATGCGACCGACGTGCTGAGCCCGGCGGTCCGCGAGCGGCTGGCCCGGGCCACGGAGAGTGACAGCCAGATCGTCATTGTCGGACCTGAGGAGCGGGGGGCGGGGAAGGCCACCGCCCCGGGAGAGCGGCTGGTCTGGCACTTTACGGCGGACAGCGTCGCCGATTTCGCGTGGGCGGCGTCGAACGAATTCGTCTGGGATGCCACCCGCGCCACAATCCCCGGGCGCGGGCCGATCCCGGTGAACATCCTGTATCTCCCCGAGCACGCCAATTACAAGCAGGTCGGTCCCTGGGCCCGGCACGCGCTGGAGTATTACTCCGCGCTGTGGATGCCGTACGCCTTCCCGCAGCTGACTCAGGTCGACGGGCCTGAGGGCGGGATGGAATATCCGATGCTGATCATGAGCGGGCCCGGGTTCGGCGTCACCGACCACGAAACCGGGCACGAGTGGTGGCCCATGATGGTCGGGGTGAACGAGACCTGGTACGGCTGGATGGATGAAGGATTCAACAGCTTTATGAATTCGCTGTCGGGGGCGGACTTCCGGAAGCAGGACGCGTCGCTCAATGGACTCGGCCAGCGCTACGGGCAGATGTCGGGCAACGAGGTGGAGACCCCGATGATGGCGGACGCCAACTACATGGGGCCTTTGTACTCGTTCACGACCTACGGCAAGGCCCCGATGATGCTCTCGTCGCTCGGGGGCGTCGTGGGCGATTCCGCCGTGATCCACGCAATGGCGACCTACGCGAAAGACTGGCGCTTCAGGCACCCCTCGCCGTGGGACTTCATGTTCGCCATGAACCGGGAGCTCCGGCAGGACCTCGGCTGGTTCTGGTACTACTGGCTCTTCACGACCGAATCGGTCGATGGTTCGATCGCCGGGGTCGAGACGAAGGGTTCGACGACCAGCGTGACCGTCCGGCAGGGCGGGGAAATGCCGTCGCCTGTGGTGCTCCTCGTCGAATTCGCGCCGGAGGGCCCGGCGATCAAACCCATGAAAGGAGCGACCATCACGGGGAACGCGGCCATCGTTCGGTGGCCGGTGGATGTCTGGTTCTCCGGAAGCCGTTCGTTCGTCGCCCGGCTCGAGTTCGGTCAGCGGAAGATCGTAAAGGTCACTCTGGATCCGGACGCGCGGTTCCCTGACCGCGACACCGCGGACAACGTCTGGCCCCGGGCGGCGGCCGGAACTCCGCCGGCGGCGACTCCCCCGCGGTAGGGGCATGCGACCGTCGCCGCACTTCGCCAGCGACAACACCGCCGGCATTCACCCGGAGGTGCTGGCGGCGATCGCCGCCGCCAACACCGACCATGCTATCGCCTACGGAAGCGATTCCTGGACGGCGGCGGCAGTCGACCGGTTCCGCGAGCACTTCGGACCGGAGACGGAGGTCTTTCTCGTCTACGGGGGGACCGGCGCCAACGTGCTGGGCCTCCAGCTGCTCACCCGCCCCCACGAAGCCGTCCTCTGCGCCGAGACGGCCCACATTCACGCCGACGAGTGCGGCGCGCCCGAGCGCTACCTCGGCTGCAAGCTGCTCGCGGTGCCGAGCCGCGACGGCAAGCTCCGTCCCGCGGATATCGTGGGCCAGCTGAAGGGGATCGGCAACGAGCACCACGTGCAGCCGCGCGTGATCTCGGTGACTCAGGCGACGGAATACGGCACCGTCTACCGCCCCGAGGAGCTCGGCGCGCTCGCCGAGGTTGCGCGGCAGCACGGGCTCCGCCTGCACATGGACGGCGCGCGGCTCGCGAATGCCGCGGCGAGCCTTGGCCTTCCCCTTCGGGAGGTCACCGCCGAGGTGGGCGTGGACGTGCTCACCTTCGGCGGCACGAAGAACGGCCTCCTCGGGGCGGAAGCCGTGGTGGTGTTCGACCCGGCGCTGGCGCGCGACTTCCGGTTTCAGCGCAAGCAGGCGATGCAGCTTCCGTCGAAAATGCGATTCCTCGGAGCGCAATTCGCGGCGCTCCTGGCCGACGATCTCTGGCGCCGGAACGCCGACAAGGCGAACCGGATGGCGCGCCTGCTGGCCGATCTCGCGAGCCGGGTGCCAGGGGTGACCATCACGCAGCCGGTCGAGGCCAACGCGGTCTTCGCGACCGTGCCGCGGGAGCACCTGGCCGCCCTTCAGGAGCGGTTCTTCTTTTACGTCTGGGATGAGCCCCGTACCGAAGTGCGCTGGATGGCCGCTTTCGATACCACCGAGGAGGACGTGCGCGCCTTCGCCCGACACCTGCACACTGTACTCGCCTGATTCCCTGTCATAAAAATCGTTCTCGGTTCCTTCACGCTCCCTTCAGCGCGGCAAAGGCATTGTGCCTATGGTCAGTTTCCTGTGAGGGAACGATGTTCAGGACGATTCTGGTTCCACTCGACGGCTCCCGCCTCGCGGAGGAAGCGCTTCCCACCGCGGTCGCCACCGCCCGGCGGACCGGCGCCACGCTCCAGCTCGCGATGGTGCATCATCCCGTGATGCCCAGCGCCGACTCGGCGGCGATGACGAGTGCCTTTACCGAGCTGGACCGCCTGGCACACGAGGGAGAGAAGCGGTACCTGGCCAGCGTGGCGGAGCGGATCCGGGGGGAGTCCGACCTCGTCGTTCACACGGCGATCCTGGAGGGGGCGGTGGGCGAGCGGCTGGCCGCACATGCAACGTCGCTTCCCGCGGACCTCGTCGTGATGACGACCCATGGCCGGGGAGCGGTCAGCCGCATGTGGCTCGGCAGCGTGGCCGACGAGCTGCTGCGGCATCTCACCATGCCGCTCCTGCTGCTGCGGCACCGGGCGCCGGAGCCGGCCTACGGGCGGAGCGGCTTTCGGCGGATCCTGATCCCGCTCGACGGGTCGGCGCGGAGCGAGGCCATCCTGGAGCCGGCGCTCGCGATATGCCCTCCGCTGGGCGCCCACTACTCCCTGCTTCGGGTCGTGATCCCGCCGCCGGCGCTCGCTGAGCCGGCCGTGGCCGCGCGCGGCGGCGAGCCGTCCGATGTGATCGAGGGCGAGCGGCGGCAGGCTGCGGCCTACCTGGATCGCATTGCGGACCGGTTGGAGGCACGGGGCTGCCACGTGAGCACGCAGGTCATTGTCGGGGACGCCCCCGCGCGCGTGATCATCGAGCAGGGGAATCCGGCGGTGACAGATTGCATCGCGCTGGCCACCCGTGGGGCAGCCGGGATGACGCGGCTTCTGCTGGGAAGCGTCACGGACAAGGTGGTGCGAGGGGCGGAGGTTCCGGTGCTGGCGCTGCATCCTCCCCAGTCGGAAGACGAGTCCACGCATGCCTCAGTCGCGGCGCAATCCGCCGAGGGCCTGAGCCGCGAGGGCGTCGCCATCGGCGGCTGACGGCCGGGTGCGGCGGGGGTGCAAGCCACGGGAAGTCTTCAAGCAGGTCTGGTGAGGCGGAGTGGGAGAGGTGCATCGGTCGGCCCTCGTGAGGTGGCCGGCTCCAATCTGCCGGTCGATCGTGAGGGCGGCGTGACCGGGGTGTGAGGTTGTCTTCAAGAGCCCGACCGGGAGGGAATCATGAAAGTGGCCGACCTGATGCAGACGACGCTGGTGACCGTTTCCAGCGACAGCATGGTGTCTGAAGCCGTAATTTCCCTTGCCGACGCACATGTCACCGGCCTGCCCGTCGTCGATCTCACCGGACGGCTGGTGGGCGTCCTGTCGACGAGCGACATCCTGACGGCGCTTGCGGAGAAGGAGGACCCTGACGCGAGAACGCTCTTCTTCGAGAGCACGCTGGTGCGGGACCTGATGACCCCGAGGCCGGTGACGATCTCCCCCGAATCGGACGTGCATCAGGCCGCGCAGCAGATGCTGTATGCCAACGTCCACCGGCTGTTCGTCGAGGAGGCGGGGGAGCTGGTTGGCGTGATCTCGCAGAGCGACATCGTCCGCGCGGTCGCCAACGCGCGGGTCTGAGCTGGCGCTGCGGCGGGCGGCCTGACTATGCCGGCCTGGAGGGCGCCGGTCGCACGACCACTTCGTGCCGGGCGCCGTCGTCCACGAGCGGGATGCCCGGCCCGGGGAGAATCTCGCCGTCCAGCGTGAGCCCGGGCCTGCAGAGCTCCGCACGCCGCTCGTTGTGCACGGTGATGACGTACAGGCTCTTTCCGAAGCGGTATTCGATCGTATACTCGCGCCAGTCGGCAGGGATCCGCGGTTCGATATAGAGCGTATTTCCCCTCTTCTTCAGTCCCAGGATTCCCTCCAAACCCACACGGTACATCCAACTCGCCGAACCCGTGTACCAGGTCCAGCCCCCACGTCCAACCTGGCCCTTTGCCGTGTAGACATCCGCGGCCACGACATACGGTTCCACCTTGTAGGTGCCGACTTCCTCGGGCGTGCGCGCGTGGGTCAGCGGATTCAGCATCTGATACAGCTCGAAGGCACGGGTGCCGTTCCCCTGCAAGGCAGTGGCGAGCACGGCCCAGAGTGCCGCATGCGTATACTGGGCGCCGTTCTCCCGGACACCCGGGAGGTAGCCCTTGATGTAGCCGGGGTCGTGTGCCATCGAGTCGAACGGCGGCGTGAGCAGCAGCACCAGGCGCGCGTCCTCCCGCACCAGGTGCTCTTCGAGCGATCGCATGGCCTGGGCCTGGCGCTCCGGCCTTCCGGCGCCGGAAATCACGCTCCAGGTCTGCGCGATGGAATCGATCCGGCATTCGTTGCCCGCCCCTGAACCGATCGGGGTGCCGTCGTCGAAGTAGGCCCGGCGATACCATGCGCCGTCCCATCCGTGCGTCTCGACCGCCGCGACATACGCGTCGGCCTGTCGGCGGAATTCCCCTGCGGTCTCCGTATCGCCCCGCGCCTCCACGTGCTCCGCGAAGGCGCGCAGCGTCGTGACCAGGAACCACGCCAGCCAGACGCTCTCGCCGCGCCCTTCGATGCCGACCCGGTTCATTCCGTCGTTCCAGTCACCGCTGCCGATCAGGGGCAGGCCACGGGCGCCTCTGGTGGATCCTCGCTGCAGCGCGCGGAGGCAGTGCTCGTATACGGAACCCTGCTCCCCTGTGACCTCGGGCACGTCGTACAGCTCGCTCTCATCCGGTTCGAGCGCGCGCATGCGGAGGAACGGCACGCGCTGGTCGAGGACCGAGGCGTCCCCGGTGACCCGAACGTAGTGGTCCACCACATGTGGCAGCCAGAGCAGGTCATCGGAGAACCGGGTCCTGACACCGTTGCCCGACTCGGGATGCCACCAGTGCTGCACATCGCCCTCGAGAAACTGCCGGGACGCGGCGCGAAGGATGTGTTCCCGCGCCAGCGCCGGTTCGGCGTACACCAGCGCCATGACGTCCTGGAGCTGGTCCCGGAAACCGTACGCGCCGCTGCTCTGGTAAAGCCCCGAACGCGCCCACATGCGGCTCGCCAGCGCCTGGTAGAGCATCCACCGATTCAGCATGGCGTCGAAGGTGGGTTCCGGCGTGCGCACGGTGATGACCGACAGCCGTCTTGCCCATCCGGCGATCGCCTGGTCCACCGCAGCCCGGGCGCGCCCCACGTTGCCATAGCGCGCGACGACGTCCCGGGCCGCGGCCTCGTCCGCCGCCGCGCCCAGGAGGATGACGACCTCCCGTGTTTCCCCGGGCGCGAGCTCGAGGTGAACCTGCAGTGCCGCGCAGGGGTCCATGCCGGCCCCTGCGGTCCCCGACAGCGGCACGCCGGCACGGAGCGCCGCCGGTGCATCGGCCGCGCCGTTTCTCCCGAGAAACTCCCGCCGGCTCGCGGTGAACGACCTGACCGGCTCAGTCATGGCGTGGAAAGCCGTCCACCCCGCGAACTGCGGTTCGAACGAGTTCCGCGCGAAGAGCGTGCCGGATTCGCGATCGAATTCGGTGCTCACCTGGTGCTGGGTATGCTCCCGGAGCACTCCAAGCGTCCACTCCACGTACGTCGTCAGCGTCAGCCGGCGCGGCCGCCGATCCGTGTTGGTCACACGGAGAAGCGAGAGCTTGACCGCCGCTTCCTCGGGCATGCCGAGGATCAAGTGCGTTGTGATCCCGTTTCGCTCGTGCGTGAACGATGAGTGGCCCGCGCCGTGCCGGACGGCATACGTCGTGCCCGTTCGGATGGGTCCCGGCGTCGGACACCAGAGCTCACCGGAGTCTTCATCCTGCAGGTACAGGACCTCGCCCGGAGGATCACGGACCGGATCGTTGTGCCACGGCGTCAGCCGGAAGAAGTAGCTGCTCCCCGCCCAGGCGAATCCGCCGCCCCGCTCCGTCACCAGGAATCCGCCGTGCGGATTGGCGATCACATTGGCCCACGGGGCGGGTGGCAACCGGTCTCCCCGGACGTGGATGTCGTAGTCGCCATCGGCCGCGAGCTCGCCGAAGCCGTTCGCGAAGGAGGGGAGGACGTCGTCATCAGACCGGTCCTTCGGCGTCGGGGGGCCGGCGTGCGACGGTGCCACGAGGGGGCCCAGGAGGGCGGGGAGGCGCGCTCCGATGCGCCGGACCACGTCCGCCACCCCCCATGGACCCCGGTCGCGCGCCGGTTCCTCGGGCGGCACGGCTCCGTTGACCGCGGCCAACGATTCCTCGGGAACGGTCAGGGAGGTCAGAATCCGGGAGAGCGGTCGTCCGTCGCAGGGGATGTGCACCCGGGACGCCGTACGGAACGCGAAGAGCTCACCGGCACCGAGCAACTCGCGCCGCCGGATGAACACGCCGCCCGGCTTGTCGAAGGCGTCCGGGTCACTCAAGGCGTAGACCGCGGAGGTGATCTGGTCGGCCAGGTCCTGGAGATAGTCGGACGGGCGGGCGTTGAGAACGACCAGGTCCACCGTCATCCCGCGGCGGCGCCAATAGCGATGTGCCATCAGGAGCTGACGGAGCGAGGGAAGCCCCTCCGCCGAGTCGATGGTGGCCAGCACGATCGGCCAATCGCCAGAGATCCCGTTCGCCCACAGCTGCCGGCGCGAGGCGTGTTCCCGGCGCTGCTCGGCCTCGGACTCCGGCGCGGGCGCGTTGGCGTAGAAGAGGTGGCCGGCGAGGTCCTGGAAGACGGCTGCGTCCACCGGCGTCAGGCCAAACTCGCGCAGCTCGACCTGGCTCGTCGTCCATGCGAGATCGAGCGCCCGCTGCGCCGCGTGGGGGTCGTGGTAGCGGTCCGCCAGCTCGAACGCCCGCTCCCGGGAGGTTGCGACCAGTGTGGTGAACGCGACGGATTCCGACTGTCCCGCCGCCAGGCGGATTCGGGTCCGGAGGGCGAAGATGGGATCGAGCACGGCGCCGGTGGTGCCGGACAGCGCACCGCTCCCGTCCAGCGCCGCCGGATCACGGGTCGAGCGTCCCCGGCCGAGGAACCGGGCGCGGTCGGTCTCACAGGTAACCGGCCCGACGTGCGCCTTGCCGGCATCGACCACGTGTACGCACCAGAGCGGTTGCTCCTGCGCCGAGCGTGGACGCCGTGTCGCCGTGATGGCCGTACACCATTCGTGCCATTCCGTCTCCACGAACAGGTTACCGAAGGCCGGGTGCACGCGATCGGCGTCGGGCAGACCAAGCACGATCTCGCCGTAGCTCGTGAGCTCGACGTCGCGCGGCTCATCGCTGTTGTTGGTCACGGTGATGCGCCGGACTTCGGCGGAGTCGTCCGGTACGACGGTGATCTCCGTCCTCGATTCGATCCCGCCGTCGGCCCGGTGGATCGTGACGCGGTCGGTGGCGAGGTAGGCGTGATACCAGTCGGCGGCGGCGCACACGGGCTGGTGCCCGGCTGACCAGAGCCGCCCCGTCGAGAGATCCTTCACGTAACAGAATTGCCCGGTGGCATCGCAGCATCCGTCGGACTGCCAGCGGGTGACCGCAAGTGCGTTGTACCGGCTGTACCCCGCGCCCGCGTGGCTGACCATGATGGTATAGGGCAACTGCCCCAGCAGCGCGACCTGCGGATGGACCGTGTCCGGCGTGTCGATCTGTCGCACGGCGGGCCGGTCCAGCTCCGTCTCCTGGGATGTCCCGCCCGCCTCCGCCCGCTGCGGTTCCTGCAGCACGAGACGGCGCGGAATGCGCTCGTGCAGAAGCAGCTCCGCCGAACGCACCATCGGTTCGGCATGAAAGCGCCGCTGCCACACCTCGTTGGCGAGAACGTTGGTCAGCGCGACCAGACCCATTCCGAGATGGTGGGCCATGTAAGTGCGGACCACCGCGTACCGGCGGTCGGGATCGGGGCGGGAGTAGTCGATGGCGTCCCGGAACCCGTACGGGCCGAGGGCGCCCTTGCCTTCCAGCGTCTTCAGGTTGGCCAGGGCGCTTTCCGGGTCCACCATCGCCGCCAGGACCGATGCATATGGCGCGATCACGAGCTCCCCGCCCAGCCCGCGCTTGAGGGCCAGGTCCGGCACGCCGAAGGCACGGTACTGATAGATGTGGTGCCGGTCGCGCACATTGTACGCGCTTTCGCTCGCGCCCCAGGGCACGCCCCGCTCGGCACCGTAGGACACCTGCCGGGCAACGGCCCCCTGGCAGGTCTGCGCGAGCACGGTGAACGGGAACGTGCGCATCACGAGCATTGGCATGAGATACTCGAACATGCTCCCGCTCCACGACACGAGCGCCGGCGTCCCCGCCGCGTAGGTAAGCGAGCGGCCGAGCCGGAACCAGTGCCCGACCGGCACTTCATTCTTCGCCACCGCCAGATAGCTCGCCAGCCGGGCCTCCGACGCCAGCAGGTCGTAATTCGATCCATCCACCGAGTGGGTGGCCTGCTGGAACCCGATCGCGAACAGCATGCGATCCGCGTCGAAGAGGAAACGGAATTCCATCTCCATCGCATAGCGATACGCCCGGTCGGCGATCGCCTCGAGCCGGGCGACCAGCCTGGCCGCCTCCGTGGACCGGCCGGCGAGCTGCCGCAGCGTGTCGAGGGGCGCCGCGCCGAGGTTCCTGATGCACGCGATGTGTGTGGCGATGAGCCGCAGGCTCCACGAGATCCATTCCGTCGCCGGTTCGGCGTCTCCGGCCGGGAGTCCCTCCCGGACAAGGGCCGATTCCGCCTCCCGCAGCGCCTCCGCCACTCCAGTGAGCGCGTCCGCTGTCGCCGGCTCGCGCCGGTGCGCGATCAACGACTCCCGGGCCGCCCGGAGCCGGTCCGTCACCGCGGGAAGCGGGGCGTGATTGCGCAGCCGCTCCTCGGCGAGCCCGAGCGATGTGTCGACCGCCTGCCAGACACGCAGGTCGAGCACGGGCCCGTCGATCAGTTCGAGGCACCCCTGCCGGAGTGCGAGCAGGTGGCCGGCCAGGTTCCCGCTGTCGACGGTGGAGATGTAGGGCGGGTCGAGCAGGCTCAGGTCGCGGAGATCGTACCAGTTGTAGAAGTGACCCCGAAATCGGCGCATCCGCTCGAGGGACCGGAACGCGAGCTCCAGCCGCTGAGTCATCTCGTCCAGCGGGAGGAAGCCGAGTTCGCGCGCGCTCGCTGTCGCGAGGAGCTGGAGGCCGATGTTGGTCGGCGACGTGCGCATGGCCACGACCGGTGCCGGGTCCTCCTGGAAATTGTCCGGCGCGAGCCAATGAGTGTCCGCGCCCACGAAGCGGTCGAAGAAGCGCCAGTGCAGGAGCGCATAACGGAGCGCCTGGCGCCGGCTGTCCGGCGCCAGGCGCCGCTCCCGGCGTACGGCGGGCAAGCTGAGCGCGCGCGCGATGGAGGGCGACGCGATCCACGCCACGACTAGCGGCAGCACCGCGAATGCAAGCGCCCACGACAAAACGCCGGTTGCGCCTTGCGCTGGGACCGGACGCCGAAGGACCGCAACGAGTATCAACCCTGCGATCGCGGCGGCCGGCCACATGCTCCGCCACGCCACGGCCGCGGAATCGGATGCGCCACGCTCGACCTGCGATGCGGTTTGCCATTGCAGCAGATGGCGATGGCTGACCGCCATCCGCCACAGGGTGCGGACGATGGCATCCGCCGACACCCACGCCTGGTGCGGGAGAAAGACAACGGCGAGGGCGAGCTGCTGCGCGCTCGTGAGCGCGTCACGTCCCACCGCCCGATAGTACGCGCGCCACGACTTGTCGAGCGGGGGGCGGACCGCCGCGAGCAGGAGAGCGACGATCCACGGCGCGGCCACTGCCCCGAGGCCGAGCAGGGTCCAGCGGAGCGGCGCGCCCAGCGCCAGCACCCAGCCCAGCACCAGGAACGTCAGCTGAGCCAACTCGACCGTACTGCGCCGCAGATTGTCCAGAATCTTCCATCGGGAGAGCAGCGACAGCCGGTTGGGCTCCGGACCGTCCAGACCGGGGACCCGCGGCATCAGCCAGGGCAGGAGCTGCCAGTCTCCCCGGATCCAGCGATGCTTGCGCCGGGCGAAGGTGAGATAGCGGCTCGGGTAGTCGTCGTAAACGACGACGTCGGTCGCGAGGCCCGCCCGCGCGTAGTTCCCCTCGATCAGGTCGTGGGAGAGGAGGGTGTTCTCCGGGAACCGCCCGTGTGTTGCCTGCTCGAACGCCTGGACGTCGTAGATGCCCTTGCCGGTGAAGCTGCCTTCCCCGTACAGGTCCTGATAGACATCGGAGACGGCCGTGGTGTAGGGATCGACGCCCGGGTGGCCGGAGTGAATCGACGCGAAGATGGATCGGTGGGCGCTGGGAAGCGATACCCCGACGCGCGGCTGCAGGATGCCGTATCCGCGGACGACGCGCCCGAGGCTGGGGTCGTACAAGGCGCGATTGAGGGGATGCGCGAGGGCGCCGACCAGAAGCGGCGCCGCGTCCGGCGGAAGAATGGTGTCCGCGTCCAGGGAGACTACATATCGGACGCGGCGAATCTGGGCGATGTCGCCCACGGTGACCGTGAACGCTCCCTCCGCGCCGCCCAGGACGAACCGGTTGAATTCGGCGAGCTTGCCGCGCTTGCGCTCCCACCCCATCCAGACGCCTTCCTGCGGATTCCACTTGCGCGGGCGGTGGAAAAGGTAGAACGCGTCGTCGCGGCCGCCGGCGTACCGCGCATTCAGGGCCCGCACGCCGTCCGCGGCCGCTGCCACGAGGGCGTCATCGCCCTCACGGGTTTCGGTCGCCGCATCGGTGAAGTCGCTCAGCAGCGCGAAGTGCAGATGCGCCTCGCGATTGGCGAGGAACTGCACTTCCAGGTTTTCGAGCGCCTCCTGGACCGCCTCGATGCTGTCGAACAGCGTCGGGATGACCACGGCGGTGCGGAACTCGGGTGGCACGCCGTGCTCATGCAGGTCGAGCTTGGGCAGGGGGCGCGGCGGCAGGAAGGCCGTGACGAGCTGGTTCACGACATTTACCCCGATATCGTTCGCCGGAATGAGCGCGAGCAGGAGCACGAGGAGCCACTGGACGCCCGCGGGGATCCCACTGAGCCAGAGCACCGCGGCGAGCGCCGCGACTGTCGCCGATACCACGCCGCCGACGAACACCACATTGGGATGTCGCCGGATCCAGCGGTCCACCGCCTCCGATGTGGCCGGGCGGTATCCGGTCTCGCGCTCGAGCTCCTCCAGGCCGTCGTCGATGAGGTAGTAACCGATGTGAGCCCGGCGCGGATCCCCTGCGCCCTGCTCTATCCACGCCCGGGCACGGGCGATCGCGGCCCGCGCCACTTCCGACTCGAGCCGCCCGGTCCGCCTGGCGATGCGCTCCACGATGTGCCGGTACCAGTCCCGGGTCTCGAAGGTCATGCGCGGGTAGAATCCCGATGGATCCTCGCGCAGGACGGCTTCGAGGTGGCTCTGTCCCTCGACCAGCGCCTGCCAGTCCATCAACCCGATCGTCCGGAGGCTGGTGATGCTGTTCGCCATCCCGACCTGGGTGAGCGCGAGTCGCTGGGTGGCCCGGGCGGTGGCCTCCGCCGAGCTCAGCGCTTCCTCGGCGATCCAATGCTCGAGCCGCACGACGGCCGGAAGCGCGCCGCCGGTGGCGCGGAGCTGTTGCAGGAAGCGGGAGACGAAGGTTGCGGTGAGCGGCGGCGGGTTGGCGGCAAATCGGTTGAGGGCGGCGTCGAGCGCCTCGCGGCCCGCCTCGCCGGCGCGGGAGATGCGGGCGGCGGCCGCATCCGCGGCCTCCAGCTCGTCCAGCCGCTGGAGGGTACGCAGGGTCATCCGCCGGACGTTTTCGATGAGGCCCAGCCGCAGCATGGCCGGCACCGCCCAGAGTTCACCGATGGTGAGCGCGGCCACCTGCTGGAAGGCGGAGATGAATCCATCGACGTTGCGAAGGTCGACCCGGCCCTCGCTGTGCGAGATCAGCGTGATGGCGAGCTCGTAGACGCGCGGATAACCGGCCAGCGGCCCGCTCGCCAGCTCGGGCAGCTCACGGTAATAGCCGGTGGGCAGGCTCTCCCGGACTTCGCCGATGTGGCCCTGAACGATGTGGTAGTTGTCGAGCAGCCAATCCGCGGCGGGGCTGACGTCGGCGCCGTGGTCGGCGGCGTGCGCGAGGCGCGCCTGGGCGTCTTCGAGGATGCGCCGGGTCTCGTCCAGCCGGAGCAGGAGCGGGGTGCGCCGCCGGGCTCGCTTGCCCGCCACGAGCCGCTGCGCGGCCGCAATCGCACGGGCGCGCTCGCCGAGCCGCTCGGCGCCAAGCAGCTCGCCCCGTATTGGGCCGGCGAGCGGATCGCCCTGGCCTCCAGGCGGAGGCGCAATGAAGCGGGAGAGGACGCGGGGAGGCATCAGCGGTCGGTCAATGGCGCATCGCGCGGTTCGTTCATCACGCAGTATAGGAGGGGCCACGGGGCAAGGCGAGGGTGGGGGAGG
>DASTCF010000188.1:0-8386 GCA_035711365.1 Gemmatimonadales bacterium
GACGATGTGAAGGCCAAGGCCACGGAGCTCGGCTTCATCGCTTGTGGCGTCACCGACCTGCAGCCTTCCGCCTATGCCGAGGAGCTCGACGACTGGCTCCGCCGCGGGTACGGCGGGACGATGCGGTACCTCAACCGCCAGGCGGTCAAGCGCCGCGACCCGCGGAAGATCGATGCAGCCGCGCGGCGAGTTCTTGTTGTTCTCGACAACTACTACTATGCGGATTACTCTCCGGGATCATCCGGCAGTCCGAAGGTGGCGAGATATGCTAGTAGCAAAGACTACCACCTCGTCACTCTCAACCGCCTCAATGCGTTAGCTGACTTCCTGAGAGCCGGCGGTGCGAAGGCGGCGAGGCCGTACGTCGACACCGGCCCCGTGCCCGAACGCGAGCTCGCCCAACGGGCCGGCCTCGGCTGGATCGGCAAGAACACGATGCTGCTTCGCCCCGGGGTCGGATCCTGGTTCTTCATCGGCACCATCTTCACGGACCTGCCGCTCCAGATCGACGCGCCCTTCACCTCGGATCATTGCGGGAGCTGCACTAGGTGCCTCGATGCCTGCCCGACCTCCGCGTTCGTCGATCCGCACGTCCTCGACGCGACCAAGTGCATATCCTACCTCACGATCGAGTGGAAAGGAGTGCTTCCGGCCGAATTGGCCGGCCGTTTTGACGGCTGGGCGTTCGGCTGCGATGTATGCAATGAGGTTTGCCCGTGGAATCTGCGGTTTGCGCAGACTACGACGGTCGGGGAGTTCCGGCCGCGGGGTGATCTCCCCGAAGCCGGGCCGGATTCCTTCGACACCATGACCGACGAGGCGTTCGAGCGGCGATTCGCGGACACCCCCCTCTCCAGGCCTGGCCTGGAGTTGATGCGCCGAAACTGGCGCAACGCCGTCGAGACCCTCCGGGAGGCTCAGGCCGGTCGCGTCGAGCGTCGCCAGTAGAGGAACACCGGCACGCCGAGGGCCAGTAGCGCCGTGCCCCTGACCGCATTGCCTGGGTTGGAGCGGATGGAGCCGACGACCACGTACGCCGCTGCCAGCAGGAACACGATGAGCGTCCAGGGATAGCCCGGAAGCCGGAACGCCCCGGGTCCGGGAACGCCCTCCCGCCGCCGGAACGTCACGAGTGTCACCGCCGTCAGTCCGAAGAAGATCCAGTCCGCGAATGTCACGTAGTCGAGAAGCGCGCCGTACCTCCCCGAGAACACGAGAAGGCTGGCCCACACCCCCTGGAACACGGTTGCAGTGAGCGGCGTGCGGTAGCGCGGGTGGAGATCCGCGAACGATGAGAAAAAGAGCCCGTCGGCGGCCATCGCCTGGTAGACGCGCGGGCTTACGAGGATGACGAGATTCAGGAATCCGAACGTCGAGCAGACGATTCCCACCGTGATCAGCGTCCGTCCCACCGGGCCGGCAAAGACCGCCATCGTGTCCGCGGCCGGCGCGTCGCTGTGCGCCAGGCCTCCGACCCCTAGTGCCCGCAGGTATGCCACGTTGGCGAGCACATAGACCAGGACGACGATGGCCACGCCGAGCACCAGCGCCCGCGGCAGATTGCGTTCGGCGTCGACCAGCTCGCCCGCGATGAAATTGGTCTGCTGCCAGCCCCCGTACGCGAACAGCACCGGTACGAGCGCGGCGGCCACGGCGCCGAACATCGGCCATCCCGACGCCGGGACCTGGACGGCGCAATCGGGGCAGGGGGTACCTCCGCCGGCAAGGAAGAGCCCGGCCAGGACCACCATCCCTATGGCCACAAGCTTGAGAACGGTAAAGATGTTCTGCGTGGTTGCTCCCGGGCGCACGCCGAGGCAGTTCACCAGCGTGAGCAGCAGGATGGCGCCAGTGGCCACAGGCTTATGCAGCGAGGGCCCCAAACCGAGCATGGCCGCCAGGTAGCTCGAGAAGGTCACGGCCACGGCGGCGATTGCCCCCGTGGCGATCACCAGCAGCAGCGCCCAGCCGTACAGGAAGGCGGGGAGGGCACCGAAGGCCTCGCGGAGATATGCGTAACCGCCGCCGACTCGCGGTCGCCGCTGGCCCAGCTCGCCGAAGATGAACGCGCCAATGAGAGCAACGACTCCACCCCCGATCCAGACCCCAAGGGTGGCGGCGGGGGTGCCGACCCGTTGAGCAACGATGGCGGGATTGAGAAAGATCCCCGATCCGATGATGCCGCCGATGACCGACATGGTCCCGGAGAAGAGTCCGAGGCGACGGGCGTAGGTGACGGTCAACGGAGCTCCGGGCGTGGGTTGGGGCGAATGTACAGGTCGGATGGGCAGATGGGCAGATGGGCGGATGGGCGGATGGGCGGATGGGCTGCCGACTCTACTGTCCGCCGGTCCGCCTGACCGTCTAGATTCCCCCGGTAATGCCCCCCACCCTGTATTCCGTCGCCGTCTTCGTCACCGACATGGACCGCGCCCTGCTGTTCTACCGGGACCACCTCGGGCTGCCGCTGCTGCGCCAGGGGGCATTCGGTGCCGAGTTCCTGGACGGGGAGACCCGGCTTGGCGTGCATCCTGCAGTCCATGCGGACGCGAAGGTGCTGGTCGGACGGCACACCGGCGTCACCCTCCATGTACCCGACCTGTTGAGCTACTGCGAGCGGCTTCACGACCGCGGGGTGCGGTTTCTCACCGAGCCTACCCGGCAAGCCTTCGGCATCATGGCCCTGGTGGCGGACCCCGATGGGAACGTCTTCGCCCTGTGGGAGGCGGACGGAAGGTCGGACGAGGTGGAAGAGACGGAAGGGCGGGACGTCTGAATAGAACCCGTTGGGCAATCGCGGCCTTCCTGGCCGTCGTGTCCGCCGCGTGCGGGGGCGGCGGAAGCGGGGGCACCACCGATCCGGAGGTCGGCAGCCTGCAGGTAGCCGTGAGCGGACTGCCAGCCGGGACGTCGGCCAGCGTCCTGGTGAGCGGGCCGGACAACTACAGTCGCTTACTCACCGCCTCAACCACCATATCGAATCTCGACCCCGGCGCCTACACGGTAACGGCCGCGAATGTTCAGGTCGGGGCCAACACCTATGCGGCGACGCCGCTCAGCCAGACGCTTCAGGTCACAGCCGGTGACGCCGCCTCGGCGAGCATCGGTTACGCCATCGTGCCCGGCACCTTGACCATTACGGTCACCGGCTTGCCGGCCGGCACCTCCGCCGCCATCACCGTCACGGGACCCGGAGGGTTCAGCACCAACGTCACGGCGACCACTACACTGACGGCACTCACCCCGGGCACGTATACGGTAGCAGCGGCCGCGGTGGATGTGTCCGGGACGACGTTCACCCCGGCGCCGGCCTCACAAAACCGGACGGTATCGAGCACCAGTCCCGCCGCCGCAACCGTGACGTACCAGCCGCCTGCCGGCGCGTTCAACCTGAGCGTGGGCGGCTGGTATGTCACGCAGAGTGCGCAGAACCTGACTCGCAGCGCGCCGCTGCTCGCGGGCCGGGGCGCCTTCCTCCGGGTGTTCGTGGTCGCATCGGCGACCAATACGACAACGCCCGACGTGCGGGTGCGGTTCTACCAGGGCGGAGTGCTGGTCCAGACCACGACGATACCGGCGCCGGGGACCAGCGTGCCGGTGCTGGTGGACGAAGATCCGCTCACGACGTCGTGGAACCTGGCCCTGCCGTCCTCGCTGATGCAGGCCGGGCTCGGAATCATCATCGACGTGGATCCGGACAACCTGATCGCCGAATTCGACGAGGGGGACAACAGCGTCTCCACCGGCGGCAGCCCGTTCAACCTGGGCGTCGGCGTGATTCCGGCATTCAACGTCCGATTCGTGCCCGTTATCCAATCCGGCCTGACCGGGAACATTTCGGAGGGTAACGTCTCGCAGTTCCTGGATCTGACGATGCGGATCCACCCCCTGCCGATCCCCGCCAACGCGACCGTCCGGACTACCTACGCGTTCGGATCAACCTTGCAGTCAAACGACGCCAACCACGCCTGGACCGATCTGCTGAGTGACATGGACGCGCTCCGGGTCGCAGAGGATCCCAGCTGGTACTACTTCGGCATCGCGGCCACCAGTTACGGCTCCGGTGTCGCGGGCTATGGATACGTGCCCGGCAAGGCGGCGGTCGGGTGGGACAAGATGCCGAGCGCGAATGAGGTCGTGGCGCACGAGCTCGGTCACAACTTCAGCAGGTTCCACGCGCCATGCGGTGGTCCGGACGGAGTGGATCCGGGCTATCCCTACCCGGACGGCACGATCGGGATTTATGGGTACGACATTTTCGGCAGCGTGCTCAGGCTGCCAACCATGCACGACATCATGGGGTATTGCAGCAACGTCTGGATCAGTGAATACAACTACTCCGCCGAGTACTACTACCTCTCCACCAGCCCCTCGGTCGTCCAGGCCAGTGGGGCACGCGAGCGGAGCCTGGTCGTCTGGGGACGGATCGAGAACGGGGAGGCCGTGCTGGAGCCGGCCTTCGAGTCAACGACCTACCCCTCGCTGCCCCAGACGGGCGGCAGGTTCACGTTGCGGGGCGAAGATGCCCAGGGCGCGGAGGTACTCAGGCTCTCATTCACCCCCGCGGTCGTGCCGGATGCGCGCGTGCCGACAGAGCTGTTCGCGTTCGCGGTGCCGCTCCGGCTGATTCGCGGCCGGCAATTGGATCGCCTGTTGTTGACCGGCCCTGGTGTCCGGACCGAACGGGTCTCGACCGGCGCCGCCCGGCGCGCCGGCGCGCCCGGCCTCACGCTCGAGCACCGGGCTCCGCGCGCGACCGTCCGCTGGGACCACCGCGCCTACCCGCTCGCCGTGGTCCGTGTCGCCGCGACCGGACAGATCCTTTCGCTCGCCCGGGGTGGCCGGGTGGAGGTTCCTGACGCGGTCGGGTTCGACGTGACGCTGTCCGATGGGACGCAGGAGGTCAGGCGGACGATTAGGTGAGGGCCCGCTATTTTCCCCCCATGAGCACCTTCCTGCGAACTCTCGGATCCGCGTGGGCCTGGCTCGGCATCGCGGTGGTCGTGATTCTCTGGTTGCCGATGATGGCCCTGCTGTACGTCACCACCGTCCCGTTCGATCGTGGCCGCTACATCATCGGCTGGTGGTTCCGCCGGCTGGGCGTCGCGATGGCGAGGGTGAACCCGTTCTGGCGCTTCGGCTGCACCGGCATCAAGGTGCCCGATCCGCGTCGCCCCTATGTCGTCGTCTCCAACCACGAATCGTTCGCCGACATCCTGCTCATCAGCCACCTGCCGTGGGAAATGAAGTGGCTCTCGAAGGTCGAAATTCTCAAGATCCCGCTGATCGGCTGGATGATGCGGATGGCGGGCGACGTCCCGGTCAAGCGCGGATTCGGACCGAGCGCCTTCGAGGCCATGCAGCGGTGCAGGGAAGTGCTGCGGAACCGGGTCTCGGTGATCATGTTCCCCGAGGGGACCCGCTCGGCCACGGGTGAGATGCTGCCCTTCAAGGACGGTGCCTTCCGACTGGCCGTCGAGGCCGGGGTTTCGATCCTCCCGCTGGCCGTCGCGGGCACGGGTACCGCACTCCCCAAACACGACTGGCGCTTCAACCCTGCGCGGGCCCTGGTCGAGGTCCTCCCGCCGGTCGAGACCGCCGGGCTCACGCTCGCGGACATCCCGGCGCTCAAGGAGCAGGTCCGCCAGCGCATCCTCACCGCCCGGGACGCCCTGCGCCGCCGCCTCGCCTGAGGGTTACTTCCCCCCCAGCTTTTTCCGTACCCGGGCCCGCTGTTGCTCCATGATGACCTGCCCCATCGGCACGTGCTCCACGACCCACTGTGCGCTCCGGAACGACCGCGGGGTCGTCGCCGCGCGGATTTCCTCCACGTAGGGCTCCACCCTCGCATACAGGTACAGGCCTTCGGCGCTGTTCTCCGCCAGGAAATCTCCGTGGATGACCCCGTGCCGGGCCATACCGAACACCATTTCCCAATACGTCGATACCTGGCGATAGGCCCGGTTCAACGGATGGTCCGGCCCGGTCACCGCCACAGCCTCCGCGGCGTTGCGGGGCCAGAACTCGGTCGTGATCAGGTCGCGCGCCTCGCGCATCAGCTGTTCCCGCCGGAGCTCGTAGAGCTTGATCACCAGCTCGGCGTCGTAATGGTCGGGCGTCTCCTTCAGCACGAGGACTCCGTTGGAAAAGTTGACTTCAGGTTAACGCTTCTGATACGTCCCGATCAGCTCGGCCCGATCGAGAATGTGCCCCGCCATCGCGGACTCCACCTTGGCCTTCGTCGGCCGGCCGAGGTCGGCGAGGACGAGATCGAGGGCGTAGAGCTTGTGGAAATAGCGATGCCGGCCGATCGGCGGGCACGGACCGCTGTAGCCGGTGCGCTTCGAGTCGTTGATGCCCTCCTTCGCGCCCGCCGGCAGGGCACGACCCGTCGTGCCCTCGGGAAGGCCGCGCGTGTCCGGCGGCAGGTTGTAGAGCACCCAGTGCACCCACGTGGTCCTCGGCGCGGCGGGATCGGGCGCGTCGGGATCGTCGATGATCAGGACCAGGCTCTTCGTTCCGGCCGGCACGCCGGTCCACGCGAGCGCGGGCGCGAGATCATCGCCCTCACACGTGTAGCGCGCCGGGATGGCGCTCAGGTGTTCGAATGCCGGGGAAGTAAGGGCGAGAGCCATGGGGGCAATATAAAGACGGAACGACGGAACGACGGAAGGACGGGAGGACGGGAGGACGGGAGGACAGAACGACTGAGGCACAGCAGGTCCGAAGGCTTCAGGACGCCACCCGATATCCTTCCGTCCTGCCGTCTGTCCGCCGGACCGTCGATCCATCGGTCCGCCGCTTTTCCGGGACCAGGCTCATCGCATACTCCGCGAGTGCCGTGATGGTGAGGCTCGGATTGACGCCGGGGTTGGCCGGCATGATGGAGCCGTCGATCGCGTAGAGCCCCGGATAGTTATGAACCTGACAGTCGAGACCCACGACCCCTTCGGATGCATCCCGGCCGAACGGGCACCCGCCGAGGATGTGGGCGGTCATCGGGATGCCCAGCAGTCCCTCGTTGATCGAGCCCATCGGGATCCCGCCGGTCCGCTCGGCGAAGCGGCGGGTCACGCGGCGGCCCACCTCGATCGACTGCGGAGGCGTGCCATCCGGGTCGGGTTCGGACACGAGTCCGCGCCGGA
Source organism: Gemmatimonadales bacterium (assembly GCA_035711365.1). Taxonomy (GTDB): domain Bacteria; phylum Gemmatimonadota; class Gemmatimonadetes; order Gemmatimonadales; family GWC2-71-9; genus DASTCF01. Next base: position 7,146 of record DASTCF010000188.1, read on the forward strand.
AGAGCGTGAAGATGCTGCGCCCGAGCCGGAGCCGAAGCCGGGTGTCGATTGTCTGCATCGCGAGAAGAATCGTCGTGCGCTGGGCCCAGCCGGGAAGCAGATGGGTGCGAAGGAAGTCGGCCGGACGGCGGATGACCTCGAGAATCGAACGTCCCAGCCGCTGGAGGAATCCGCCGGAATCGATGATCGGCCCGGCCAGGAGCCGCATGAGGGACGAGCCCGCCGGATAACGCACCGGCTCGATGGTGGTGACCGGATCGGCGTAGACGATCGACGTGATTGCGACGCCCTGGGAATAGTCCGTCCCCGCGTCGCGGCTGGTCACTCCGAGGAGGGACTCGTTATTGGTGCGGACCAGGTCACCCAGCCGGGGAGAGAGCCGGCTCAGCGATCCCGTCACGTCGCGGCAGCGGAAGAGGAGGCCGAGCGTGCCCAGGGCGCCGGCCGACACGATGACGTTTCGCGCGCGGATGCGCCGCTGTCCCTTGACGATGAATCCGGTGGCACGTCGACAGGCAATCTCGTAGCGGGCCCCGTCCGCGGCCCCTGTTGCCAGCGGCACGATGTCCCGCACCTCGGTTTCCGGCACGATCCGCGCACCGTGTTTCTCGGCCAGGTAGAGATAGTTCTTGACGAGAGTGTTCTTGGCGTTGTGCCGGCAGCCGACCATGCACGCGCCGCAGTGGATGCAGCCCCGGCGCGGCGGGCCCGCCCCGCCGAAATACGGATCCGGGACTTCCTCACCCTCGTGGCCCGGCTCCCCGAAATACGTGCCGACCGGCGTCGGTTGCCAGGTATCAGCGGTGCCGAGCTCCGCGGCGATCTCCTTAAGGAGCCGATCGGCGGGCCAGAACTTCGGGTTCCGGGTGACCCCGAGCATCCGCCGCGCGGTGTCATAGTGGGGGCGAAGCACCGACTTCCAGTCCGCGAGGTGCCTCCAGGACGGCGACGCGAACAGCGCGTCGTCCGGCTCCATCAGGACATTGGCGTAGCCGAGGCTTCCGCCCCCGACCCCGGCGCCGTGCAGCACGAACACGTCCCGAAAAGGGCTGATCTGCAGGATGCCGAAGCAGCGGAGGGCCGGCGCCCAGAGGTATTTCCTCGCGTTCCAGGTGCTGGTCGCGAACTCATCGTCCCGGAAGCGCTTGCCGCGCTCGAGCACCAGGACGCTGTAGCCCTTCTCCGCCAGCCGGAGCGCCGAGACGCTGCCACCGAACCCGGACCCGATGATGACGTAGTCG
>DASTCF010000189.1:0-5871 GCA_035711365.1 Gemmatimonadales bacterium
GGATGCGGGGCTCCAGCTCTCGGGCGACTACGACGAGGCCAACCTCAAGAACCATATGCTGCGCCGCCAGGTGGAGACCCTTCGGGTCGCAGCCGGTGCGCCCGCCGCGGAGCTCGATGCCCTCGCCAGGGCTCTCGGGGACGATGCATTGCCGCTCCCGCGGGTGCCCTCCATCGAATACGAGATGGTCTCCTACGTCGTCCCGGACGCGATTCCGCCCCGGCTCAAGCGCGAGATGCAGGAGGCTCGCGACGCCGAGGGGCTGGTCTTCCTCGATCCCAGCGCCGAGGCCACGGGAGCGCGCCAGCGGATCCGTATCGGGCCGGTCCGCGAGATCGAGCAGCTGATCGCCGCCATCGAGAATGCGGGCCGCCGCGGCGCGTGGACCGAGGCGCTGCACGCCGCGCAGGCGCTGATCCGCATCGCGCCGCGGATGCCGGAAGAGGAGCGCCGGACCTTCGCTATCACGGTGAAGCGCGCCATCCCGCGGCCGCTGCTCCAGGAATTCATCCAGTTCGCCATCCGGACGGCGGAAGAACAGGCGCGCACCTCGGAAGTGCTGGAGTGGATGGGGATGGACGCGGTGGAGCTGATGGTGGACAGCATCCGCGAATCCGAGAGCCTCGCGCCGCGGCGGTTCCTCTTCGAGACCCTGGCGCGGATGCCGAACGCCGCCCCGCTGCTGATCCCGCTTCTGCAAAGCCCCCGCTGGTATGAGGCGAGGAACGCCGCCGACCTGCTGGGCCGGCTGCTCCGCCCCGAGGCCCTGGTCCCGCTCAAGGGACTCCTCTCCCACCCGGATCCGCGCGTCAGGGCCGCGGGGCTCGAGGCGCTGTCACGCTATCCCGGCAACGCGGCCGTGGAGGCGTTCCGGCAGGGACTGACCTCCACGGCACCGGCGACCCGCGCCGATGCCGCCCGGGCGATCGGCCGGCGTGGCAGCGGGGCCTTCGCCATGCCGCTGGTCGCGGCGCTCGAAGCGGAGCGTGATCCCAGGACATGGAGCGAGATGCTCAAGGCCCTGGCGCTCATCGATTCGCCGGATGCCCTCTCGGCGGTGGTCAATATCGCGCTGCGGAAGAAATCAATGCTGAGGCGGGGTGGGTACCCGGTGCCGCAGCGGCTGGAGGCGGTGGCGGCGCTCGCCGCGGCGGGGACTGCGGGCGCGCGGCACGCGCTGATCCGGATCGCGCAGGAGGCGGAGGGCGAGGTGGGCCAGGCGGCGAGGACGGAACTGGGCCGTTGGGCGGATGGGCCGATGGGCGGCCAGAAGAAGTAACGGGCCCCCGAATCTCCGGAGGCCCGTCGCAGTTACTGCCCATCCGCCCATCGGCCCATCTGTCCACCTACATCTTATGCACCGCGAACGTCTCCACGTGCACGCTGAGGTTGTGGTTGATCCGCAGCCCCGCGATGCCCTGGCTGTCCACGCTCGCCGCGGGTGCCGAATAGACTTCCTTCCCGTTGGCCATGAACGAGACCTTGTCGGTTCCGATCTGGACGGACAGCTCGTTAGTCGCCTTCCCATCGGCGCCGGCGGCCTTCACCGCATCATTCGCTGTCCAATCGACCACCGTCGTCACCTCGGCGCCCTTCCGCCGCTTGATCAGGTAGTTCCCGTCGCTGCGGACCAGGAAATAGGTATAGGCCTGGTTGGGGCCCTGCAGGTCCTGCCCGCCGATGATGAGCCCGTAGCCCTCGGGATGGCTCGCGCCGGGGAAGAGGTGGAACAGCGCGACGATGTGGGCGTTGCCGGCCACGACGTCGGTGGGACGGTAGAACACCGCGGCCGGACCCAGGGTGACGTGCCAGCCGGGGGCCATGTTCTCGAACTTCACCTTCGTGAGCGGGGCGTCCTTGTCCACCCGGGCCATCCAGCCCTCGGGCAGGGCGCCGGTCCCCTGCACGGCCTTGTCCGCGTCGGCCTTGGCCGGCTTGGCCTCCTGCGCTGCCAGCGGGGCGGCGGCGGCAAGGACAAGGGCCGCGAGTGTGTGCGTCGATCGCATTGAATCCTCGTGACGGTGGGGGTGTCGGGTGCGCCGTGGGGCCGGTTGCGCGGGCCCCGGGAGCGCGAGTAAGCTACTGCCGGTTCCGGAACATTATACCCCGGTGGAGACGCAAATGTTCAGTGTCCTCGTCATCCTGCTGGCCGCCATCGGCGCCGGGCTCATCCTGACGGCCCTCGCGTTCGTCTCCACCCTGATCGGCATCCTGGTGAACGCGATGATCGTCCTGTTCGCCGGCGCGCCGATCGACCGAATGCTCGCGAAGAAGTCGTCGTCCTGAGGCACCGGGCGCCCTACGGGGCGCCCGAATCATTTTCGGCCCCGCCGATCGCTTCCGGCGTCGTGGCCGCCCGCATGGATCCCTCGAAATTCGTCTTCAGGCTGACCAGCCCCTCGCGGAGCCCCCGCACCTTCATCTGCAGTCCGCCGCTCCGCCGCGCCAGCATCGCCATCATGCCCATGGTGTCGCCGAGGCCCGTGAGGTTCAACGAGCCGGCCTGCGTCTTGGTTTCGTCGAGGGACCGGCAGAGGTTCCGCACCGTCGCCTCATCGGCCTGAAGTGACGCCATTTGCTCCACGATGTTGTGCCACCGCTCGAACTTCGGGGGCAGGGTCTCGAGGAAGCCGAGCTGGGCCAGTTGACGGCTCGTGAGCTTGGGGGCCACGGAATCCTTTCCCTTCCGGCTGCGTATTACTAAACTACGTGCCCCGGTCCGGCCGGGGGATGCATCAAACTCGTTGCAATATATGGCGTTCGCTCGACGAACGCGGTGCCCGGAGCCCCTGTATGTTCCTCTCCGACGTTTCCATCCGCCGTCCCGTGCTGGCGTCGATGCTCAGCCTGGCCATCGTGCTCTTCGGCGCGATCGGCTATTTCCGCCTGGGCGTCCGCGAGTATCCCGACATCGATCCGGCGATCATCTCCGTTTCGACATTCCTCCCCGGCGCCAACCCGCGGGTCGTCGAATCCGCGGTGACCGACATCCTGGAGGAAGAGCTCAGCACGGTCGAGGGGCTCAAGACCCTGTCGAGCGCCAGTACCGAGGAATCGAGCAACATCACGCTCGAGTTCACCCTCGGGCGGGACGTCGAGAGCGCGGCCCAGGACGTCCGGGACAAGGTGAGCCGGGTGCGCGGCCGGCTGCCCCGCGAAGTGCTCGAGCCCGTCATCGCCAAGGAAGACGCCGACGCCCAGCCGTTCTATTGGCTCGCGCTCTCCGGCGCCAACTACGACCTCCTGCAACTCTCGGACATCGGCGACCGGATCGTCAAGCAGCGCCTCCAGACGATTCCGGGCGTGGGCCGGGCCCAGGTCTTCGGCGAGCGCCGGTACTCGATGCGGGTCTGGCTCTCGGCCAAGGAGCTGTCGGCCCGCAATCTCACGGTGCAGGACGTGGAACAGGCCATCCGCACCCGCAATGTCGAGATCCCGGCGGGGCGGATCGAGTCGCAGCAGCGGGAATTCACCGTCCGCTCGCTGGGCGAGCTCAAGACGCCGCAGGAGTTCCAGCAGGTGGTGGTGGCCAACCAGGGCGGCCAGCTGGTCCGGCTCGGCGACCTGGCCCGGGTCGAGCTGGGCCCACGTGATGAGCGCAGCACGCTCCGCTTCAAGGGCACCTCGGCAGTGGCCGTCGGCGTGGTGCGCCAGTCCAAGTCCAACATGGTCGAAGTGGCCGACGCCATTCGCGCGCAACTGCCGCTCATCGAGCAGGCGCTGCCGCCCGGCGTCAAGCTGACCACCGCCTTCGACCAGTCGACCTACGTCAAGCGCTCCATCAGCGAGACCGAGGGCACGCTGCTCCTCGCGATCGTGCTGGTGATCATCATCATCTTTCTCTTCCTGCGAAACCTGCGGGCCACGATCATTCCGGGCCTCGCGATTCCGGTCTCCATCGTCGGTGCGTTCGGCTTGATGTATTTCCTCGGCTTCTCGATCAACACCTTCACGCTGCTGGCGTTGATCCTGGCCATCGGCATCGTCGTGGACGACGCGATCATCGTGCTCGAGAACGCGTACCGGCACCAGGAGGAGCTGAAAGAGAATCCCGAGCAGGCCGCGACGAATGGCACCCGGGAGATCGGGTTCGCGGTCATCGCGACCACCATCTCCCTGGTGGCGGTGTTCACCCCGCTCGCCTTCCTGCAGGGGACCACGGGCCGGCTGTTCAACGAATTCGGCATCGCGCTGGCGGGCTCGGTCGTCATCTCGGGCTTCGTCGCGCTGACCCTTACCCCGATGCTGTGCTCGCTGATCCTGCGGGTGCCGAAAAGCCACGGCGTCACGTACCAGAAGCTGGAGCAGGCCTTCAACTGGATGGCGGAGACCTACGCGCGCACCCTGGGGCTGGCGGTGCGGCGCCGGGGCTTGGTGCTGGCCGCGGCGGCGGCGATGCTCCTCGTGGCCGGCATCACGTTCAAGCTGTTGAAGCATGAATTCCTCCCCCCGGAGGATCGCGGCTTCTTCATGGTGTTCACGCAGGCCCCCGAGGGCTCGACGGTCCAGTACACCGATTCCTACCAGCGCCAGGTCGAGGCGATCCTCGGCCGCACCAAGGACATCGACATGTACTTCAGTGTCGTGGGCTTCAGTGGCGCGGTGAATTCCGGCATCATCTTCGTCAACATGAAGGACTGGCGGGATCGGGACCGCAGCACCGGTGACGTGGTGGGCGAGGTGTTCCCGCAACTCTTCGGGATCCCGGGCGTCCAGGCCTTCGCGTTCCAGCCGTCCCCGATTTCCTGGGGCAATCCGGTCCAGTTCGTGATACAGCACCCGGACTTCGATTCCCTCTCCGCCGCGCTGCCGCGGTTCCTGGAGCGCGCGCGCACCATTCCGGGGCTCGTCAACGTCAACATCGATCTCAAGGTCAACAAGCCGGAACTGACCATCGAGTACGACCGCGATCGCGCCGAGGATCTCGGGGTGTCGGTGGGTGATATCGGCACCACCCTCGAGACAATGCTCGGCGGGCGCCGGGTGAACACCTTCACCCGCGACAACAAGCTGTACGACGTCGTGGTGCAGATGAGCCCCGAGGACCGCGCCACGCCGTCCGACATGAGCTCGCTGTACGTGCGCGGCAAGGATGGGGCGCTCATCAACCTGGCGGCGGTAACCACGGTCCACGAGGGTGTGGGCCCGCAGCAGCTGTTCCACTACAATCGGGTGCCCTCGTTCACCATCGATGCGAGCCTGATGCCGGGCTTCACACTGGGTGAGGCGATCGACAGCCTGTCCGCGGCCTCGACCGAGCTCCTCCCGAGGGGCGGCTCGACCGCCCTTGCCGGCGAGTCCCGGGAGCTCGCCGAGAGCGGCAGCGCGCTCTACTTCGCGTTCATCCTCGCGCTCGTCGTGGTGTACATGGTGCTCGCGGCCCAGTTCGAATCGCTGATGCACCCGTTCACCGTGCTGATGGCGGTGCCGCTCGCCGTCACCGGCGCCCTGGTGACGCTGTTCGTCATGCGGTCCACCCTCAATCTGTACAGCCAGATCGGGTTCGTCCTGCTGATCGGTCTCTCCTCCAAGAACTCGATCCTGCTGGTCGAATACGCCAACCAGCTCCGCGAGCGGGGCCTGGGCCTCATCGAAGCCGTCCTCGAAGCCGGCCGGGTGCGGCTGCGGCCGATCCTGATGACCGCCTTCTCCACCATCTTCGGCGCGCTGCCCATCGCCCTCGGCCTCTCCGCGGGCTCGGAGAGCCGCCAGGGTCTGGGCTACGTGATCGTGGGCGGCGTCTTCGTCGCCACCTTCCTCACCCTGTACCTGGTACCGGTGATCTACGTGATCTTCGAGCACCTCCGCGAACGGGTCGGCGCCCGCCGGCACACCGCAGTCGCGACCCCCGCGGAGGTCGCGTGATTCCGG